>JBIKWL010000024.1:0-48841 GCA_044356335.1 Candidatus Sericytochromatia bacterium
TTGATCTGGTGGTTGATAAAAACGCTGAGTGCATCGGCCAAGAGTTTGGTTGGCACAGGCAAAAGCGCAGGCGAGCGAAAGTTCAGCAGGTCGATAATCAGAATTTGAACGGTCATGGTAATGTCGTCATAATTGACCAGCCATTCATTGCTCACGCTGATATTCATGGAACTCTTTTCAATCAAGTCCAGTTTGCCCTGCACAAACGGCACGAGGCGTTGGGTCGGCAAGCCCTGGACGCGCCATTGGGAAAGCCCCTTTTCGCCATCTTCGCGATAAGACATTGAAAAAGGGGCTTCTTCAAGCCGACCTACCATCTGCGAGGTAAAAATCGCATTGAACAATAAATACTGGCTGTGCAGAGCTTCACAGCGATAATCGTCCAAATGGAAGGTCAAAGCAGTGGGGGTCTTCAGGGTCAGAGTTTTGGGAGACCGATCGCTAAAGATCACAATGCTCTCTTTGATCTGCAGATTGCGAATTAAAAAAGGCGGCAAGGTGGGCGGGAGCAAATCTTTGTCTGAGGCATGGTTGTATTCCAAGCGGGCGCCCTCCAAATACACATTGGAGACAATCAGGGTCTTCAGCGAAAAATCCAAAACCGAGAATTCCAAACTGCAGGTTTTAACTTCACAGCTTAAATGATCGGGAATCTCCAGCTTGACCCCGTCGAGACAGGCTTTATAACTGAAAAAATCGCCGCGTACTTTTTCAAAGCGAATCCAAACGCCGGTGGTGCTGCCGAGCAGGATAAAAAAGGCCCGCAAGACGGGAGCCATAACGATGGAGTAGAGAGCCGTTAACATAGTGGGTTGATTCCCTGTGATGAACTGCTCTAATTATACAGCTCTTGTCTATCCCTTCGCCAAAGCTGAAAAGGGATGGTTTGGGGTGACCCAGAAGTATATGAGGGGTATACGAAGAGTGTATGCTGCGTTAAAATACACTGTATGCGATAAAGTCATTCAGAAAAATCGGAGCCTCACATGCCAGAAAACAGCGTTCATTTGCACAGGGTCATCACAGCCAGCCCAGAGAAAATCTACAGGGCCTTTTTAACCCCCGAGGCCTTGGAGCGCTGGCTTCCGCCCAATGGCTTTACAGGACGTTTCCACCATTTGGAGCCCAAAGTGGGTGGAACCTTTCGGGCTTCTTTTACCAATTTTACAACCCAGCAAAGCAACTTCTTTGGCGGTGAATACCTTGAGCTTGTGCCCCATGAGCGGATCGTTTACACAAACACATTTGAAGATCCAAACCTGCCTGGCACCATGCAGGTGAAGATCACCCTCAAGCAGGTCTCATGTGGGGCAGAAATCACCATCGTCCAGGCGGGGATCCCAGAAATGATTCCTCTGGAAATGTGTTACCTGGGTTGGCAAGAGTCTTTGGATGCTTTAAAGCGTTTGGTTGAACCCGATATTCATTGAACCAGATATTCAAATGGGCTGAGCCCAGGCTAAAACACCGATTTTGGTGTAAGATCATTAAAACAAGATGGATGAGAAATGACCATGAAAATCACAGTTAAAACCAATGTCCTCGCCCCTGTCGCTGATATCTGGAAGGCCTATACAACACCTGAAGACATCAAACAATGGAATACGGCTTCTGAGGATTGGCACACCACCCAGGCCCGCGTTGATTTGCGCGTGGGCGGAGAGTTCTCCTCGCGGATGGAGGCCAAAGATGGCAGTTTTGGCTTTGACTTTGCTGGAACCTATACCAAGATCGTGCCCAATGAATTGATTGAATACACCTTTGGTGACCGTCTGGGGATTGTCGCCTTTGTGGCCACCGAAAACGGGGTGACTGTCAGTGTTACCTTTGATGCGGAGTCCGAAAATGAAGTGGAGCAGCAACGCCAAGGCTGGCAAGCCATTTTGGATAATTTTGCCAAGCACGTTGAAGCGCAACAGTGAGCGATCTCAGTCAAGAATGCGTTGAAAAGAGATAACCATGCACCCCCACGTTGCTTCAATTGCCACCAAAGACAGCGTCAAAGTCATGGCCTGTTCGCACGATCTGGCTCAGCTCTGAGTATGTCGATGCCAAACCCAGACCAGCTGCTGAGGCAAGCACAACTCTGGCATCAGCAGGGCCAGTTGCCCCAGGCCGAATCTGCTTACCGTCAAATCCTGGCGCAAGCCCCCCAACACGCCTATGCGCTGCACTATTTGGGTTTGCTGCTGGCCCAGCAGCAACACTATGCCGAAGCCCTTCCGTTGCTGGTCCAATCCTGCCAACAGCAACCCGGCAATTGGAGCTTTTTCACCAATCTGGGAGAGGCTCAGCGGCGCGCCGGTGAGCTTGAAAACGCCCAAAAGTCTTGCCGCCAGGCTCTTTTTCTCAAACCCGATTTTGCCGAAGCCCATTTTAACCTGGCCAATCTGCTCAAACAACTGGGACAGTTTGAAGACGCCGTCGGGCATTATCAGGTGGTACTCAAAACCCAACCCCAGCAAATCAATGCGCTGTTTAACCTGGGACTTACACACCGCCAGTTGGGGCAAGACCGTTTGGCAATGGCCGCCTTTGAAAAAGCCGTAAAACTGAAACCCGACTATGCCGAAGCCCACAACAATCTGGGGGCCGGGCTCGAAGAATTTTACGAGCTGGAAGAAGCGCTGAAGCATTACCAGTTTGCCTTCTGGCTCAAACCCGACTTCAGTGAAGCCTTGGCGAATATTGCGCATGTCCAGGAAGCCCTGGGCTATGTCGATGAAGCCCACAGGACATTACAACAATTGCGCGTTCAGGAACCCGACAATCTGGTTTTGCACCTGTCTCAAGCCGGGATGTTTTCTTCGGTGCCATTTAGCAATTATGAGATTGACAACTTTCGCCAGCGACTTTTTAGCACCTTGCAAAACATTCTGGAAGCAGATCAGGGCTTAGATCTGCTCAAGGAAGACCGGATTAACTGCCAGCCTTCAATGGAATTGCCCTACCATGGGCGCGATGACCGCCCCTTGAAAGAAGCCTATGCCAAAATCTATGGGAAGTACTTGCCCTCGTTTGACCCCAGACCCAGGCATACCGGCAAGCAAAAAATCGGCTTTGTGGTGACGTCTGGCCATGAAAGCGTGTTTATCAAATGCATGGCGGGCATTCTGCAAGGCTTCTCTTTGGTTGACTGTGAACTGACCATGGTTTGCAGTCAGCCCAATGGGGTCAAGATTCTGCAGCCAGCCCTGAATCGGCCTGAAATTCAGTATTTGGAGCTGCCCAACAAAATTGCTGAGGCCGTCTCCTTACTTCAGTCTGCTCAGTTTGATTTGCTTTATTATTGGGAAGTTGGCACCGACAGCCTGAATTATTTTCTGCCCTATTTCCGCCTGGCCCGCGTCCAGTGCACCTCCTGGGGATGGCCCGTGACCAGCGGGATTCCCAACCTGGACTATTTTATCTCTATGGCTGGTGTCGAAACCCTTGAAAGCGACAGTCATTATTCTGAAAAACTGATTCGCCTGCCCCATCTGGCGACCGGTTACCGACGCCCCCCACTGCCAGCCATCCTCAAACCACGCGATGCTTTTGCCTTACCCCCTGAAGCCCACTGGTATATCTGCACCCAAAATGTGAGCAAGATTCAACCGGATTACGATCAGCTGGTCGCCGAAGTTTTGCGCCAGGATTCCCAGGGCATCCTGTTGATCACAGCCAGCAAACATGCTCCGATTAACCGCCAGTTGCTACGCCGCTTTCAAGCCTTTCATCCAGATGTCGTCAGCCGAATTCATGTTTTACCCAGACAGCCAGAATGTGATTACCTGAACCTGATTGCCCATTCACAGGTCGTTCTCGACACCCTGTATTACACGGGTGGCGCCAACACCACCCTTGATGCTTTTGCCTGTGGCACCCCAGTAATCACCTTGCCCACCCGCTTTCATCGGGGGCGCTTTACGGCTGCCGCCTATGAGCAGATCGGTCTGAACAGCTGTGTCGCACTGGATACAGAAGATTATATTGCCAAAGCAATCCAGCTCGGAACAGATCCAGCCAGCAGAAGACAAATCAGCCAAGAGCTTGTCGAAGCCTCCGCCGAACTCTTTGAAGACCCTCGGCCGGCCAAAGAACTGGAAGACTGTCTGTTAAGTCTCTGCCAAGCCTGATTGATGCTTGAAAAAAAGATTAAACCCCTTACGCGATTGTATCCGCCCTGTGAGCGCTGTGCCCTGCCCACGATTGCCTGCATTTGTGGGCGCATTCAAACGATTTCTACCGATTCAAAATTTCTGATTCTCACCTCACAGCGAGAATTTTCTCGGGCCTCCAGCACCGGTCGTCTGTTTCAATTGAGCAATCCCACTGCAACAGAGATCTTTGCTTGGGAAAGAAAAAAACCGCCTCTGGAACTGCTCAAACAAATCAATCGCCGGACCTATCTCTTATATCCGGCGATCTCCGAAGATCTGCAGCAACGGGTGAGTGAGAGCCGCCCGGCTCCTGATTCTCAATTTATTGTGCTTGACGGCACCTGGAATGAAGCACAAAAAATCCTACATAAAAGCACCTATCTCAACGCCCTTCCGCTGATTTCAATCGAACAAAAGCAGCCCTCTGCCTATACCTTGAGAGCGGGAAATCTCGCAGGCACGGCCTGTACAATTGAAGCCATCATTGCCTTACTCCAAATGCTCGGTGAAACTGAGTCAGCAAATGTGGTGACTGAGAACTTTGGGCTTTTTTTAAAAGCCTATCAGGCGGGAAAGAGTGGCCATGCCCTCAAAGAATAAATAACGCTCTCAGCTAAGTTATTTGCAATCCAGCTCAGCAGCAGGCACAATGGGATCAGACTGCAATCATTCTCTCAAACCACAAGGAAAATCATCTGTGCTTTCATTGTTAGATCTCCCCGCTCTCAAAGCGCTCTGGAAAGAGCGTCGTTGGGGCCAGCCCAGTTGGCAGGCCTTTGAGAAGACCTATTTTGAAAAACTCGCTGGCAGTTATGAAGAGCTAGAAGCCGTCCCTGCTGAGATTGTCGCGGCCCTGCGCAATGACGTGGCCTTTTTTCCGCTGAAAGTCTCTCAGGAATTTCTGGCCGAAGATGGCACGCTCAAAATACTCTTTGAAACCCAGGATGGGCTTAAATTTGAGACAGTTTTAATGCGCTACAGCGCAGAGGGCAAAGCCGATCGCTTTACGGTCTGTGTTTCGTCTCAGATTGGCTGCCCCGCACGCTGTGCCTTTTGTTCGACCGGCACGATGAAATGGTCGCGCAATTTGCGCGCCGAAGAAATTGTCGCCCAGGTCGTCTATTTTAACCGCAGGCTTAAAAACCAAGGGGCAAGTGGCGCGCGCGTCAATAATATTGTCTTTATGGGCATGGGTGAGCCCCTGCTCAATTATACGGAAGTCAAGCAGGCCCTGAATCTGCTCTTGGATCAGCGCAAGTTTAATTTGGGCCCCCGTCAGATCAGCGTTTCAACGGTGGGCATCGTGCCGGGCATTGAGCAATTGCTTGCGGATCAGTTGCCGACCAATCTGGCAGTCTCTCTGCACGCACCCAATGATGAATTGCGTTCGCGTCTGATTCCGATCAATGGCAGCTATCCTCTGGCCACGCTCTTTGCCTCCCTGGACCGCTGGACCGCTCAGACAGGCAAAGCTGTCTTTTACCAATACGTCATGCTGCGCGGCATCAACGATCAGCCAGAACATATTCAGCAATTGGCGGATTGGCTCAAAGCGCGTCCGGCCCGCCTCAACCTGATTCCCTACAATCCAGGCCCGGCCTTGCAAGATCTGGACCCCACCGAGCGCGAACAGATTTTCGACTTTGCCAAGCGTCTGCGCGAACACGGCCTGCATGTGCTCATTCGCCACACCTTTGGCCAAGATATTGCCGCTGCCTGTGGGCAATTGCTGGTTCTTTAAATCCCATTTTCTAGATCTGAGCCGCTGAAATCGTCTCTGCCTCCCCCAAAAGAAGTGCGAGAGTTTCTTTTAAATATTTTGTCGCCATTGTCGCTATTGTCGTAAAAATCACAAAAAGTTGTCGTTGACCTTATTTGTCGTTGGTTTTATGCTTGAAATAGGGATGTAAATTCGAAACAAAAATAAAACTTGAACGAAAAGGAAAGAACGATGACCATTGAAACACTTGCTGCCGAACACATGTATACCAGTGAAGAAGTCACGGAATATCTCAGGGTGAGTCTGAGAACAACCCAACGCTTGTTAAAAGGAGGTGAGTTGCGCTCGTTTAAAGTTCACGGCCAATACCGAATTAAAGGAATAGATTTAATCAATTATTTGCACAATGTTCGCTCAGACAGCACTGAAATAGATGAATCGGAAAACAAGCCAGCAGACTTATTGCCTTTATTAAAAGTGGCCCCTTTGGCAATAGAAATCAGCACATCTTTAATCCCCCTGTTCCAATCGTCTGAAAATTCGCTTGTTTTAAAAGGTTTGGAAGATGTACGTAAGCAAATTATTCATAATTTGGGGTTTATTTTTCCGGGCATTCAAATCAATGACAATCACACATTATTGCAAGATCATTTTCAAATTTTGGTACATGGCTCACCGGTCAAATATGCACATGGACAAGGCGCAACAGAAGCGCAGATGGCCGATCAAATTCTTCAGCAATTGCAAGCAACAGCCCAACAATATGCCCATGAAATTTTGTCGCGCGAAGAAGTGGCCTTGATGGTCGAAAATCTTCGTCAGACCCACCGGGTGGTGGTGGACGAAGTCATGCAAGACGGCTTTGAAACACATCCCCAAAAGCTAACGATAGGCCAATTGACACGCGTGTTGAAGGGGCTCCTGCGCGAGCAAGTCTCTATTCGCAATTTGCGTTTGATCTTGGAAGGATTGGCGGATGGCTTAGAAATGAAGCTTTCTGGAGATGCTTTAATTGAGCAGGTCCGGCAAACTCTGACCCGGCAAATTTGCAGTACCCTCATTGATGCGCCACTCACAGCTGGATCCGCTCAGGTGATTTCGGTGATTACCTTGGAACAGGCTTTAGAGCAAATTTTAATCGACGCGGTCCAAACCGATGCCTGGGGGCATACCAATTTTGTGCTGGATTCAGCCCTGTCGCGCGGGCTCTTGGCAGAGTTAAAAGACGTCTGTCAGAATTCAACTTTAAAAACAATCATTTGTTCTCCGCTGATCCGCAGTTCTTTGCGTCGCATGATAGCACGTCATTTTCCTGCTGTTGCCGTACTGTCTTATTTAGAAATAGACACAGAATTTAAGATTCGTGCGGCGGCTTCTCTGCAGCTGCCTGGGTAATTTCTCTCAGTTTGGGGAGGGGATTGAATGTGCATCGCAGAACGCTGCTGGCAACCTTGTGTTATGCTAAGAGCAAAATCCAACGAAATTTAGCATAAAAATTATTTTAACCCCCTCTATCGACAAAAAAATGCTTGAATAACCTCGAAGATATTGCCCATCATCTCGGGGATTCAGGTTTGTGTATTGTTCCTCATTTTTTGAATTCGGCCCTGATTCAAGCTGTTTTGCTGGACCTGAAAACCATCAAAAAAGCGGGCAGTTTTACACGGGCGGGAACCGGTCAGGGAAACGCGCACGAGATCCGCAATGGGGTTAGACGGGATGAGGTCTTTTGGTTGGATGAAGTTGTGGCCAATCTCGTCCAACAGCAACTGTGGGCACAAATACAGGCCTTAAAACAGGCCTTTAACCGGGTGCTTTTTTTGGGCCTGAGAGAATTCGAGGGGCATTATGCCAGTTACCCCAAGGGCGGTTTTTACAAAAAACACACCGATAGCTTCCAGCGGGATCAGGCCCGCGTGGTCTCTGTGATCATTTACCTCAATGAGGCTTGGCAAGCCAAAGATGGCGGACTCTTGCGCATTTATGCCGATGGACAAACAACAGATATTCCCCCGATCGCGGGCACGCTGGTCTGTTTTTTGAGCCATGAATTAGAGCATGAGGTGCTCTTGAGCCACAAATTGCGCTTGAGTTTCAGTGGTTGGTTTAAACATTGAGGGTCAGAGGTCCTTCAGGCTGACCAACGTTGATGTACCCAAAAGGCCCATTTAGAAAGCCTGAACGGGGCCTCGCCACCAGATCACAGCGTTTCCATCGCCATTTTCGGTTATGAAAATGGCGTAATGTTTGGCCTTGGGATACAAAAAGGCCTTCTTCATCAGGGTCGCGACCAAGGCGGTTTGAATTTCATCGTCTGAAGCGGTATGGGGATGGAAAGGAGGTTTAAAGCCGCCACACCCTGCCCCATGTGCAGACCAACCCATGATGCGGGCCCCATTCTCATATGCGTACTGAGCGCGGTTCTCTTCTCCCTCCATTTTGGGGGCTCCGCCAGCATCGGCATGAATCCAATAGTCATGGGGCTGAAGTCCACTCAGTTCCTCGAACTTTTCCTGAACTAAACGGTGAAAGCGCCGCTCCATGCAAGGCTGAAGAAACCCCAGTTCTTTGGGATCCTTTTCAATTTTGCAGATTTGCAATTGTTCGCTGGGGGTGCGAAAGAGTTGGTTTACCAAGGTATCAAACTTTTCACCTAAAGCGGGATGTGTTGCTTTATCTTCACTGCTTTTGTTGTTTTTTTTCTTGACCATGTCACGATCTCTCCTTATAAAGCTATCCGGGTTATAACATCTTTTGATGGGGGCAGCAAATCCCAAAGCTGGATCGGCTGCCTTTTTAACGCGTTACGCTAACGCCGCCAGCGGTATTGGTGATTGAGTACGTGTTTTACAGCGTTGCTCAGCGTGGGTTGAGTGGCGTTGTGTAAGTGATAACAACCCTGACAAACAGCCACTTCGCTGTCTATTTCCCAGCCCTGACTATCAACGCGCTTTTTCTCTGATTTGCCTTGCTCATCAAAGATAATATTGACATAAGCCACTTTGCGTGCAGATTGAACAAAAGAAAACCTTTTTTGAAAACTCAAATGGCATTTTTGACATTTAAACATGTGAATAGATCTGCTTTTATCTAAAAGCAGCAAAAATATTTTAATCGATATTTAAATTGGAATGAAAAAAATGAGCTAAAACGATGGGGGGGGGTGGGTGAAAAAAAGAAATGAATTTAAAACAGGGCCTGAGCGACCAGAGGTTTGAAACAGCATGGGTTTCATAGCAAAACGTTCATGAATCTATCCCCATGAACGAGGGATTTAAACTAAATTCTACTATAACACAGGATCTTTGATATTCAACAAGTCTCACAACTTTTTTAAGCCAAATTTCGCTCAGCGCATAAAACAGATCTAGACTGGGTCTGGCAGGGAGCAGCGCTGGGTATGTTAAGCTGATTACATGCCCGTTTCACCCGATCTACCAAACCAACTCCAAACTGCTTTGAGCCAGGGCCTTTGGGCCCAGGCTTTGCAGATATGTGATCTTTTGGCAGAGCTGGCACCAGAGAATAGCCAATGGGTGATGATTCAGGCCCAAGTTTTAGGCAAACTGCAACGCTTTGAAGAAGCCCTGACCAGTTTAGACCCCCTGTTTCAACTCAAGCGTGAACCCTGGCCACAATTACATGCCATGCAGGCCAAATTATACGCGCTCATGGGGCAGATTCCGGCCGCAGTACAGGTGGTTTTTGCCCATTCCCGGGCACCCGAACGGCGACTGCGGGTGGGATTTGTCTCTGGAGACTTTTGTGCCCATCCGGTCAAGAATGAGCTTTGGCCACTGTTTGTCGAACGTGATCGGCAGCAATTTGAAATTTTTGCCTATTCGGAGCAATTCAAACCCCGCGATGCTTGGAGCGAGCGGTTCCGGGAACAAGCAGATCACTGGTTGGAAATTCAAACATATTCCGATCGGGCTGTGGTGGAACAGATTCGGGCCGATGGGATAGATATCCTGATCGACTGTTCGGGCCACACCGAAGGCAATCGACTGGAGGTTTTTGCGTACAAGCCGGCTCCAGTGCAGATTTCAGCTTTTGGTTTCATCTTTACGACAGGCATGATGGCCATGGATTACCTGCTTTCGGATCCCATCGCCACGCCCCCAGAGCGTGAGCATTTGTTTGCCGAACGCATTGTCCCTCTCGCGAGTCAACTCCACTGGCATCCCCTTTTGCCTGAATTGGCAGAGATCTTACCTGAGCCTCCTCCCTTTGAAAAAACAGGCAGAATCACCTTTGGTTCTGGGAATCAGGCGTTTAAACACAATCCTGCGGTGGTGGCACTTTGGGCAAAGATTCTCAGGGCCGTACCCGATTCACGTTTGTTTCTCAAACATGGGGATTTTAGCAAGCCTTGGGTGCAAGAGGCCTTTCTTGCCCGTTTTGCGGCAGAAGGAATTGGCCCCGAGCGTTTGGCTTTTTGGGGCAATACCGCGTTGCGTGAACACCTGCTCTTTTACCATCAATTGGATCTGGCTTTGGATCCTTTTCCTTATAACGGAGGCATTACCACCTGTGATACGCTGTTTATGGGCGTGCCGGTGGTGGTTCTCAATGGGGAGGGCCTGCGCACGAGCCCAGCCCTCTTGAGCTTGATCGGGGCCCCTGAACTGGTGGCGAAGGACCCCGAAAGCTACTGTGAGCTGGCAATTACCTTGGCTCAAAGTCCCGAACGGTTGCGCTCTTATCGCCAGAGCCTGCGCCAACAATTGTTAAATTCGCCTGTGGGACGGGTCGACGACTTTGTCTCTGGGTTTTATGGGGCTTTACGCACGCTTTGGCGAGATTGGTGCCAAGGTGTAAGGTAAAAAGCGTCAGTTAAATTCAGCGGGTTCAGGTTTTACTGAGGCAAAACAGGGGCCGACTTGGCAGCAGCCGGAACCTCGCCACTCAGGCTCTTGAGAAAGGCCTCCAAGGCGTCGGTTTCTTGGTTTGAAAATTCAGTGCCCAATTCTGTTTTCACCATGATTTGAATCGCCTCTTTGAGGTCCTTGATTTTGCCATCATGGAAATAAGGGCCGGTGTGTTCAATATTGCGCAACAAAGGCACTTTAAACAGATAGCGGTCGCGGGCCGCTTTGGTGACTTCATACCGACCTAAATCTTGCTGGTGTTTGTAGGGTGCAATAATGCCAAATTTGTGGAAACGGGAGCCCCCCAAACCGGGACCAAAATGGCAGGCCACACACCCTCTGTTCATAAAGGTTTTTAAGCCCGCTTTTTCACTGCCAGACAGACTCTGGCTGTCTCCCTGTAAGAATTTATCAAAACGCGCGGGGGTGATCAGGGTTTCTTCGAAGCGGGCGAGTGCCTCGCTCAAATTGGCATAGGTGAGGGGTTGCTGCTGGCCAGGAAAAGCGGCCTGAAAGGCTTTGACATAGCCAGGGATTTTTTCCAAGCGCGCAAGCACAGCCGCTTCGTTGGGCATGGCCATTTCCAAGGGATTGAGAATCGGCTGACCGGCCTGATCTTTTAAATCTTTGGCCCGGCCATCCCAGAATTGGCTGGTATTGAGACTGGCATTCAAAACCGTGGGGGCGTTGCGGGTGCCGGTTTGCCCGATATGTCCCAAAGAGGTGGGGCGGCGATCGACCCCAAAGGTCTCGAGATTGTGGCAAGACTTACAACTGAGGGTATTGTTGAGTGAGAGCCGGGGCTCAAAAAAGAGCATTTTTCCCAATTTGACCTGGGCCACCTGATCGGGCTGGGCAGGCGAGGGGGCAACCAAAGGCTGAAAGTGGAGCTGAGCTTCTGCGATCAGGGCAGCATCTGCCGGTGTATAGGCTGCGGCAGAAGAAGCGGGGGTTGAACTCGGGCTTTCAACAGAGACGGGAAAGCAGCCTCCCAGCCCCAGCGCAAACGTGGTGAGAATGGAGATCGACAGGTGTTTTTGGATGTCCATCAGGGAAGGTATTTCTCCGAATAGGGTTTGGCAAATTGCAGCAATTTGATCCGGTTTTCAATGCTCAAACGCTCATAATTGGGCCAGTCGATGGCCTCCATCAGAGCAGGGGCCCAGGGCGGGGGCATCACGCCTTTTTCGAGCATGATAAAAAAGCCACCCGGCACAGATTCAAACAAATTCATCAGCTCTTCTTGGCCACTGCTAAAGCCCAGGGCGCTGCCGCTGTCTTGCATTTCTTTCAGGCCTTCGAGTTCTTTTAAAACGCGGATGCGATCCTCACCATCGACGGTGCTGAATTTGGCAGCTTTGAGCCTGTCGATCACTTGGGGCAGGGTGTGGCGGTTGTGGCAGGGCAAACAACTGGCATAGGTAATTCGGAAAACCTCGCTATAAGCCACTGAGGGGCTGGGAACAGGCGCAGAGGAACTGGCCTTGGCCGCTGACTGGGTTTGAGGTTTTGTCTGGGTTTGACGATTGAGCGGCTCTTGGGGAGAGGTGCAGCCTGCTATAAGCACAGAAACAAGCAGAAACCCAGCCAGGGATTGGTTTTGTCTCATTGCATTTACTCAACTATTTCTTTCAAACGATTTTCATTTTGCGAGATTTAAGCCTACCTTTTATCATATCCGATAACTCAGGTTTTTTGCCAAAAGTGTTATGCTGAGAGACAAGAACAAGTCTTTGTGGGGGACGTGAACGGTGTCAGTAAAGCAAGAAAAAAGCCATTTAATTGCCCCGGCTGTCTGGGTCTATGCCGATGAGCGCCAACGGGCAGCTGAACGCGGTTCTGTCTTTTTTTTCCATGGATTGGGCGCGAGCAAAGACGCGCAGCAAAAAGAACTGACAAGCTTGGCTGAACGCGGATTTCTGGCGATTGGGATCGACAATGTCGGCCATGGCGAGCGGCTCTACCCCGATTTTGACCAGCGCTTTGCAGGCGAAAACCCGGATTTTGGCAAAGAACTCTTGGGAGCTGTGGCTCTGACCGCCCAAGAATTGCCCCGTTTGGTTGATGCCTATCTGCAGGCGGGGATTATTCAGCCAGACAAATTGGGCGTCGTGGGCGTCTCGATGGGTGGGTATATTGCCTACGCGGCAGTTTTGGCCGAGCCTCGGCTGAAAGTGGCCTCGGTGATCCTGGGCTCCCCCCATTGGTGGGAAGTGAGCGGGGAAAGCCCGGATCACTTTCCCGAGCGTTTTTACCCCACCGCCCTGCTCTCACAAAATGCAGGCCAAGACAGCTCGGTGCCCGCCCATTACGCCCGCGATTTTCACCAAACCCTGGCAGCCTTTTACACCGCGGCACCCCAGCGCCAGCAGTATCTGGAATATCCAGAATCGGGCCATTTTATGCGCGAATCCGATTGGAACCAGTGCTGGGAGCGCAATCTCACTTGGCTGGAAACCCACATTTAGATTTTTCGCCCAAATAAAAAGCCAAATAAAAACCCAAATTGCGGCCCAAAAGAAGGAAATATGGAATTTAAAGGCACAGACAAATACTATTTAAACCCCGAATTGCAAATGATTGTCAATATGGCCATGCAAATGGACAAACCCCTGCTTTTAACCGGGGAACCGGGCACGGGCAAGACCCAATTGGCCTTTGAGATCAGCCGCTCGTTGAATATGCCGCTCGAAATTCTGCGTGCCAAGTCCACGATCAAAGGCGAAGAGGCCTGTTATGTGCAAGACACGGTCTTGCGTTTGAACGATGCCCGTTTCGGCACGGCCAACACCGGCCGCGACGTCAATCAATTCTTTGACTATATCATCTGGGGACCGATTGGCAGGGCCTTTCAAAGCGAGGAGCGGGTGGTGCTGTTGTTGGACGAAATCGACAAAACCGAGTCGGATGTGCAAGACAATTTACTCGATGTTTTGGACGAAAAACAATTCACGATCCGCGAAATAAATCAGGTGATCAAAGCCAAACAGAACCCCTTGATTATTATCACCTCCAATGCCAAACGCGAACTTTCAGACCCCTTTTTAAGGCGCTGTTTTTGCCACCATTTGGCTTTTCCCTCGCGCGAAGAAATGGTGGAGATTATCAAGCTGCATTTTCCTGACCCGGCCCCAGAATTGCTCAATACCGCTCTGAACATCTTTTATGAATTGCGGGCGCGGGGATTTGAAAAGGCCCCTGCCACCAGCGAACTCTTGGATTGGCTACAGGCCCTGCAACATTCTGAGACCGCTTTAAACGTGCCCGATCAGATTCCCTTTTTGGGGGCCCTGCTCAAACGCACCGAAGATATTTTGGCCTATCGCAAGGGCAGCCAACAGCGCCCCAAACGCCACTGGTAGCAAGATGAAACCCGAGCCACTGTTTGCCGACTTTTTTCTGCTCTTGCAGAACTACGGTGTGCCGATCTCTTTGCAATACATGGTGGAATTTCAGGCTGGTTTGGAAAAAGGACTGGTGCGCAATCTCGACGAATTATTTGTGTTTTTGCGCTTGAATGTGGTCAAAAAAGCCGAGCAGATGGACGGCTTCGAGCGGGCTTTTGCCCTGTATTTCTTTGATATCGACATCCCAAATGTGGCCGAAGGGGATCCCGCTCTGTTTGAGACCCCCCAATTTCAGGAATGGCTGCGGCAGGCCATGGCCCGCAATGAGCTGATGGGGCCAGTCTGGAAAATGAGCCGCGAAGAGCTGATGCGCAAATTTTGGGAGACCCTGCGTGAGCAATTGGAAAAACACGATGGCGGCAATCGCTGGGTCGGCACAGGCGGCAGTTCCCCGTTTGGACATTCGGGCATGGCCCAACCCGGTGTGCGCGTCCATGGGCCCGGAGGCAATCGCTCGGCGATCAAAGCCATTGGCGATCGCAACTATATCGAATACGCGGCTTCAAACAGCTTAAAAGGCAGCAATATCCGCCAAGCCCTGGCCAGTTTAAAACAATTAAAGCCAACGGGGGCACATACCGAGCTGGATATCGACAAAACGATTCAGGCCACAGCCAAAAATGGCGGAGAAATTGAATTGGTGCTCGAAAAAGGTCTCCGCGATAAAATTTCGGTGCTGCTCTTGATCGACAATGGCGGCATGTCGATGTTGCCCCATGTGGATTTGACCCGGCTCTTGTTCGACAAACTCAAAGACCGCTTTAAAGAACTCAAAACCTGTTTTTTTCACAATACTGTTTATAGCTATCTCTTTGCAGACCCTTTGCACAGGCAGCGCCTAGCCACCGAAAAACTCCTGCAAGCCTCGCCCGAAACCCGTGTGATTATTCTCGGGGATGCCAGCATGGCCCCCGAAGAATTGGTTTCGCCTTATGGCAGTTTGGCGTTTGAAGACGAACAGCATCAACCCAGTCTGTTTTGGTTGGAGCGTTTTAAGGTGCGTTTTCCCCATTTGGTTTGGCTCAACCCCTTGCCCAAAGAGAGCTGGGACTATGGCGCTTGGACTTTGCACACGATTCGAGAGCGCATCCAAATGGAAGATTTGACCCTGAATGGCATTAAAAAAGCCGTGGATTATTTGAACCGACGGGCCTGAGAAAAACAGCCATGAAAGGCAATTACACGGTTTACGATCAACTCTATGCCCAGATCCGCGCAGCGGGAGAGCCGGGCTGGGGGGGCCGAGAACGCTTGGCCAAAGAAGGGCTTTGGCTGGAGCGCCTGATGGGCCAAAGCCAAGTCCCCCAGCGGGGAAAAGTGCTGGAGCTGGGCTGTGGCGAGGGCCATTTTACGCGTTTGCTGTGCCAAAAAGGCTACCAAGTCACAGGCGCTGATGTCTCAGCCCAGGCGATTGAATGGGCCGAGACCAAAGCACGCAGCCTGGGGCTGCAGATTGACTATTTTGTGGCAGATCTGACCCAGCCAGAGTCCCTCGCCCCTCATTGCTACGACCTGATTGTGGACGGCAATTGCCTGCATTGCATCATTGACCAAGACCGCTCGGTGTTTTTGGGCAATGTCTTTCAGGCCCTTCGCCCAGGCGGGGTGTTTTTTGTCAGCTCTTTGTCTGCTCAGGGCGCAGAGACAGAGCTGACTTACCGCGAAGAGCTACCTTATCGCCAAATTGTACCCAAGGCTGTACTCGAAAACGAACTGCTTTCAGCGGGCTTTGTGCTTTTGGCCAGTCAAGAATACCCAGGTGAAAGACACAATCACATGACGGTTCATGCTTTTAAGCCTGGAGAGGCTGCGCTTTCGGCCTTGCTGCGGTAAGTCCGAGCTGATTCAGTCTGACAGCCCACAATGGCTGGCGCTTGCTGAATCAGCGTCTCGTCATTTAAAGCCGAGAGCATAAACAGAGCAAAGTCCACGCGGCGGGTGCGGTTGCTTTTGAGGATAGGATCTCCAACATGTTGACTCCACACGGGTAAACCCTGACTCTCGCCTTCTTCGAGGTCGCTTCCGCGCACAACCGTCCAGCGGGTAGAACTGGCAAAGATCCGGCGACAGGCTTCGACCTGATCGTCGAGTTCAGCCAGCTTGATTTTGTGTGCCAACCAGCCAAAGGCGTTGACGAGCGTGAGAAAGGTCTTTGAGTAGATATCTTGACCATCGCGGGTAATATGCCAGCCACAGGAAAAGATCAGGCGGGCGTTGGGCTGGGCATAATCAAGCACGGCCTGGGCTGTGCCCGAAGCGTATTGCTGAACACCCCACGGCACAAGCACAGTCAAGACGCCAGAGCAGCCTTCTACTGCTGCTTGGATCACCGACCGGTCATTGGTCTGGCCGGGTATCACCGTGATTTGACCTTTGAAGCGTTCCAATTTGTGAATGCTGCTCTCGCGGCAGACGCCGACCACTTCGTACCCCTGTTCGAGGGCCTGCTGGACCATGTATTGACCGAGTTTGCCAGAGGCACCGACAATACAGATTTTTTGCTTGGACATGGGGATCTCTTTTCTGGGACGAATTAAAACTTACAGTGTAAGTTTGACTACTCTCACCTAAATACTTACACTGTAAGTATGTCAACCCCCAAAGCCCCCAAAAGCACACAATCTGTTAAACTTCGCAAATCCGCAGTCCGTGTCCCGCTGACACGGGAACGGGTGCTTGACGCGGCCCTGCAACTCGCGGATAGTCAGGGGATTGAGGCGCTCTCGATGCGCAAACTCGCAGAAACATTAAAGGTCGAGGCCATGTCTCTCTACAATCATGTGGCCAACAAAGAAGATCTGCAGATGGGCCTGGTTGAACGGGTCGTGGCTGAAATTGACTTGCCTGTTGTGGGCGGCGATTGGCGGGCCGAGATGCGCAGACGCGCTCACTCGGCCCATGCCGCACTTTTGCGCCACCCTTGGGCCTCACAGTTGATTGTGGCAGGGCTCAATATTGGCCCTGTCATGCTGAAATATGTCGATGCCACCCTTGGCTGTCTGCGTGAAGCAGGCTTTTCTTATTTGCTGGCCGATCGGGCCTGGAATGCCATCGACAGCCATATTTATGGTTTTACGCTGCAAGAGCTAAATTTTCCGCTTGAGCCCGCTGAATATGCAAGTGCTGCCCAGGCCTTTTTGCCGATGATTCCCGCCGACCAATACGCCTATCTCAATGCGCTTTCGCAATTGGTGAGCGAGGGTCAACACACGGGTTTACACGACTTCTCTTTTGGTTTGGAGCTGCTGCTGAATGGATTGGAAGCGCTTCGACTCAAGACGGCAAGCAGTGAGGCTTCCCCTCTTGCTCCCAAACAAGGAGAACTCTATTGGCTCCAAATGGCAAAAGCAGGAGAGAACGGGCCGCAGGTGCCTCATCCCCATGTGGTGCTGCAAGACGATTTGTTTAATTTGAGCCGTTTGGAAACCGTTGTGCTCTGTGCCTTGACCTCCAATCCCAAACGCGCCAACGAACCCGGCAATGTCTTGCTCAAAGCCGGGGAAGCCAATTTGCCCAAACCCAGTGTGGTGGTGGTTTCGCAGTTGGAAACCGTGAATAAATCGCAATTGGGGGAATATATTGGCAGCCTGAGCCCAGAAAGGGTGGCAGAGATATTGGCGGGTCTGCGTTTTCAGCAGCGGAGTTTTTTTCGAAATCATCCCGATTGAGGCCTTAAAAGGAGAGTGAAAATGGATTTGAGTTGTCATTGTGGCAGAATCAAGTTGCAGGTAGAAAACCCGCCCGCCACCCTCACCAGTTGCAATTGTTCGAGTTGTCACCGTTTGGGTGCACTCTGGGGCTATTATGCGCCCGGCGAGGTGAGGGTAAATGCCGAATCAGCAGATTTACAGGCCTATAGCTGGTCTGACAAAAATCTCGAACTGATGCGTTGCAGCCACTGTGGTTGCCAGACCCATTATGTGACCACCGCCAAAGTGGCAGAAGCCAAAGTGGGGGTCAATTTTCGCATGGCCGAACGGGCCGCGATTCGCGAAATTCCGATTCGCTATTTTGATGGTGCAGAGACCTGGACCTTTCTTGCTGGGCCTGAAAATTAGCCCCCCCAATAGCCCCAAGCCGCTTCTGAGATAGGCTTAATCTTTGCGCACTGCCGCAGCCTGCCAGGCCCGAAAGGGATAGAGAAACTGGCCCCAGAGACCTTCGGGCACGGGGTCTGAGACTGTGCTGAAGGTTTGGGCCAAATGATCGGGCAAATAACAGGTTTTAAACAAAACATCATAGACGGGCAAAAAAGCCGCGTAATTTTTGTCGATCGCCGGGGCTTCGGAAGAGTGGTGCCAGTGGTGAAACTCAGGTGTGGCCAGCAGCCAACGCACGACAGGAAAGCGAAAGCGCAGGTTGGCATGGATAAAAATCGCGTGAAAAGAGACAAAAACCAGATAGCCATAAATCGCGGCAGGGGAAAAACCAAAGACGAAGATCGGCAAATAACCGGCAAAGCGGTTAAAGATAATCTCCAAAACATGCAGGCGCGAAGAGGCCAACCAATCCATCTGGGCACTGGAATGGTGAACGGCATGGATTTTCCAGAGCGCAGGGATTTCGTGTAAAGCGCGGTGGATCCAATAGGTGGCAAAGTCCACCACAATCAGGATCTCGATAAATTGCAGCCAAACTGGCTGACTTGCCACAGCGACTTGAAAGCCACCTGTGACATGGTTTTTGAGAAAGATCTGAATGGGAATAACAGTAAAAAAGCTGATCAGCTGCACCCCCAAATGGCTGAACATAAAATACTTCAAATCGGTGATCCAGCCTTTGCGCAGAACCAGCTGCGTGGGTTCTTTGGGAAAGGCCCGTTCAAGGGGAATAAAGACCAATCCCAGTATCAGCAGGGTCAGAATAAAATAATCCAGCCCTGTATACAGGCCCTGCAATTGTAAATTGACAGGCTCCAAAAATCCCGATCCCAATACGGCAGCAGCACAGCTGAGCAAGATCCCAATCAGGCCGTAGCGCTTTTGCGGATGGTGAAAGACGGCATAGGTGCCAAAGATCCCCCCCAGACTCAGACTGAGATACAAAATCGCTTTCATCACGGGAATATTGTAGAGGCTGCGAAATTCAGGGGTGGTAAACAGCAGTGGAAAGACAAAACAGAGCGATCCCAAAAATGAAAGGCTGCCGAGTGCGATTGAGAGCGCAGCAGTATTGCGGCCTCGACCAGGCGTCAGGTCTACATTTTCGTAATTCTCGCGCAGATAGTCACTGTGTTTGGCTGTTTTTTCTGACATCTGTTTTCCTTTTGCATCCAAGCGTTCTCCGCAGCATAACACAGCCCGCAGGGCCGTTCGATTGAAAGCAGCGGGGACAATTGCTACAATGCCAATAAAAACACAGGTGCGCCTTATGAAACGTCGATTTTATTCAGTCTCTGGTCTGATTGCGCTGGGACTTGTCACCCTCTCGTTGGGGTTTGCCCCTGAGATCAGTGGGCCAGCCCAAGCGGCTGCACCCACAACGGCTGCAGAGGTCTTTCAAATGCACCCGCAATTTAACGGCACTGTTTTGATTGCCTACCAAGGCAAGGTGCTTTACCAATCTGCGCAAGGCTTTAGCGATCCCAGCCGCAAACAAAAGCTGAGCCTCGCTTCGGCCTTTAATTTGGCCTCACTTTCCAAGCCCTTTACGGCCTTGGCCGTGGCGCAATTGGTCGAAGACGGCAAGCTGCGCTTTGACGACAAAGTGCAAAAATACCTCGATCTGCCTTATCCAGAGATCACCATCGATCAGCTCTTGGGCCACCGTTCGGGCCTGCCCGATTACATTTCCCTGGCAGAAGCGCATTGGGAGGGTGAGCTTTTGACCAATGCCGATGTGCTCGAACTCTTTCGTGAGCACAAACCCGCCCTGGAATTTAGCCCCAACAGCAAATACGAATACAGCAATACAGGTTATGCGCTGCTGGCTTCGGTGGTTGAAGCCGTGAGCAAACAGACCTTTGCGAGTTATGTCAAAACCAATATCCTCGACCCGGTGGGTATGAAAGACAGCTATGTCTACCAACCAGGCAAGTCCAAGCCAGCGGTCAAAGGCATGGCCTGGAAAGGCCAACAATTGGAGGAGGACGATCTGACCTGGATGGATGGTGTGGTTGGCGACGGGAGCATTTACAGCACTGTTCTCGATTTGCACAAATGGCAGCAGGCCCTGTTTAAAGGGCGCTTGGTCTCTGCTCCCACGCTCAAACGGATGTTTACAGCGGGGCGGTTAAACAATGGCAAGGCCACCGAATATGGCTATGGCTGGGTGGTTGAGCCAGACAGTGAAATGGTCTGGCACAATGGCTCTTGGGCTGGTTTTCGCAGCCAATTCAGTTATGATCCGACTGAGGACGTGCTTTCCATTGCGCTCAACAATACCGGCTATGAAGACAACGATGGCCTCTTAGAAGCGCTGATGGCCTTGCAGCCAGAGCTTCAAGAGTAAGCCCCGTTCTGGCTTCAGACCTGTGGCTCTTGTTTCCATTTCAGCTCGTAAAGATCTTTGCGGCGGTCGCGCAAATTGTGGACCGAGCCATTGTGGTGCAGCTTTTTGAGCAGATCCAAATTCACGTCTGCGACCAGCGTCATTTCGCTGTTGGGCACCGCTTCGGTGACCACCCCATCGACGGGGAAAGAGAAGTCGCAGGGCGAAAAGACCCCTGACCGGGCGTATTGGATGTCCATATGGGCGACTTTGGGCAAATTGCCCACACAGCCAGCAATGGCCACATAACATTCATTTTCAATTGCACGGGCCTGAGCACAGTGGCGGACCCGGTTATAGCCGTTCTGGGTGTCGGTCAAAAAGGGCACAAACAATATCTGCATGCCTTCATCTGAGAGCAGACGGGCCAGCTCGGGAAATTCGCAGTCATAACAGATCAAAATCCCAATGCGGCCGGCATCGGTATCGTAGACCTTGACCTTGTCGCCGCCAACCATGCCCCAGGCATAGGCCTCACTCGGGGTGATGTGGATTTTGTGAAAATCCTCCCAAGAGCCGTCACGGCGGCAGAGAAAGCCAATATTGAGTAGCTTTTCGTTTTCCAGGCTGGGCATGCTGCCGGTGATAATATTGACGTTGTAGCGCACCGCTAATTCAATAAAGCGCTGGCGCAGGGGATCCGTATATTCAGCCAGGGCACGCATGGCTTCTGCTTCGGGCAAATGGGCAAAATTGGCCATCAGCGGGGCATTAAAAAATTCGGGAAAGAGAATAAAATCGCATTCATAATCCGAGACCACATCGACAAAGAATTCGATATTTTCGTACAGGCTTTCGATATTGCTCAAGGAGCGCATTTGCCACTGCACCACCCCGATGCGGACATCTGAGCGCGGAGAATTAAAAACGTCTTCGCGGGGCTCATAAAAGATATTGTTCCACTCCAAAAGGGTGGCAAAGCCCATCGATTCGCTGTCAAAGGTCAGGTAATTGCTGATAAATTTCTTGACGTGAAAGTCATTGGCCAATTGGAAGGTGAGGATCGGGTCATAGAGTTCCCGGATGCGAACCTTTTCAATGTATTGCATGGGGGTGAGCACTTCGGCCAGATCGGCATAGCCTGGAATTCTTCCCCCAGCAACAATGGCACGCAAATTGAGGTTTTTGCACTGATCTTTGCGGGCATCGTAGAGTCGGCGGCCCAGACGCATGCCCCGGCATTGGGGATCAACAAAGACATCGATGCCATAGAGCACATCGCCATCGGGATCGTGGGTGCCGAAGCGGTAATTATCTGTAATTTCGCGGTAGGTGTGTTTGTCGCCATATTTGTCGTAATCGACAATCAATGAGAGCGCACAAGCCACAACCCGGCCATTGAGTTCAATGCAGAGTTGTCCCTGGGGAAAGATCTTGAGCAGAATGTCGATTTGATGCTTTTTCCAAGGCTCTCCGCCAATATTGGCGTAACAGCGCTGCATGACTTCTGCGACATCGGGGTAATCTGCTTCGGTGAGATGGCGCAGGACAATTTTTTGATCACTAACCATCTCTGGTCTCCTTGTGGGGGAAAGATTCGCACAGCATACCTTTAAACCGCTGGCACTGCACAGGTCTTTGCTTTCACTGAAGCCTGTACCGGTATTTCAGGAGCTGCGATTGTGTTGTAATTTTTCGTTACAAAAAGCTGTTCAATGAAAGAATATAACGTGGATCCCCTCGCACTCGCCGCCCTTGATAAAAAATCCAATCACTTGGTTGAACGCAGGCATGCAACAGCCCAAGAACTTTTGCGTCTGGGAGTTGAATGTCTGCATGAGGCCCTTGATACGCAATTGCAGGACCGCGAAGTATTGGCAGAAGCCCTTGAAAATTTGATGGAGGCAATTCGCCACAATCGCACAGATCCCGATCCCTATATTGGTCTGGGTTATTTGCTCTGGTTGGCCCAAGAATACGAAGATGCCTTGCTCTATTTGAGTGAAGCAATCATTCTCGACCCACAAAACGCAGATGCGCGGAAGCTGGTTCGTTTGACGCAAGAGGCCATGCAAAAACCGGCTCAACAGCTCAGCATGGCTCCCATCCAAGCAGAAGATGAATATGAGCGGATGTACGATGCCCTCGAAGCCAAAATTACCGAAGAAGTCAAACGCCTCTCTTCGCGCAAACCGAATTGGTTTGCGATCAGTGATGATCGCTTTCGGGTACAGCGCATGGAGCGGGAGTTTCAAGCCTTGACACGCACTCACACCCAATTGAGTGCGGATTTGGCGATTGTGGCTCAGGAGTTTGATTGCGAAGATTTGCAGCAGAAGATGCACCCTTTGAATACGTTTTTGCGCCGGGCCAAAGAGGTTTTGATGCGTTCCTGGCAGCAAATTGAATTACAAGAGGTGCTTGATGGCCACAATGGCTGGCTCGAGCGGGAATTGCGTCACTCTCAGGACCAATTGGCACCAGATTTTTCCCGTGAGCGCTTTGATTACCTGCTCGATGATTGTGATCAATTGGCGGATCGCTTGGATGAGTTGGAGCAAAGTGGGGGAGATATCTCTGCTTTGGTTGCAGCTTATGAGCTGATGATTGCCAAAGTAGCTCAGATTCAGGCTTTGTTGGATGCCTTATACCCCGAAGAAGGAGTCGACTGATGGTCAATACAGGTGGAATATCTCGGCCGGGGGGCATACAGCCACCACGTCCGCTGCAACGAACAACCTCTCAAACTCAGATTCAGCGTCAGGCTCCTGTGCAGCAAACGCCTTCTTTACAGCGTTCTGCAACGATCAAGCCGCAGGGTTCAACCCTGCAGGTCCAACGCCACCAAGAGATGACATCTCCCCAACAACAGGAGAAATTGGTAGATAAGATCCTTAACAAACCCCTTGAAATGCCAAAAGAAGAGCCCAAATTGGCGCTGATGGAGAAATTTGCGCCAGAAACGCCTGTTCAAGAGTCACAAACCCAGACGACGGCTTCACCCAGTGAGACGGACCAACCTGTTCAACTCAAACAAAAAGAGGAAGAACAGGCTTCTCCAGTCCAGACGGAACAGTCCTCTGTTGCCAAGACCACTGAAGAGCAGCCTCTTGTTGTGGCCAAAGAAAGTGAGGCTGAACCGACCAGCGAAACGGAAGATCAGCCCGAAGTGCGTGAAGAGAAAGCCACTGAAAAAAGTGAGGAAACGGCTTCTAAGTCCGATGTCTCTCAACCCGTTGAATCTCCGCAAACAGAAAAGCCCCAAGAACCCAAAGAACAAGAGCCCAAAGAGCAGCTGCAGCAGGATCAACAAGAGCAAGACAAAGAGCGTGGGGGGGGGAACCGCCAGCAACAGCAGCAACAGCAGCAGCAGCAGCAGGGGCAACAACAGCAACAACAGGAACAGCCTCAACAGGAACAGCAGCAGCAACAGCCTCAACAGGAACAACAAAACCAATCCCAGAGCCAATCCCAGAGCCAGTCTCAGAGTCAGTCTCAGAGCCAGTCTCAGAGCCAAGGACCAATGTCATACGCCGATTCTCATTCGGATAGCCCTCAACCACAAGCGATTTCTTCGGTTTCATCAAGTTCCTCTCCAAGCTCCTCTCCATCCTCTTCCGTGGTTTCTCCTTCTGTTCAAGCGCCGTCAACGTCTTCTCCGCCTCTGGGCCAAACAATGACCCAAAAATTGGGCAAAAGCAATGTGGTTGAGGAGGCATCTACCTTCGCGTTTCGTTCATCACGTTATTCAGAAGGGGCCCAAAAGCTGAGGTCTCAAGCGGCTGAAAAACGCAAGCAGGCCACAGCTTTACATGATCAGGTCATGTTACATGTTTCCAAACAACGAGACCCGGTTTGGAAAGGCAAATTGGAGCAAATGAAAACCCAGGCCGACACCCTGCGCAGCGAAGCGGATGGCATGGAGACCGAAGCCACATTTTTGGACAAAGCCTCTGAAGATCTCAGCCTGAGCAATTCCAGCAAGGTAGACACCCTCAAAACCATTGCGCCCACCGCGGCCAATCTGGGGGTGAAGATCGGCATGACGCTTCACAATGCCTTGGCGGATGGGGGTGGTTTTGTCAAAGTCGTTGAAAACACAGTCAACAATACCACTCAAAATGTGGTCTACAGTGCATCAACCCTTGCTCAAGTGACCAGTGTCTGTGGTTTTGTCTCTGCGGGAACGGAGCTTTATGATGGGTATAAAAACTGCCAAAAATTTGCCACGGGTTGGACCCGTTCAGAAGAAGCCAAAGCGCTTTTGATGACGGTTCCCGAGCGGGAAGCAAAAATCACCAAGCTCGGTACGGAGGTGACTTCGCTGCAGGCGAAAAGCGTGAAGCTGGAGCAGAAATTGGCGGGGATGGATCAAGTAAAACACCCCAAAGACACCGCCAAGCTCAAAGCCGAGATCAAAGCACTTGCCGGCCAGGTGCAGGTCAATCAGGCCAAAATTCAGGCTTTGAAAAAAATGAATACCCAGGGTGTGAGCGAAAAATCGCAGGCCATCGCCAAACAGATCAACGAACGGCAAGGCCTGGGCTTTAAGTTTATGAAAATCCTCAAAAATGGCCTCGGTGTGGCTTCGGGGATCGTGGCCGGTTTGGTGGCCATTGGCTTGGCAGCCACCCCCGTCGGTTGGGGCTTGATGGCCGCAGGCGCTGTTGCAGCCTTGGGTCTTTTGGCTTATCGGGCGGGCAAACAGATGTACCGCAAAAGCAATATTCAGGAATTGCGAGGCAGTACGGCCAATCTGGGACAACAGGTGCAAAACATGCAAGCCCAGGTCAAAGGCACCCGTGATATCTTGGAGACCCAGCGCCAGGAATTGAGCCGTTTGCAGGGCAAAAAAGATCCGGATTCACTCAGGCAAGTGCAAATGCTCACCCCCCGTGTGCAGAAGCTCGAAGCGCGGCTCCAAACAGAATTGGGGCAACTCAACAGCGTCGAGACCCAATTCAAACAGTCGCAATTGGCTCTGCTTTCGGAGTCTCCCAAAGATGCGATTTCTCAGCTCTTGACTGGCTTGCGTCAGAATGATCCCGAGTCCAAATACATTGTTGAACATGTGATGTCTATCTCTCCGGCAGAAAAACTACTCACCATGCATCACAAAGATGCCCGAGAGCTGATGATGAAACACGGGCTCTCGCTTTCACCCGCCAATTGATCATAAAAAAGGAAACAAGCCATGTCTGATACAGAAACTCCCTTTACACGGCTCGCAGGGGTGCTCAATGCCCTGGAAATGCCCGCCCTGCTTCTGCCGGTAAATGCTGAAAATCCCGTTGAAATGTTGTTGGTCTCTGTGGATGAGCCGCCACTGGCCATGGGCCAAGAGAGCCGTTTTGTCTTTCAGCTCTTTTTTGCCGGAGATATGGTGGCCCAGGCCTTAAACGAAGGCGGGGCCGTGGACCCCGATGATTCAGATTCCGTTATTTTGCAATTTATCATGAGTTTGCCGATTGAACAGACGCCTGTGGATTTGCTGGGTTTGTATCAATTGCTTTCGATTTTAAACCGCATGTTGCCGATTGGGGCCTTTGATCTCAATGAAGACAATCAGGTTTACCTGCGTTATGGTCTGCTGGCAGAGAGCAAAGCAGGATTGACCTTGCCCCAAGTGGTCGAGGTTCTCGATTTGCTGCGCTTTTTCATTCTGCGCATGACACCTAGTATTGAGGCTTTGGTCACAGGAGAACAAACGCTGGAACAGGTTCTGCCTGAAATTGAAACGCGTCTTTTGGCTTCGGCTCAACTCGCGCCCATAGCGGGCTGAAGCCAGCGACGGTATTGCTGGGTATCGATCTCAGCCCGCAGGGAATGTTGCAACATATACAGTCCAAAAAAGGTGCGGTTGACGTAGAGAAAATGGCGTGAACCCCGGCCACTGGAGAGTTTGCGCAGGCGGCTGTCGCGGCCAAAGCGCTCACCCATTTCGTTGATCTGGGCAAAGAAAGCCACGTCACTGAAGTCGAAGCGATCCTGGTAAAAGGGACGCGAGATCAAGCTGCCCATTTCCCAAAAGGTCTGGCCCAAAAAGGCGCGGTCTTCAGCGCTGTCAGTGGGACGCAGAATTTCGAGCCGGTCCAAACAGGCCAAGAGGCGGTCACGGTCGGCCAAAACTTCGGGCGAAGACAGCTCAAAATAGGGCCGGTAAAAGTCTTCGGGAATACTTTTGAGGCAGCCGAAGTCAATCGCAATCAGGTTTTGCTCGGCATCAACCAAAAAATTACCCGGATGGGGATCGGCATGAATCAGGTGCAATTGGTGCATTTGAAACATATACCAGTCCCAGAGGGTCTGTGCGACCTGGGTGCGTTCAGACAGGGAGGCGTTGCGCTCCGCAAAATGGGAGAGCTGTTCGCCATCCATCCAGTCCATGGTCAAGATGCGGGTGCTTGAATAGTCGGGATAATAACGCGGAAAGCGCAGGCCTGGCAAATACTCACAGGCTTTGACCATTGCTTGGCTCTGGCGCAGCTCCAAGCCATAATCCGTCTCTTCCAAGAGTTTGGCTTTGACCTCTTGAAAATAGTGTTCGACATCGTCAGCACTCAGGTTAAACAGGCGCAGGGCAATCGGTTTGACGATGGCCAGATCCGAGCTGATGCTCTCGGCCACCCCCGGATACTGCAATTTGACCGCCAGGGCCTGCCCATCTTTGTGGGCTTTGTGGACCTGGCCAATGCTGGCAGCCGCAAGCGATTCCGCATCGAAAGAGTCAAAAAGCTCTTCGGGGTGTTTGCCCAGGTATTGTTTGAAGGTTTTGCGCACAAGCGGGGCCGAAAGCGGCGGCACTTGAAACTGGGCCAGCGAAAATTTCTCGGAATAGGCCTGGGGCAGGATGTTTTTTTCCATACTCAACATCTGGGCGGCTTTGAGGGCGCTGCCTTTGAGGCTTTTGAGGCTGTTGTAAATCTCTTCGGCATTGGCTTCGTCCAATTTGCTGCGGTCGAGATCGGGCTGGGTCAGCTTTTCGCCATAGTATTTGAGATAATTGCCGCCCACTTTGACGCCGGTTTGCACCAATTTGGAAGCTCTTTGGATTTTGCCAGTGGGGATTTTGTCGATGGATTTCATTTTTTCTCCTGTTTGGGGGCCAGTTCTTCGAGCCAAAACTTCAGCAAATCAGGGGTGTGGTTCCAATTGAGGGCGCTCCAGATTTCCAACGAGGCCGCCACAGATTTTTCGATCAACATATCGCTGCGCCCCCGATCGGGAGAGCGATCGCCCAACCAAAAGCCCAGCAAACTCAAAAACTGCAGCCAAGCCGCTTCGCTCAAGGCCTGAACCTGCAAGGTTTTGAAGGGCCCCAAAAGCGGATTGAGGGTGGGGGCGAAGAGCTGGCGCACGTGGTTGCCAAAGGCCTGTTTAAACAAGTTGAGTTTGGGCAGATTTTGCAATTGACTCAGGCCCTGTTTGAGGCTCAATTCGAGATAACTGCGATTGGCCCCAAAGAGTTCAAACAAGGTGTAATAGAGGGCCAGAGCTCGTTCCTGCAGGCCATAATGGGCATAAGCTGCGTCTTTTTCGAGCAGACTCAGGGTCTGTTCAAAGAAATACAGATAGACAGCCTGCTCCAGCGCCAGGACAGAGGGAAATAGGGCTTTTAAGGCCTGTTTTTCATAGCCTTGAAGCTGGGCAAAGCCGTCCAAAGAAGAGGGAAGAGTGCCGCTGCTATCGCAGGTCGAGACAAAGTCAAAGATCACTGTTTCGCGTTCGAGCTGAGGCATAGAAAGACCTTTCTGGGCTGGGCATTTAAAACACAGCGCACACTCCCCTATTATGCAACGAGAAGGAGGATTTTTTGCAGACAATGCAGCTCGGCACTGTGTTCAATTTGAACTTCGGGTGTTAGAATGGTATATTCATACATTGGGATACGCTGAGTATGTTTTGAATCTTTATGATTGAATCTCACTATTTTGAATCCCTCTATTTTGAATCCCTCTATTTTCTCTCGCGCAAAGTTTCCGCGAAGTTTCAAGGAGCCGCCATGCAAAACACCGAAATCACAGATTTATACGCAAAAATCAGCCGGCCTGCGCAGCGGGCCCTGCAAAGCCTGAATTTGAAAGAACTCAAAGATCTGGGCCAATTTACCCGCAAGCAGATCGCAGATTTACACGGCGTTGGACCCAGTGCCCTCAAGCTGATTGAATCCGAAATGAAAGAATTGAATCTGACCTTTCTCAAAGCGGTCAAAACACGCATGTCGGGCTCAAAACCCAATACAATCGATGAATATATTCAGCACTTTCCCGCATCGACCCAGGCCAAATTGCAAGAGCTGCGGGCCCTGATTCGGGCATTGGCCCCTGAGGCGATTGAAAAAATCTCTTACCAAATGCCCACTTTTTATCTCTTTGGCAATCTGGTGCATTTTGCCGCCTACGAACGGCATATTGGCTTTTATCCTGCCCCAAGTGGCATCGTCGCTTTTGCCGACGAGCTTGTGCCTTATAAATACGCCAAGGGCTCGCTGCAATTTCCACTTGATCAGCCCTTGCCCTTGCCGCTGATCCGCAAGATTGTGGCCTTTCGTATCCATGAAAACAGCGCCAAAGCAGCAGCCAAAAAAGACAGAAAATAGTCAAACCTGCTTGTGTTAATAGGCGCTTTACAGGCCGATGTTTTTGGCGTATGATAAATTTACTAGAAAGTAAATGAGGCGCTTTATGTTTCAATGTGATCAATGCAATGGCTTTCTCCCGACCCAACTCAAGACCTGTCCCAATTGTGGGGCGGGGCTTAAACCTACTTTGCTCAAACGTTTCAAACGGGCCTCTCAATTCGTATTGGGTGCCAGTATTGCAATGACGCTCTCGGCCTGTTACGGCACACCGCCGCCCTTGCCCTTGCCTGACTGCAACGATCAAAGCGAAAAAAGCAAAGAACCCTGTACCAAGCCGTCGCCTTCCGCCTCACCGTCGGGTTCTCCTGCTGCTTCGCCCTCACCGACAGGCTCTCCTTCTCCCACAGCCTCTCCTGCGACTTGATGTCTGCCCCGCACAAGCCCCCGCCTGAGGTGGGCAAAGAGAGTCAGAAACAGCGACAAAAGCAGCGAGTCAGCGAATTGGCCATGCGCCGGGTCAGACCGGAGCAAACGCCTTACCATCCGGCCTATGTGGTCTGGGAGCTGACCCTGCGCTGTGATCAGGCCTGCCGTCACTGCGGCTCGCGGGCGGTACAGGCCCGCCCCGATGAACTCAATACCGCTGAGGCCCTGGCGGTGGTCGCGCAATTGGCAGAAATGCAGGCCAAAGAGGTTGTCTTGATTGGCGGAGAGGCCTATTTACATCCGGGATTTTTGCAGATTGTCGCCGCCCTGGCAGACAAAGGCATTACCCCGGTGATGACCAGTGGCGGAATCGGGATCAGCCCTGAGCTGGCCAGGGCCATGGCAGAGGCCGGGCTCAAGCGTGTCTCAATCAGCGTAGACGGGCTCGAAGCCAATCACAACGCCATTCGCAAACGCAAAGACAGTTTTGCTCAGACCACACAGGCCCTGCAGGCAGTGGTGGCAGCGGGCATGGACGCCAGTGCCAATACCCATTTTAACCGTTGGAATCAGGGCGATTTAGAGGCACTCTACGCCCATTTGCGGGCCTTGGGGGTGCGCAGCTGGCAGATCCAAATCACCGCCGCCCTGGGGCGGGCTGCGGATCAGCCCGAAATGCTCTTTCAGCCCTGGGATTTGGTGCAATTTGTGCCCCGCGTGGCGGCACTCAAACAACAGGGCCTGAAAGACGGCCTCTTGATCATGCCTGGCAATAATTTGGGCTATTTTGGCCCCGAAGAGGCCCTGCTGCGCTCGCCTTTTGTCGGCGGGGCTGAACATTTTCAAGGCTGTCAGGCGGGAAAATACGTCATGGGCATTGAGTCCGACGGGGCGGTCAAAGGCTGCCCTTCGCTGCAAACGGGTACGTATGTCGGTGGCAATCTGCGCAGGCACTCCCTGGCTGAAATCTGGCAAGACAGCCCCCAATTGACCTTTCGCCGCAAAACGATAGAAGAACCCGCGAAAGCAGAAAGCAAAGAACAAGCGCCACTGTGGGGCTTTTGCCAAAGCTGCCCTTATGCGGCGGTCTGCCAAGGCGGTTGCACGTTTACGGCCCATGCCCTGTTTGGACAGCCCGGCAACAATCCCTATTGCCATTTTCGCGCCCGCAGTTTGGCCCAACAGGGTTTGCGCGAGCGGCTAGTGCTGCGCCAAAAGGCCCCCGGTCAACCCTTTGATCACGGGCTCTTTGAGCTGATTCAAGAACCGTTTGACGCGCCAGATCCTTTGGCGGCTGAGCGCCCGCTGCGCCAGGCACTTTAACGGGAACTTTAACAGGTACTTAAACAGGGGTCTTAACAGGCTCATCTGCCAAATAAGCGGCAATCAGAGGCTCCAGCCATTCGACAAAGACCCGCAGGCGTTTGGCCTGCCTGCGCCGATAGGGGTAAACCAACTTAAGCGGCATGGGTTCGGCGCGAAAATCGGGCAGAATTTCCACCAATTGGCCTGTGTCCAAATGGGGCTTGATGCCTGCCAAGGGGCATTGCACAATGCCCAAGCCCGCCAGACAGGCCGCTTCATAGGCAACTGTATTGTTAACAGTCAGCCCCCCTTTCATGGCTATTTCGCGGTAGGTTTCGCCGTCAAAATACTCAAAACCTTCGGGCTTGCCGCCCAAATACATGCTGTAAAAGATCAGCCAGTGCTGTGAGAGTTCTTCCAGACTTCGGGGCGTGCCAAATTGGGCCACATAGGCCGGGCTGGCACAATTCAACATTTTCATCTGGCCCAGTTCGTGGCTGATCAAGCCGGGTTCGTTGCCTTTGCCGGCCCGAATCACGCAGTCGATGCCCTCGCGGATCAGATCCACGCGCCGATCTGTGCTGCTCAATTCCAGCTCGATCTGTGGGTGCCGGGCGAAAAAATCGGGCAGGGCGGGAATGATCAAATTGCGGGCCAGGGCCACGGTCATGTCCACACGAATTTTGCCTTTGATCTCGCTGGCCTCGCTGCGGAACATCGACTCACTTTCGTCAAGATCGGCAAGCAAATCCAGGCAGCGCTCGAAATAGCTCTGGCCCTCGGGGCTGAGTTGCACCCGCCGGGTGGTTCGGTGCAAGAGTTTAACCCCCAAAAGCCGCTCTAATTCTTGAACAGCAGTCGAGACTGTGGCTTTGGGCTGATGCAAGCGCTCAGCCGCCTGGGTAAAACTTTTGAGTTCGGCCACACTGACAAATATTTTCATCGCTTCAATCCGGTCCATGGGGCCACTTTCCTGCACAGGTGCAGAATTTAATTGTTTTGATGGCTCAAAGTATATTATTCAGAATTAACGAACAGTCTGTTAATTTATTGGCTATTTATCACAATACGTAAATTATATATGCTAAAGACCTACAGATGCAAAGGGGCCATTCCCCGCAAGTCTCAAGATTTAAACAGGAAGAACAGGCAAAGATGAACATGAAAATTGCAATTATTACTGGCGGCAGCCGGGGCTTGGGAAAAAGTGCCGCTTTGGCGGTGGCCCACAAGGGCGTGGGCGTGATTCTGACCTACCGCAGTCAGGCCCAAGAGGCCGAAGCGGTGGTCGCTGAGATTACCTCCCAGGGCGGCCAAGCTGTGGCCATCCAATTGGATGTATCAGACGTGACTTCGTTTGCCGGTTTTGCCGAAGCGGTCAAAGAAGTGCTGCAGAACCGCTGGCAGCGCGATTCCTTCGATTTCCTTGTCAACAATGCAGGCATTGGCGTTCATGCCGCTTTTCAAGACACCAGCGAAGCCCAATTTGACCAATTGATGCAGGTCCACCTCAAGGGCCCGTTTTTTCTGACCCAGACCTTATTGCCATTGATGGCCGACCAAGGCCGGATTATTAACCTCTCGACGGGCCTGACGCGCTTTGCGTTTCCGGGTTATGCCGCTTATGCATGCATGAAAGGCGGCCTCGAAGTGCTGACACGTTATCTGGCCAAAGAACTCGGTTCACGTGGGATTGCCGTCAATACCCTGGCCCCTGGCGCAATCGAAACCGACTTTGGCGGCGGGGCCGTGCGCGACAATGCCGGTTTAAACCAGATGATTGCCGCTCAAACAGCGCTGGGCCGGGTCGGTCTGCCCGAAGATATTGGGCCTTTGGTGGCTTCGCTGCTCTCAGAGGAAAATCGCTGGGTCAATGCCCAGCGGATTGAGGCCTCTGGCGGCATGATGCTCTGATTTCAGGCATAGGCATAGGGGCCCCCGGTCTCTAAGGCCCGCTGATACGCCGGGCGGGCCTGGGCCTTTTGAATATAGGCCCGGATATGCGGGTATTGGCCATCCAAGGCCGATCGCGCCCCACCGGCTTCAAGCGGAAAGAGCATCATGAAATCTGCCGCTGAGATCTCATCCCCTGCGAACCAGGCATTTTGGCTCAAATGTGCTTCGACATAGTCCATGTGGGTTTGGATATTGGGCCCCAAAAAGGTTTTGTGGACCTCTGCGACAATGCCCTGGGCCACGGGCCGAATAAAAAAGGGCATGGGTGCGGTTTTGATCTTGTCGAAGACCAGTTTCATGACCAAATAGGGCATGAGTGAGCCTTCGGCATAGTGCAGCCAGTATTTGCAGGGCCAATAGTTCGGACTGTCGCTGGGAGGCATGAGTTTGCCCGCACTGTACGTGCTGGTCAGGTATTCCACAATCAGGCCCGACTCAGCCAAATTCAGGCTGCCATCGCTGATCACTGGGGATTTGCCCAGGGGGTGAATCTGGCGCAGACTGGCGGGGGCAAATTGCGTAACCGGATCGCGGGCATAGCGCTTGATCTCATAGGGCAATGCCAGCTCTTCGAGCAGCCAGAGCACGCGCTGGGAACGGGAATTGTTTAAATGGTGAACGGTAATCATCGGCAGGCCTCTTTTGTGGGAAATGTTTGCGGGACCAGTTTGAGAGACCGGTTTTGACGCAGGGAAGGGAGATCCAATTATATACCCACTGATTTTTTTCTAAGCCCAAAGTCAAGGGACAAGCCCTTTTCTGTCTGTGATCTTAAATTATTTTTAAACAAACTTTAGTTTTTTCTTGACATTGTTTCCCGCAGGTTGTATGATGATTTACATGAGCTTCGGAAAACAAATGAAGAAGCGTCGCAAAGGGAGCTGATGAAAGTCAGCCCGAAAGTCTAAAAGGGGCGGCAGCGATTTAGCAACGCCAACTTTTTGCGAGAATAAAGCCTTGAAGTCGTCGAAACGGCAAGAAGGAAGTTTCCTGGAAGCAGGAAAATGCCCGCAAAGAGGGGAACTCCCTAGAAGACAGAAACCCAAGAGGGTCAAGGTTCGGCTTGCCGAACACACACCCTGCGTGGAACAGTTCTCGCAAGAGAATGTAGCCGCTGAAGTCTCGGCCAGCAATGGAGAAAAGACAAGAGCGGAAGGCGCCGGTAACGGTGGTCAATACGCAGAGTGGGGAAAACCCTGAAGGGGCAACCGCAAGAGGGTCACTGGCCGCAAGGCAAAGGACTTGTCTGGAAGGCAAAGCACTGTAGGTTTGGAAAAAGCCAAGAGTGCCAACGTGATGAGGGGCCGAGAGGTTTGTTATCGCAAGAGCCAGACAAGGGGAATACCCTGAAGTGGGGCAAAAACCTTGAAGAAGGATCATGCCGCAAGGTGTGGTAGCACGAGCCAGATACAGGCCGCTAAGAGCGCCGTCTCCGCAAGGGGGTGGAGCAACGCTGAAAGTGGTTGAGGCCCCTGAAATGGGAAGTTGCCTGGTGAGTGTGAAGACTTCAGGAAGGCATGCGACGCGGGAATTCGGTGTTGGACGAGGCTCATCGCCTTTTTTGCGTTTGCTATCTGTGAAAAGCCCTGATCAGGTGGAATATGTCTTCTTCTCTGAGAGAGAATCTGCAAAATCTCAACCGCCAAACCTGGCCCCTGCTCCAAGCTCAGATCTTGGAGCAAATGCGTTTTTTGGCCCCAGAGACCTTTCACATGCTGGGGCTGGTTCTGCTCTGGGACCTGACAGAAGCCGCCCGTTCAAGACGCCCAGCACGGCGCTCTCGCGCGGGCTTGGACCCGCTCTGGCACTTGCTTTTGGCCAAAGCGCAAAGCGCCCCACCAGCCACAGATCGCATCCCCCCTTTGATTCTGAGCCTCTGGCTCATGGCCCAGTACTTTCAGGTCTGGGGCCAATTTGATGGCTGGCGAATCTGGCTCTGTGCCGTTTATTCCCCAGCCCGGGTGCTGGATGAATTGCCGATCTTGATCCCTGTTTTGCCAGGTTTAAAGCCCGCAACACGCCAGGCTCTGTTGGCCTTTGCGATTGAATTGCTGGGCGCAGAAACCAGGCCCGAAAAACAGCTGGCGCAATTGGGAGATCTGACCGAAACTGCGCAGACGCTCAAATTGCAAACCCAATCGGAATTATTGCTCGAAGAAATGGCGCTTTTGCTGCCGACCCAATTGGAATCTGAACACCCCCATTTGGCCTTTGAACTGGGGATGCAATGGCTGCGCCACGGCTGGGGACGGCAGGCCCGCTTTGCCCTGCAAACGTGGCAAACGGGATTTGCCCAGCTCGAACCCGACGATCAGCGCTGGGAGGCCGAACGCTGTTTGAGTCATTTTGAAATTTATTGGGCCGATCTCTCGGCTTTGCCCTTGGAGCAGACCAGCCTTTTGCACCGTTGGCTCTTGCGTTTGGCCGAATGGGTGCTGCGCCAAGAAAACGAAACCCGGCTGTTGTTGCGGGTCTTAAGTTTGGCCTTGGCCTGGGGCTTGCCCGAAGGCGAAACCTGGTGGCAAACGCATGTGATGGGCCAGCTCCACGAAGACGAACAGCATCAAGATCCCCTTTACCGGGCCTTGCTTTTGGGCTATGCCCGCGCCTTAGACAGTCTGACACAGGCCGAAACGCTTTTGGCAGCGTTGCCTCTCGGGCGCCTGTCTTGTGAGCCCGCTGAAATTCAGCACTTGCATCGGGCAACGTGGCAGATCGATCAAGCGCTTGAAAATAGCGCTCAGATTCGGCTCTTGCATGTGCAAACCCTCAATCATCTGCACAATCATCTGCACAATCATCTGCACAAACACCTGCACAAGCACCGGTATAAACAAGGCAAAGGCCGGAAAAAATTGCGTCGCCAGATTTTCGCGGCAGGGACCGCTTTGCTCGAGAGCCTGAGAGCCCCTGCTTTAAAGCAGCTCCGCAAAGAGCTTGTGCAGGTATTGCGCAGCGGCCCGCCCCTGTTAAAAAATCCCAGTCCCTGGGCCCATCGGGCCTTAAAGCAGAATTTGAATTCGGCCCAGCATTTGAGTGAGCTGTGGGCAAATGCCCAAGACATGCTGTACCATGGGGGCGACATATTGCTGGACTGGATCAGGGCAGTTTTGGCCCCCCATAAAGGGTCCCAAAGTGACAGAGAGCGAAACGAGTGGGCGCTCCATTTGGACATGTGTGTGGAGATCGTTGCCGCTCTGCCCGCCGGTTGGGTGCGCTGGCAAAGCCACTTGAGCTTGGCCCAAGGGCTTTTGGCCCATTGGCCCTGGGAAAAAGTGGCTCCCTATTGGCTGAGCTGTTTTGATTGGTCTGAATTGGAAGGATATGAACCGTTACAGGCGTTTGCGGCTCTGGCTTTGGCCTTGAGCAAATCAGATCTGCCAGACAAACCGCTCTGGTTCGCAAAAATGGCAGATTCTGTCGCTGAAATCGCACCCGAATGGCAGGCAGATATCTGGATCGCCTTGGGACATTGTCAGATTCGGGCCGGAGAGCTGGCAGCAGGGCTGCAGACGCTGGCAGCCATTCCCAATAACGAGGCGGCTTTGCAGGGACTTTTGCAGGTCGGCTCAGTCTTAACTGAAACCAAGCAAAACAGCCGCTATCCAGAGTTAATGGCCGCGATTCTGAGCTGCGCCGATCAGCAGTCTACACCTGAGCTGAAATGGCATGGCTATGTGGCCGTGGCCTCGGCTTTGGCGCTGCAAGGCAAATCAGACAGAGGCCTGCAGACCTTTAAACAGGCCGTGGGACTTTTCTTGCCCTGAGAGGCCTCAAAAGATCTCAAACGCTTTTGCAGAAACCCTCCCGCCGCCCCCTTAAGATCCATGTTAGAATGAAGCGTTCTGCATATATGAAGGAGAAGAGTCAATGTCTGAGATACAAAAAGCCGTTGTCGGCATTATGGACCCCAATAGTTTTTCTTTCAGAGCCTCGATTGAAGGCCTGCTGAATCACATCACCAAAAAGATCCAATGGCAAGGCAAAACCTACGAGGTGGAATCCCGCCGGATTATGTCCCGCCCCTACAATGTGCTGGGAGCCAACACCTCTTGCAACGTGATTCTCAATCGCGGTGCCCACTGGAATGCTCACCACAATAGCTTTTTCCATCTGGTCATGCCCCACAGCTATATGGTCAACGATATGGTGTCGTTTAAATCCATCGACAAAAACACCAGCTATGGCCATATGTTTGAATTGGGCATGCACATTCCCCCCACCTGGGCCCTGCCCCAGGCCGATTACAGCGAGTTGCTCGAATCCGACAAGCTGCAATTGGACCTGATCTTCCCCGATTACGAGATGTTTGATCTCGCAGCCATCGGCGAAGAAGTCGGCTATCCCTCATACATGAAGCCCCAAAACGGTGGCGGCTGGGTTGACGTGATGAAAGTCAACAATCCCCAGGAATTACACGAGGCCTATCACAAGATCAAAGACAAACCCGTCAACCTGCAAAAGGCTGTCGATTACAAAGAGTTTGTCCGGGTTGTGGGTGTGGGCCCCCAGATGTATCCCATGCATTACAATGCCTCGGCTGAATTCTCCCATGACCGCTACCTGCGCACTGAGCACCAGGCTGTGGAGTTTGGTTTTATTCCCCCCGAGCAGCATGACGAAGTCTGCAAGATCACCAAAATTATCAACGCCTTCTACAATTGGGACCACAATTCTTGCGAAATCCTGATTGACCACGACGGCGTGGCTCACCCGATTGACTTCGCCAACGCCTATCCCGACAGCAACGTCACATCGCTGCACTTCTACTTCCCCGAACTGGTCAAAGGCATGGTGCGCTGGCTGCTTTTCGTGGCCGTCACACGCCACAAGAAGCCCCTCTTTGCCCAATGCTGGGAAGAAATGCACCAAGTACTCGACAAAGCCAACGCCGAAGGTTGGAGCTACTCACAGAAGATCGACGCCTACGCTGCGATTGCCGACAAAATGTTCGACACCGCCAACTTCAACAAATTTGTGGCCGAAAGCCTGCCCGACTTTGAAAAAGAAGCCCATGAATACTTCGCCAGCGAAGAATTTGAATCCATTCTCGACGAGTCTGTCGAGCGCTACTTCAAATTCGAGCACGAGTGGCCCAAAAAGAAAATGCACTACAAAGGCATTCACTATTTCTGGCTGCACTGCGATGCTGCCCGTCTTGGCCTGAATGGCGATGACGAAGCCTCCGAAGTAGCTGCAACCGAAGAAGTCGCTCAAGAAGTGGCCCAACCCGTTGAAGCCCACTCCGGTGGTGGCTCTTACAACAAAGGCGGCAAAAAAGGCAAGAAGAAGTAAATTCTGATGCCCTGCTCACCCCGGACTTCGGTCCGGGGTTTTTATTAGGTCATTTTTTGAACTTTTCTGTGATTCTGTCAAAAAAAAGAGGTGAAATCGATGCAAAAACCTGTTTTGGCTGCTGGAATTTACCGGCATTACAAAGGTCAGGCTTATCAGGTGATTGATCTGGCAAGGCACTCCGAAAGCGAAGAATGGCATGTGGTCTACCGCCCGCTCTATGGGGATTTTGGCCTCTGGATTCGCCCTTATGCCATGTTTGTCGAAGAAATAGAACACCAAGGCCAACGGGTCAAGCGTTTTGCCTTTGAATCTGCCGAGGTGCCCGCATGAAAGACATGAACCTTGCTCAAAGCTTACTGGGCGCAGTGCTGACACTGGCCGCATTGGCAGGGCCCGCTGTCGCCTTGGCAGAGGCGAATCCAGGAGCACAGCCGCTGTTTCCCGAAACAAAAGCAGAGATCAACTTGCTGAGCCTGAATGTCTGGGGCCTGCCCGCCCCGATTGGCACGGCCTTGGTGCCGCGCATGGAGCGGATTGCCAAAGCCGTGCGCGGCTACGATGTGGTGGTGCTGCAGGAGACCTTCGACAGCAGCACAGACGGTATCATCGCCAAATCGGGCTACCCGTATGGAATTCAGGAGCAAAACCCCGGTTGGGGACAGGTGCGCAGCGGCCTGACCACGCTCTCACGCTGGCCGATTATCAAGAGCGGGTTTTATCCCTTCTCACACTGCTACAGCACCGACTGCCTGGCGCGCAAAGGCATTTTGTTTACGCGCATTTTTCACCCAGAGCTGGGCCCGATCGACGTCTACAACACCCATTATCAGTCGATGCGCCGGGTTGAAGCCGCTGAGGTGCGTTATACCCAAAACGAGGCCATGCAGCGCTTTGTCTTTGCGAACAACGGCTACTATCCGACGATCCTGGGCGGGGACTTTAACCTGAGCCCCGATTCAGGCGAATACAAAGACCTGATCACCCGTTTGCCTTTGCTCGACAGCTTTGGAGTCAAACACCCCGACCATGTGGGCTTTTCGATGCATGTCGGGCCCCAGGGTTTTAAACCCAACAATTCCCAGCGCATCGACTATCTGTTTCTGCTCCAGAATGCCCGCTACAGCGCCGAGGTGCTGGCCTCAGCACTGGAATTTGCCGAGCCCGTCGAAGGCCTCAAGCTCTCCGACCATTTGGGCGTGAGCGCTCGGCTGCGCATCAGCGGGCCAGTTAATCGCTAACCCGTCTCACTAACGAGTCTCGCTAGCCGGGATGGCCGCTGCGCTGTGGGGGCCAAAAGCGCCAAATCGCTTTGCCACGCACTTTTTCGAGTGGCAGCGGGCCCCAGAGATGGCTGTCCCAGCTGTTGTTGCGGTTGTCGCCCATCACAAAGATTTGGCCTGCTGGAATTTTGAGTGGGGCCATTTCGTAGGCCGGGGTGCTGTGGGCATAACCCGATTCGTTTAAAACCCGCTGGTTGATCCAGACCTTGCCATCTTTGACGGCGATGGTCTCACCGGGCAGGCCAACCACCCGTTTGATCAGCGGGGTTTGGGCGCTGTAGCCCTGCCAACGCAAAAAACGCTGCAGCGGGTTGTCTTGGCTGGGATTGGACTCGGGGTGCTCAAAGACCACGATCTCGCCCCGCTGAGGCGCTCCCAAGTGCGGGCTGAGCTTTTCAATGATCAGGCGGTCGTTGAGCCGTAAGCTGGGTTCCATCGAGGCCGAGGGAATATAGCGGGGCTCGGCAACGGCTCCCCGGCTCATGATCAGCAAAAAGAGCGGGGCCAGAAAGGTGACAGAAATTTCTTTGAGGTATTTGCGGGTGTTAGACATAGACGGCTCCAAAAAAGGGGTTTGGTGTAGAGACAGCCCTGAGGCCAGAAGTGTTCAAACAGGTAAATCCAATGGGCTGACTGCCGTTTTGAGGGTTTGACTGGGCACGGTTTGAATGTAGATCATGGTTGTGCGGATATCGCTGTGCCCTAACAGTTCCTGGATTGTGCAAATATCCACATTGGCCTGTAGCAGGTGTGAGGCAAAGCTGTGCCGAAAGCTGTGGGCCGAGGCACGTTTGGTGAGCATGGCATTTTGCAGGGCTGTGTGGATCGCACGCTGAACATGGGTATCATGCAAGTGAAAACGGCGATTTTCACCTGTTTCAGGAATAGGGGTGAGTTTAATTGCTGGAAAAAGCCATTGCCAAGCCAGACTTTTGCTCGCATTTTTGTATTTTTGTTCAAGTAAATTGGGCAAAAATACCCCGTTGTAATCTGCATTTTGGAGGTCTTTTTTGAGCAGGATTCTGACCAGATCAACTTGCTTTTCTAACGCTGAATAAAGTGCCTTGGGCAAAGGCAATGTACGGTCTTTTTGGCCTTTGCCCCGATGCACGGTGAGAATACCCAGATCAAAATTCAGGTCTTGAATGCGCAAGTTGAGGCCTTCGGACAGACGCAAACCACAGCCATAAAGCAATTGCACCAGCAGTTTATACGGTGCATCGAGTTCAGCCAAAATCAGGTCGATTTCCCGTCGAGACAAAACAACAGGAATATACGGTTTGCGTTTGGCCCGCACCACTCCTGAGAGACGCAGGGGCTTTTTCAGAAGATGGTCAAAGACAAAAAGCAGAGCGTTAAAGGCTTGATTCTGCGTGCTGGCAGCAACCTTGTGTTGTGTTGCCAACGCAGAAAGAAAGGCCCTCACATCTTGGCTGTCGAGCGTTTCTGGCCGCTGGTGCTGCACATACTCCTGAAAGCGCCGCAACCAGCCGTTATATGATTTAAGTGTTTTGGCCGAGTAGTGGCGCAGTTTAATTTCTGTTTCTAAAGCATCGTAGAGTTTTTGCCAGGCTTTGAGTTGTATATCTGTTGTATTGGGTGTTTTTACGATTATGGGTAGCGTGGCGGCTGTATCGGTCGTGATGACTGATTGCTCTGACTTTTTGGCCACGAGCTTTGCGCAGACGGCTTCAACTCGGATTAACGCATCGTTGCTATTACGTTTTTCTTGCTCTGCTGCCAAAGATGGACTTCGTTTCCCCAAGTTCGCTGTGCGGCTCATTTCAAAATAGAGTTTGATCGCCTGCTCGGCCTGCTGCTGTAAAAAGGGGGAATGGGCCTCTTTGGCAATGGCTTTCAGAAATAAAGGGATATTGTGGTGATTGGCCGTATGGAAAGACTTTGTTTGACAGAAATTTAAATACAACCGCAGCCAGCGCAAATAAAAGAAATGCAGCTTGGCGGCAATCTTGTTTTGGCTTAAAAAATTGCGGTATTCGCTGAGTAGATGATTGTCTGGAAGAGGGAGTTTGTTTTGCATATATTTTACATCACTTTTTAAATTGTATACATATATATACAAAAACATACGGCCTGTTGTCAATAGTGGCTTCAATTATGACGTTTTAAATACGCTTTTTCTGACTGAATCAAGCTTCATTGCTTGATTTGGGGGTTGTTTTAAAGTCTGAATTTTTGTATGATAAACATGTTTTTGATCGGGCGAATTTGAAGATTTAGCCTCTTTTTTTCATCCCTTTTGCTTTTGAGTCAATGGCTAAAAACTGTATTTTTTTTGTTCCCGTTCGGAGTTATCCTGTCAGGCTATTATGCGATTTGAGGCAATACCCTGACAGGCTAATCTTCAAATATGCGTGTTATCCTGACAGGCTATTCTGCGTTTTGGGGTGTTATCCTGACAGGCTAACGTGATCTATTGCAGGATAGTCGGAAGTACGGGGGAAAAATGAGGGAAAGGCGGTTTGGGTAAGGGGGTCAGATTTGGAATTATCCTGATCAGGATAATTAGTAGTTGGCTGGACAAGCCGAGGCTGAAACTCAACCAATATGCGCTTTTTCGACACTTCTATATAATAAATGATGGTGGTATACTATGCAAGTGATCTTTCAAAAGAAGCGCATAAGGTATCAAATGAGCGGTCTCGGCTTGCACAGCCAACTAACTGCATCGTCTTGGCTGGCGCAAGACATTTAAAGAAATAAAGAAAAAATTCTGTTTAATAAGCAACTATTGAAAGAAAAAATAAATTGAAAGTTTCAGAATTAACACTAAACTCGTTAAAGCCTTACATAACTGGGGATGGTGCGCCTACACCTAGAATGTCTGGCCCAGATTTAGTTCAGTATTTCAGAAATTTTGGAATTAATGATGAGTATTCATTTAAAAGCGGTGAAGGGCTTCCAAATGGATTTTCAAGAAATCAGTACACGCTTAATACTTTACAACGATTAAATGGCAAAAGTGAATTTAAGTCACTTTTAGAATCATTAGCTGATAGCCGGAAAGTAAGCGATCCAGATTTAATTGCTCAACAATTAAATGAACTAATTCGATATGATGGCTATAAGCTTGAAAAAAATGAATCTGGAATCTATAAGATTATAGGAGATTCTATTGATGATCCTCTAATAATTGAAGCACATTTTCAAGAAATTAAATCTCAAATTTTAAACTGTATCAGAGGCTCGAAATATACAATATGGGTTGCTGTGGCTTGGTTTACAGATAAAGACATCGGTAATGAATTATGGTTAAAACATCAATCTGGAGTAAATATCAGAGTTGTTGTAAATGATGATCAAATTACTGAAAAATATGGTTTAAAATTTGATCATCATGGCATTGAATATTTGAAAATTTCACCCAATTCCCCTTGGGGAAACAAGATTATGCATAATAAATTTAGCATAATTGACCTACATAAAGTTATTCATGGATCTTATAACTGGACTAGCAACGCTAAATATAACAATGAAAGTATTACAATAACAGAAAATAGAGATATAGCTGAAAAATTTTCAGATCAGTTCATTCAGATTTTAAAAAATAAATAATTATATATATTTTTTATTCATTATTTAAAGAAATATGAGTTTTCCATTCTAATGAAAATATATCTAACACGTTTTAGACATTCACTTCCATCTAATAGTGAGTATCCTTGTTTTAGTTTAGTAAAGGATCAATGGGATGATTTTGGATTTAGAACACTATTTAGACTGTACTACTTTGATGAATTCAAAAAAAAGCAAGAAATTGGTTTAATAAAAATACTTGAGAAAGGAAAAAAAATAACTAGTATTCAAAATGTATTTGAAAAATTACCCAGTAACTTTTGCTCTCTAGGAAATGGACTTGAGTATTATAAGAAAATATATGAAATATTTGCAGACAATAGCAAAGAAATTCTTTCAAAGTTTAACGACTGTGCCATTGACGAAAATGTATATATTGAATTCAAAGAAGATGAGGGATTCAATACATCACTTATAAGATTTAGTGAAGAGGAAAAAGCATTCTATCAAGCTAAGGATATACTTAATGGTGTCACAACAGACAAAAATTTCACATTTAAATTCTCATGCAAACTAAATGGTGCAAGCTTAGACCATTGTGTTGATATTTCCTTTAATCAGATCCACAAGTCCATTCCAAATCGTATTTTTTGTTTGATTGGCAAAAATGGAACTGGAAAAACTCAATATTTAGGTAAACTTGCTCTAGGCATGAGTGGCCAAGAACCTAGTTTGAAAAAAAACTTTCAGCCTCTTAGGCCTTTATTTAGTCGAATAATTGTAATCTCATATAGCATTTTTGATGATTTCCCAAAACCTCAAGCTAATGATAGTTTTAGTTACTATTATTTTGGATTTAAAGATAATAATAAAATAAATAAAAATGTTGAATTTCAAAATAAATTAAGAGAATCGATATTAAATATAATTTATCTTCAAAAACAAGAAGAATGGAAAAAATTATTAGAACCTATAATTGATTCAAACAAGCTAGATGATTTATTGTTAAAATTAATAGAAAAAAGAAAAATAGATGTTTATAAATATCTAGGCGTAAGTTCTGGGCAAGGAATTATTTTAAATGTTGTCTCTCATGTTCTATCTGTAATTACTGATGATTCATTGATCATATTTGACGAACCAGAAATGCACCTTCATCCAAACGCAATTTCTCAGTTAATAAAAATATTATATGACTTATTAAATGAAACAAATTCTTATGCAATTTTAGCAACTCACTCCCCAATTATTATTCAGCAAATACCGTCAAATTATGTTAGGGTCTTGGAAAGACAGGAGAATATACCTTCTGTAAGAGGAATATCAAATGAATCATTTGGTGAAAACTTGTCTTTAATTACAAATGATGTTTTTGGGAATATTAATGAGGTTGATTACTATAAATTAATACTAAAATCTCTTGTTAAAAAAATTGAAGTCGATGAATTAAATCATGTTTTTCAAAATGGATTGAGTTTAAATGCAAAAATTTATTTTGAGAGCTTAAAACATGAGGCAAATTAATTCAATTTCTAATTTGACTCACAGTGATGTTTTCAGTGCAATAATTCAAAGTAAGCGAGAACCTTATTTATCAATTCTGAATTCAGTGAAAAACATTGTAGATAAAGGATATGAAAAATTTGAAAATCATTTGATTGAATCTGATTTATTTTATATTACATCAGAAAATATAACAACAGAGCAAAAAGATGCATTAATTCATTGTTATACATCTAAAACAAAAAAATTTAATGAATATATATCACAAATAAAAAGTTCTCAGGATTCTTTTTTTAAAGAATATTGTCCTTACTGTTGCATTTTTAACGCAACAACAATTGATCATTATTTACCGAAAGAAGATTTTCCTGAATATTCAGTTCATATTAACAATCTTATTCCTTGCTGTGATGACTGTAATAGAAAAAAATTGACATATTGGAAAGATGAAAACTCAAGGGGGATTTTATATTTTTATAAAGACACTCTTCCTCAAGAAAGATACCTTTATTGCGACTTTAGTTATAATAATAGTATTCCCATTGTGAAATATCATTTGAATTTTCCAGCTACAGTAAATCCAGAAGTACAACAAATTTTCTTTAAGCATTTTGAAAGATTAAATATTTTAAATAAATATAGAGATAACTCAAACGTTGCAATTACTGAACACATATTCTTATTAAAAAATGCTAGAAATATTCCCAAGAATAATGTAATGAATTTACTTAATTTAACAATACAGGATTATAAATCTAAATTTGGTGAGAATTATTGGAAAGCAGTACTATTTGATTCAATGATAAATTGTTCAGATTTAATTGAAGAAATATTTGGTGTAAACAATTAAATATATTTCTTAGAGCCAACAAGAGCAGATCATCTTGTCTCCCTTCGGTCGCAAGATATCTGCGGTGTTGGCTGGACAAGCCGAGGCTGAAACTCAACCTGCATGCGCTTTATGACGATTTTAAATCTTATCTGAAGATGGTATACTGTACAGATTCTCCCTTAATCCAGTGTACGTGAAGGTTTTAAAATGGAGTTACAATTTGCCAGCCAACTGTTTTCTTCTCTTGACTTCGCAAGAGAGCTTCATAAAGCATGAGCGATTTTGGAGAATTAAAAAAGGTCTCTTTAAGAGAAATTTGGGCTCATGAAGCCCTTGATTTTACCCCCTGGCTAGCATCCAATTTGGATTCATTAGGCAGAACTTTAGGATTAGAACTTGAATTAACCGAGAGAGAGGCCTCTGTTGGTGATTTTTCTCTTGACCTCTTAGCGAGGGACTTAGGCAGTTCAAAAACAGTCATTATCGAAAACCAGTTAACACAGACCGATCACGACCACTTGGGAAAGTTACTGACATATGCTGCTGGTTTTAATGCCTCTATTGTTATATGGGTTTCGGAATCTATCAGAGAAGAACATAGACAAGCTATGGAATGGCTCAATCAAAGAACAGATTCAGAAACTCAATTTTTCGGAATTGTAGTTGAAGTTTTAAAAATTGATAATTCTAGGCCTGCATTTAACTTCAAGCCAGTAATTTTTCCGAATGAATGGCAAAAATCTAAAAAACAAAAAATATCAAATGATATTTCATCAAAAGGCGAGAAATACAAAGCCTATTTTCAAGCGTTAATTGATGAGCTAAGAGATAAACATAAATTTACAGGTGCAAAAGCAGGCCAACCTCAGAGTTGGTATTCCTTCTCAACTGGGATTAAAGGATTTCTGTACTCCGCATCATTCGCACAAGGTGGAAAAGCTCGAGCAGAAATATATATTGATATTGGTGACCAAGAAAAGAATAAATTTATATTCGATCGACTTCAAAATATTCAGGCAGATATTGAACAAGCATACGGTTCTTCACTTGAATGGGAACGGTTAGATGAAAAAAGGGCTTCCCGAATAGCTGTTTATCGTGATGGAAGTATTGAGTTTTCAGATAGCGATTTGGAAGAAATAAGAAAATGGCATATTCAATGTTTGTTAAAAATGAAGCAGATCATTATTCCCTTTCTTAAACAGGTGCTTAATGCCAAGTAATTCAACGCTTTTACCCTTAGATTTAGACCTTGAATCCCGAGCAATTCTGAAAAAATTGGCCAAAGCCCATCAAGCTCTGGCAGAACTCAAAGGTGTAGCTTCAAGCATTCCCAATCAGAGCATTTTGAGCAATACGTTGGCTTTGCAAGAAGCAAAAGACAGCTCGGCGATTGAAAATATCATCACCACCCATGATGATGTCTATCAAAGTGACAGTTTATCTCAGCAATTTGTTACGCTGGCAGCCAAAGAGGTCCACGCTTATGCAGCGGCTCTGCAAAATGGTTTTGAGCGTGTACAAAGAACAGGGCTTTTGACAAATAATGATATCTTGGAGATTCAAGCCAGTATTGAGAATAACCGAGCGGGTTTTCGTAAATTACCGGGCACAGCCTTAAAAAATGATCTTACAGGTGAAACCGTTTACACACCTCCCGCTCCTGATGAAATAGAATCACTCATGCGACAATTTGAGCGCTTTATCAATGATGAAGGACTTGTCGATTGGGATCCTCTAACCAAAATGGCAGTGATGCATCATCAATTTGAAAGTATTCACCCCTTTTATGATGGAAATGGGCGTACAGGGCGTATTCTGAACATTTTGTATCTGGTGAAAGAAGGATTGTTGAGCAGCCCCATTCTCTATTTGTCTCGCTATATCAACCAGAACAAAGGTGAATATTATCGTTTGTTGCAATCTGTGCGCGATACAGGAGAATGGGAGTCTTGGGTGTTGTTCATGCTTGACGGCATAGAGAAAACCTCTTTACAAACCACCCAGCTGACACTTGGTATTAAAGAATTGATGTTGAAATACAAACACAAAATGCGGGATGAAGCTCCCAAAATATACAGTCAAGATCTCATTAACAATTTATTTCGACATCCGTACACCAAGATTGATTTTGTGGTCAATGAATTGGAGGTACACAGAAATACGGCAACAAAGTATCTGGATGAATTGGTACGCATTGGATTGCTTACCAAGCACAAAATCGGCAAAGACAATTTTTTCCTAAATGATGCGCTTTTTCAGCTTTTACTGAATGTCGGCCAGAAAAAAAGCGGGGGCAATGACGTATAACGTGCACACAAAATCCCATTTTCTTGTGCATGAGATCCATAACGTGCACACAAAATCCCATTTTCTTGTGCATGAGATCCATAACGTGCACACAAAATCCCATTTTCTTGTGCATGATGAGAACTGATTCCTATCCCAAAGCCAACCACCGCCATCAACCAGACGCCGCTCCGCTCTGCTGGTTATGGCGAGCGTTGCCAGGAACAGCAGAGCGTGAAAGCTATAATTCATGCGCTTTTTGGCGATTTGCAAATCTGAGGTTTGAGTGTTATCCTGATCGGTATAATACCTTTTAATAAGCGCAAGAGGGGATTCTGATGAAAAGGCTCTGCTGTCCTGGCAACACTTGCACCCTCTCGACTGTCGCGAGAGGTTTTAGGGAAAGAATACTTTTTAAGTGTGACTGAAATTTATGAATCATTATTAGAAATGCATTTTCATAGTGCAATTATTGAGTTGTTTAAGTCTACTTTTGGAGCAAAATTTTTACAAATAATAAAACCTAGCCCACAAGAAGAAGCTTGGTTAGGTTTTGATCAAGGTTTTGTCAGGACAAAATTGACTACAGAAGAATTTAAAGAGTATTTTAAATCAGATAAATTAAACAATCACATTTTTTTTGGATATTTTCTTCAATTTAAGATTGTTGAAAAGATGATTAAAAAGTCAAAATTTATTCCTGAAACATATACAAAACCGTATTTTAGATCTAAAATTTCAAATTCAAAACATTCGAATGGCCAAAGATCACAACATGAGATACTTTATGAGTTAAACGGTATACATGGTGCTTCTGTATTTTATGCATGTCCAATGCTATTTAATCGAGAAAAATTATGGGAAAAACCTAACTTAGATCATATAAGATTTGTTGATATTGCTACTGCACCAGGGAACTGGTCAATTAATTCCAAACATCATATTTGTTTTCAAAATGAATGTGATGATAAACCTCTTTGGTGTAGTATTCCACATTTAGGCAAATCAATTTCATCTAATGAATGGATTAAGCGTATTAAAGTTATTAATGATCCTTTTGAAGTATTTGAACAAATAAAAAACTATTATCTTACTTTAATTAACTTAAAATCTGGTTTAAAAAAAATAGATTCATTAAACAATTTTAATATTATAGATTTTGGCTCTACGAATACCGAATATAAATTTATTAATGAAAGTCTAAATTATTTGCCAAATGGTTATAATATTTTAATTTTAAAAAAATGAATGAAAATAAATAAAGA
>JBIKWL010000025.1:0-48772 GCA_044356335.1 Candidatus Sericytochromatia bacterium
AGTCTCTTTTGGGCCGGCAATGCGCTATGCACCAGTCCCCAGGCTTCGACACAGGCCAAGACGGGGTCAATACTCAGGGCCAACGCTGTACCAAAAGCCAACAAATCGGCAACACTCGCTCTGCCACTTTGGACTTGCCAGGCACCGCTCAGCAACACCAAACCCAGGGCCAAGGCCTGTACCCAACCCAGCAGCGGGCCTTGCAGGGCCCGCCAAGCAACCTGTTTGCGCTGGGCCCGCAAGAGTTGTTTTTGGATCTGATTCAGTCTATTTTCCAGCCAGGTACTGACCTGCAAAGGCCAAAGACTGGGCAAAGCCTGTAAACTTTCAGCGATTTCAGCAAAGAGTTGTCCCCGCGCCGTTTGCAGGCGTTCAGACCAGTGGCGCAGACGCAAACTGGTTAGGTTCAAACTGAGTGAGCCCAAAGGCAAAAGCAGGGCTGTGACCAAAGTCAGGATCGGATTGAGCCAGATCAGGTAAAGCAAGAGCACAGCTAACTGGAGCAGATTGGGAAAAAATCGACTGAGTTGGTTCAAACTGGCATTTTCCAGCTCTTGTAGGTCAACGGTCAGTCGGGCTTGGAGATCCCCACTTTGTTCATTTTGCCAACGGCTCAAGGGCATTTGCAATAAATATCGGTACAGTTCCAAACGGCGTTCCATACTGCGCTGCAAGACCAGCTGGCTCCAGGCCACCTGTTGGAGCCAATCAAAAAGTCCTTTGGCGGCATAAATGCCCAACAAGAGGGCAATAAATGAGACAAAAGCTGAAAGTTCAAACTGCCGGAGCAGAGGTTCCAATTGCCGCGCAAGCGGAATTAATTGCAGGGTCAGGCCCAAATGTAAGCACAGCCCCAAAACCGCCACAATGAGGGTCCACGGGTGTTTTTTTAACCAGCCGAATTCCCACACGCGCTGGATGACCGCTGTTTAATCAGAGCCGCGGGTATACCAGCCAGCAAAGCCCCATTCACGGGTGGTATCATTGGCCTCACGGGCCCCTTTGCGGTCGTTCTGGAATTGTTCACGCAAGAGCTTCCCATAGATCACCAAATCGCGACCCATGCGATCCAGGCGCTCACGCACGGAATCATTGGCCAATTGACCCTTGCTGTCAAAATCCGCTTCGCGGGCAGCCGCTTGATAGGGCAAAGACCAGCCATGGCAATGCTGTACAGCCACGCGCATCTGGGTGATACAACTGACTCCCAAGCTGCCACCCGTGCTGGCAGCCAGGACAAAGAGTTTGCCTGCAAATTCATGGTAGTGAAAATCGAGAAAATTTTTCATCCACCCTGTCATACAGCCATGGTATTCAGGAGAAACCAAGATAAATGCATCAGCCGCTTGGCAGGCTTGGCGAACCTGGGTCACTGTCTGATCATTTTCATAGCTCTGATCTGTGCGAAAAAGGGGTAAGGGCGAAGCCAACAAATCCAACAAATCCACTTCAGCCCCTGCTGCACGGGCTGCTGCAGCAATAATTTCAGTGATATGGCCTGAATTGCTTTCGCGGTGGGTGGTGCCACAAACGGCCAGGATTTTCATGGGTGCCTCCGATTTCGGGATTTGAGGAATCCATCTTACCACAGCACCGGGTCTTGCATGGGCAGTGTCAACTTGCCATTGTTTAAACATTGCTGGTAATAAGCCAGATCTTCGCGGGTGTCTATTTCCAGCCAAGGTGCATTCACGGGCACAACCTGAACGGGATATCCACGTTGTAATAAAGCTTGTAATAGACTGGTCATATCCAAGCGATCGGCCTGCTCAGGTTCCAACTCAGCCAATAGATCTGCAATCCAATGCCAGGCCTTGGGGGTCAATTTAAGCAGACCCATATACTGTCCTTCGATCTCATCCAAGGTCTGGGCTCGGGCGCCAATTTCCAGCAATTGTCCTTGGCCATTGGTTTTAAAGCTCTCAGCATCAGCCAGAGGGTCGGCAAAACGGGCCTGCCAAAGGGCGCGCCAGCCCAAATTTGAACTGATCACCAGCTCACCGGGACTCTCTGCCAAGGCCTGCAAACAAACTGCTGAAGTTAAAATATCTGCATAACTCAGCAAACAAGGGTATTGTTGCAACCAATCACTGGCACAGGCCAAAGACCTGACCATCTGGGTCTGTTGCCAGCGGGGGTTTTCAAATGTTTGCAAGCCCGGAAAGGTCAAGGCCTCAGCCCGGTAGCCCCGAACGATCCCCAAATGTGTCAAACCCGATTGGCGCAGAGCATCGATCTGCCAATTTAAAAGTGGACGCCCCCCCAATTCAACCAGTCCCTTTGGCAGCGCTTCTGTCATAGCTCCCAAGCGGCTGCCCCGGCCCGCCGCCAGAATCAAGCCATGTTGAATGGGACTCATGGCTGAAAAACCTCTCGCAAGAGAGCCAAATCTTCGCTGCGAAAGGGGTTCAGGCGTTCGGGATGCCACATGATCCCCCACCAGGGCAGGGCAGTGTGTTTGATCGCTTTGACAATCCCATCTTCGGCCTGGGCCCAGATGCTGAGGCTGGGGTGTTCGAGCTGGGTACCCCAACGATGATAGCTGTTGACAGTCTGTTTTTTGCCAGCAATGTGGATCGTTTGCTCAGCAGCAATGTGGCCAGTGACAGGACCCAAGCGGATCCCCATATGGGATTGAATCACTTGCATCCCCCGGCAGACCCCCAAAATGGGCCAAGGCCGTTTGGAGGCCTGCTCCAAAATCCACAACTCCAATTCATCCCGCTCGGGTGCATTGCCGCCACAGCTCTGCAGACTATTGCCCCCTGTTAACAGAATGCCTTGAACGGGGCAGGCAGATAAAAGCGCTTGGGCAGCAGCAAGGGAATTGGGCAGGATCAAAGGCAAAAAACCCGCGGCCAAAACAAACGCTCCCCAGCGTTGATCGAGGGCATCTCGCCGTTCGCCAGTTTTGACATCGACCTCAACGCGTTGGGTAATCGCCAGCCAATTGGGTCGTGCTGAAGCAGAGGTCATGCCAAAATCCTGACCTGCCGAGAGGCACAATCCAGCTCCAATTCGCGGGCTTTTTGCCATTGGGAATAGAGCACTTCTCCTGCGCCGATCACTGCGGGAATGCCCATCTCACCAGCGCGAATGGCCATATGGGAGTTCACCCCTCCATAGAGGGTGATCAGACCTGCAATACCATAACCAAAGATCCAGTCATAACCAGGATCGGCACTTGGAATGAGCAAGATGGTTCCCTTCAGGCTTTCAGGCTCAGCGCCAACAAAACAGACAGGACCTTTGGCCCGTTTGAGGGTAATAAAATTGGGTTCTCCAGGCTGAAGTTCAAATTGCCAGATATCTTCGGGTTGGGTAATCAGCGGCGGCAATAAAAGCGATTGGGTTAAACGATACTGGGCTTTGCCTGCGTCTACACTGTGCTTAAAGGCTTGGTTGAGATCGCCACTGGTATTCAGCAAACTCAGCAGGGATTGAATATCCAGATAAGAACAATCCTCTCGACTCAAACCCGCTTGGCTGCCAAGTTCTGCAATTTCTTCCAATACATCGCTGAGATTGCGGGTAAATAAAAATTTGGCATACTCACGGCCTTCAATTGCCGCTTTCATAAAGTCGAAGAGTTCCAAAACATCCAAATTTAAGCCGTGTACTTGGAGATGCGAACGAATCAACTTGAGCTGTTCGAGTGACAGGCTAAATGGGGGATGAATTGTGGGTTGCAGGGCCTCACCAAAATAACGATCTGGCGCTTGATCGTAGCGTTCTGAGAGAATATCATAGGTACCTGGGCGAAGATGGCCATAAATGGCCAAAAACCCTTGCCGATCCAACTGATAAAAATCACGCTGAATGCGACTGCTGACCGTATCAAGGCTTTGCATAAACAGGGAACGCTCTTCGGGGCTCAAGGCCCCAATTTGAACCAATGAATTGAGCATTTGCACAGCAATGAATCCTGCTCGCGCCAAGCCAGCAAACGGCAATGTGCCATAGCGTTTGCCATCTTCAATCAGCCAATAAAGGCGGTCGATTGGGCCCAAGCTCGAAGCCAGCAGTGCCGTGCGTCGCTGGGTCAAGATTTCCAGTTTGGCAATGTCTTTCTGCCAAAGTCCGGTCTCTTGATGCAAAATTTTATTGGTTAAATGTCGCAAACTTTCAGCCAATAAATCAGATTCCTCCTGGCTAAATCCATGAGCCTGAAGGGTTTTGAGGCGTTCGGGCAAATCCAGGGTATAACAAGAATAAATTATTTCAAATTCAACTTTATCGTGATAGCTGGGCGTTTCAACCAAGCGTTTGAGATAATAATCTGCCAGTTTTTCTGCCAATTCTGGGGGCAAAGTGGCAGGAATAAACGAGTTAAAGCTGACCCGAACGTCGATATACGGACATCCCCCCAAATCAACCATCAGGGGAAAACTGCGCAAATTGCGGTAGCCATAATTGTGGCGCTGATAGGCCCAGATACTGTCGGTAATCAGTTCCTGGTATAAGCTGCGGGCCAAAGGGCGGGGCCGAATTCCTATAATTTCAGCCGGATTCCAATCGGGCATAACACCATAAACGGTGCGCTGACCATACAAAAAAGGATGGGGTGATTGCATGGGAGAGAGAAATGCGGCCAATTGCTGCATGCTCTGGGCGTGTTGCTGCGCTGGATTGGGATTTTGTATTTGCAAAGGTCTGACCTGAAACAAGACCAGGCTTCCGTCTTCGCAAGCAGCCACTTCGAGATCGATTGCAGCCGTTTCAAATTGGGTCTGCAGTTCTTTGACCAGATTCACCAATGCTTGAAAATGGGACGGCACAACAGAGGGGTTTTGGTTTAAATAGTAATGCCAAGTTTTGAGTTGGTTGCTGTGCCCAGCGGTGACGGCTGTGGTGTCTTGATTTTGATCCTGATAATTAAAGATCAAACAGGGGGCTCCAGTGCTGGGATCTGCACTGAAAGCCACACCACTGAAGCGAATCCCCCTTAACATCGGTTGGACAAAAATTTGATCTTGGGGCGAATTTCCACTTAAACTTTCAGCGACTTCGGCAATCGCTTTTTGCAAAGCCGTTCGGCCTTTGACATTTAAAACAGAGCTAAAATGGCCGGCCAAAGAGGCGCCAGAGTGATCCTCTGACAATGAACTGCTGCGGACAATCAAGGGGGTATCATCTCCCCAGCGGGCAATGATCTCAGCTAAAACAATCTCCGGATGGGCAAACCAGGTTTGGATTTCAAAAATCTGCAGCGCCAAAACTTCGGCGTACGTCAAATGCCCAGCTAACTGTGCCAGGGTTTCAGCTTTACTGCGCCATTCAAATCTTTGCACTAATAAGGTTTCAGATTCTGTACTGTCCAAGCGCGGGTACGGTAGGGAACTTCGATCAGCTCTAAACCCTCAATCTCGCTCGATATAGCAGCCATAACTTGCTCAAAGCGCTCTGGTCCAGCCTGGGCCTGAATATCATTGACCGAACGCCATGCGCCGAGATAACGCTCGGGGGTCATTAAGACCTGATGAGGGGCTTCCATAAACAACAGATTGCCAAAATGGCCCGTACTACAGATTTTTGCCTCTAAATTTTGGGTAAAGGCACTGCTGCCCGACGAGACCCGTTTTAAATCAGGAACAAGGGCATAAATCCGGCTTTCAATTCGGGCATGTAACTCATTGTTTTCGAGGGCACGGGGATTCCAGAGAGCTGTAAAAAAGCCGCCGGGTTTGAGCACCCGGGCAAACTCAGCCAGGGCCACGGGCAAATCGGCCCAGTGAAAAGAAGAGCCCATCAAAAGCCAATCGATCGAATTATCAGGTAAGCCCGTATTTTCGGCACTGCCTTCAGCCCAGTTGATCTGGGGAACCTGTGTTTGGCCCTCTTCCCGCATCGCTTGATTGGGTTCAATCGCACGAACCCGCAATCCAAGCTCAAGTAAATTGGCAGTTAATTTGCCTGTACCGGCACCCAAGTCGAGCACCTCAAACCCTGTTCGCCAAGCACCAATAGAGGCCGCCAACGTGCTTAGTACGGTTAGCGAATAGCCTGTGCGATGGATATAGGCCTTGGCCAGATCTGTAAAATCACCTTGCTTCATGGGTTGCCTCTTTGATGGATCCTGAAAGAATGCTGTATTATAACAAATCAAAGCCATTTGCTTTAAATAAGATGACAGACAGAGGTGCTCAATTGAATTTGGTAAATAGTCAAAATCCCTCTGGCCGGGTCTATTGGCTGACTGGCCTGGCAGGTTCTGGCAAGAGCACCTTGGGACAAAGTCTCTGCCAGTATTTTCGCGATCAGCAATGCGCGAGTGTCTACCTCGATGGCGATGTCTTGCGTGAGGTCTTCGGGAATGGCGGCTACTCCCGATCTGAGCGCCTGGATTTGGCTTGGCGCTATAGCCATCTCTGTCAAATGTTGGCCCTGCAAGGGATCTCCGTGGTCTGCGCCACGATCTCACTCTTTCATGAGGTTCAAACTTGGAACCGTCAACATTTAACTAACTATACCGAAATCTTATTAAAGCCCTCCTTTGAAGTACTCCTGCAGCGCAACCCCAAACAGCTTTACAGCCGTGCATTGGCAGGTGAAATTCAGAATGTCGTGGGCATAGATATTGAACCCGAATGGCCCCTCAATCCTGATCTGGTCTTAGAGATAAGCGCAGAGATCTCGGCCGAAACGCTTTTTCAGAAATGCCTCCTGGATTTGGGACTCACCCCGCGCAAACCCTGATCTCAACTGCTTGTATTCTCGGATCCCATCTGTTAGCATGACCTGAGAATCTGTCTGTTAAAACGAGGAAGCCATGGAATTTCACGAGATTGAAGAGCCCCTGCGCCAATTGAGCGCGCAGTATCAAGACATCCGGAGGTCGCTTTGACCTCGCTGAATTACAATCCCGAATCGAAAGCCTCGAAATAGAAACCCAACAGCCCGGTTTTTGGGATCACCCCGAAGAAGCTGCCCGCCGCTCCCAAGATCTCACGGCATTACAAACAGAACATGGTCGCATTGTTCGCTGGGAAAGCACTTTACAAGAGAGCCAAGAATTGCTGGAAATGGCGCGGGCCGAAAATGACAGCGCCCTTTTACCAGATTTACACAGCCAACTCGAAAGTTTGAGCAATGAATTGCGCCAATGGGAAGTGGAGCGCATGTTAAGTGGCGACTACGACCAAGCCCCTGCGATTGTCACGATTACTTCCGGCGAAGGCGGCACCGACGCCCAAGACTGGGCCGAAATTCTCCTGCGCATGTACACCCGTTGGGGCGAAAAGCGCCAGTTTAAGATGGATTTGATCTCCCGAACCGAAGGCGATGAAGCGGGCATCAAAAGTGCCACCTTTGTGGCCACGGGCAACCATGCTTATGGTTTGCTCAATGCCGAAAAAGGCACCCACCGCTTGGTACGCATCTCGCCCTTTAATGCCAATGGCAAGCGCCAAACCTCGTTTGCCTCGGTTGAGATCACGCCTGTGCTCGACGACCGCATCGAAGTTGAAATCAACCCAGTCGATCTTAAAATCGACACCTTCCGCTCAGGCGGGGCCGGTGGCCAGAACGTGAACAAAGTAGAAACAGCTGTGCGCGTCACCCATTTGCCGTCAGGCATTGTGGTGGCCTGTCAAAACGAACGGTCTCAGCTCATGAACAAAGACACAGCCATGAAAATCCTCAAGGCCAAACTCTATGAGCGCGAGCGTCTGGCCCACCAGCAAAAACTGGCGGATATCAAAGGCGGACCGGTTTCAGCCAGTATGGGCAGCCAGATTCGCTCTTATGTCTTCCATCCGTATAAAATGGTCAAAGACCACCGCACAGATTTTGAAACCTCCAATTTAAATGCGGTCATGGATGGCGAAATTGATGGCTTTATTGAGGCCTGGCTCCGGCAAAATATGGGAGCGGTGGTGTAGTTTATGCAAGCAGTCAAACGATTGAGCCTGACATTATTACTCGGTTGTCTGGTACTCACCCCAGCCTTGCCCATGTACGCCGAGCCCTCTTTTCCCTTCAGCGACGTGCAGCAGCTCAACCACGAGCAATTGCAGGTGCAAAAATACAAATTGCAACGTCTGCGGATCAAACAAATGCAGAGCTATTGGCTGATCCTGCGCGGCATCAACGAAAAGATCGACGATATGACCCTGCTCAAAATGGTCAACCACTCAGAAATTCTCGATGAAATAAACCGCAGCCAAATGATTGGCAACGGAATTGCCTTGGGGGGTCTGGGCCTGGGGGGAGCAGGAGGCCTGATGATGGGCAATGTAATCAAATTTAATGGCTCCTTTTGGGTGGGCCTGGCAGCCATCATCTTGGGAGCGGGAATGGCAATCACAGGCGAATTAATGGCGGGCAATATTGGCGACGAATTTTCGCATATCCTGGAACAGCCACAGGCAGAACGATTTGTGGCAGAGTATAATGATGAATTGAAAAAACAATTGGGAATCGCCCATATCCCAAATTTGGACTAATATTTGGACGAAATGTTTGGATCATTTTTATGAAAATCCCTGAACTCCTCAAAGCAATAGATAACCTGCGTTCCCCCCGCGTTGCCGTGGTGGGAGACCTGATTCTGGACGAATATATCGAAGGTGAGGTGCGCCGCATCTCGCGCGAAGCCCCTGTACCGATTGTTGAACAAAAAGCCCGTTCGTTTAAACCCGGTGGCGCTGCCAATACCTTGGCCAACCTGGCCACCCTGGGCGCAAAAGCCCTGGCTGTGGGCGTGGTCGGGCAAGACCATTCGGGGCCCCAATTGGTCAATTTATTGGCAAATCTCGGCATAGATATCGAAGGGATTTTGGTCGATCCTGTTGTTCCCACCACCACCAAAACCCGCATTTCGGCCCACAGTCGTCAATCGGTCACCCAGCAGGTGCTGCGCCTCGACCAATTGCCCCAAGCCCCCCTGGCCCCAAGTACCTTGGAAGCCTTGAGTCAGACCCTCGAAAAAGTGGTGAGCGAAGCAGATTTGGTGGTGATCTCCGACTATGGCAATGGGGTCGTCGTGCCGCAGATCATCGAACAGGTCAGGCATTTTTGTCAGCAATACGCAAAACCCTGGGTGGTAGATTCGCAAGAAGATCTGCGCCTCTTTCGGGGTGCCGCACTGCTAACGCCCAACAAACCCGAGGCCGAGAACAATCTCGGTGCTCTGATTCAAACCCCCTCAGAATTGCTGACGGCTGGTCAAACCCTCTTGGAAATGACGGGCGCTGAAGCAGTTTTGATTACTTGCGGCGATGAAGGCATGAGCCTGTTTGAACGCACAGGGATGGTCAGCCACGTTCCCGCCCTCAACAAAACCGAAGTTTTTGATGTCACCGGCGCTGGAGATACCGTTGTGGCCACCCTGGCCACCGCCATGGCCTCGGGCTCTCCCCTGCCCGAAGCGATGCAATTGGCCAATCTTGCGGCCAGCATTGTGATCCGCCGCCTGGGCTCCAGTACCACCACCCCCGCAGAGATGCGGGAGACCCTGCTTCAATTTAACCCGAAGGAAATTGCGCTCCATGATTGATTCTCAAGGAAAACTCTTTGGCAAAGTCAATATTATCGACTTTTCGTTTGCGATTATTCTGGTCGCCATGTTGGCCGGCATCGGCTGGGTGGCCAAAGGCAATTCTCCTCTCAACAAAGTCGTCAAAGCCCGGGGTACAGCCGAAGTCACAATTGCCATTCGCGGCGTGCGCGTGTTGGACCCCAGTATTTTTAAAGTCGGCGAAAAGGCCTTTTTGACGATCCGCAACCAGCGCTATGCCCCGGTTGAAGTGGTTAAAACCACCATGCGGGAGCGCAAGATTCCTTTGCTCAATTCCAAAGACCAAATGGTGGCGTTGCCCGATCCCACTGCCCCTGAGATCAAAGATGTCGATCTGGTCTTCAAAGACCAGGCCGAAGTCACCGACGAAGGCGTGATCATGGGCGGTTATCACCTCAAAGTGGGCAATACGGTAGAACTGGATGCCTTTGGCTACCGGCTCAATGGCTCAATTATGTACGTCAAAATGAATGAACAGGGCAACTGATGCTCTTGGCCCTTGAACGTCTGGCCGGATGGGTCGGACTCAATCCTGTTGAACCTTCGCTGCAGAACGGTCTGCGCCAGAGCCGCTTGGTGCTGTTTTTGCTGGCTCCGCTCCTGTTTGTGCGGGGCAAACTTATGCCCGCAGCCCAAGGCAGTGTGGTGGCCCGCTGGATCCCTGGCATGGCCCTTTATTCCACCCTGCTTTTGCTCTTTGCTTCGCCCTTTCTCGAAAGCGGCTTAAACGGCGCTTTGGTGTTTCTGGCGGGTGCGCTCACCTTGGTGCGTCTGCTGATCTGCGAAGAGGAATTGCCCTTGGGCAGTCTCAGCGCCCTGCTCTTGCTCTTTGTGGCCTGGGGACTGGTCTCGACGGGGTTCTCCCCGTTTTTAAAGCTCTCTTTGCTCGGCTATGCCAAAACCCTGACCTATCTGATCGCCTACTTTTGCTTTCTCGCCAATTTGCAGTCTTTGACCCATCTGCGTTTGGCGGCCTGGGCGATCATTCTCTCTTCAATTCTGATCTCGCTCTACGGTCTTTACCAATGGCAGATCAAAGTGCCACCCCTGGCGCTCTGGGACGATCCCACTGCAGAATACAAACTGACCCGTGTCTATTCGTTTTTGGGCAATCCCAATTTGCTCGGGGGCTATCTCTTGGCCCCAATGGCCCTGACGGTCTTCTTTTATTTCGGCAATTTGGGCTGGCGCAAATGGGTGCTGTTTTTGGCTTTTCCCCTGCAAGTCGCCTGTCTCTACTTCACCTATTGCCGGGGAGCCTGGATTGCCCTGGCCGTGGGCAGTGCCGTGGCGTTTTTGACCTGTCTGATCATTTTCTGGCACCTCTTTGCCAAAAGTGCCCTGTTTAAAGGCCTGCTGATCGGCGGCTTGCTGCTGGGTTTGGCCGGAGCCGTCTGGATGGTGCTGCACAACCCCGCCCTGTTGGAGCGGCTTAAATCGCTGGTCAGCGGCGGCAATCATTCCTCCAATCAATTCCGCATCAATGTCTGGCAGAGCAGTTTTAAGATCATTCAAGAATATGGTCTGACGGGCATTGGCATGGGCAATAAGGTCTTTCAAAAGATCTACACCTATTACATGGTCACCGGATTTCAGGCCCTCTCGACCTACAACGTCTTTTTAGAGGTCTGGGTCGAAATGGGCCTGGTCGGCTTTATCATCTTTCTCTGGATGCTGGTCAGCCATGCCGCCCGCTGCGTTTGGGGCATTGTGCAAGAGATTGACTATACCGCTCGGCTGTTTTTGGCAGCCAGCCTGATTGGCCTGATCGGCCTGCTGGCCCACGGCATGGTAGACACAGTCTTTTATCGTCCCTCGATCCAACTTTTGTTCTGGTTCTTTTTAGCCGTAATAACTCTGGTGAGCCGCCGTGACATCGCATTCAACAACCAATCTACAGATTAATATCTCACAAACCTGGAACCTTCTACAGGCCGCGACCAATGTCGGCGAAAGTGATGATGTCAAAGATCTGTATTACCTGATAGAATTTTTGGTCTTTTTGGTCGAAAACGAATACCCGGCCATTCCCTGCAAAGCCGGCTGCAGCCAATGTTGTATCGACAGTGGTTTGCCGCGTGTGACCGCTTTGGAGTGGCGGCATATTCATGGATATATGGCAAAGACCATGCCCGAGGGCCTGCGCGCCCAGGTCATCTCCCAAAACGAGGCCTTGCACCGCCCACAATTGGAACTGTTTTTACAAGAGCAGGCAAGGATTGCGGCCCCCAAGACCGACCTGCCATTGCCCCCGTTTGGCTGCTCACAATGCCCGTTTTTGATCGAAGGCATGTGCACCATTTATCCGGTCAGACCCGCCATTTGCAGGGCCTATGGCTATTTCACCTGGCGGCGCGGCCCCGACCAAGGCAGCCAGGTCTTTGCCTGCCAAATGGCGGCAGAAACCCTGCTCGACTCTCTGCGTTCGCAAGGAACAGAGACCCTGGCCATGCCCGTTTGGAACCGCTTTCAAGAAAAACTCTACGCCCTCAATGGCGAAGGGGCGATGATCGCAACCCTGCCCCTCTGGCTTTTGGCCCACACGGGCACACGTGAGACCTTTTTGCCGACTTTAAACCCGGCCCCCAACTTTGAAGCATTGCGAGATCAGCCATGAAAAAACATCTTTGCTCCCCCCTCTTGAAGGGCTTTGTTTTCCTTTGCCTCTTGGCCCATCTTCCCGCCTGCGCCTTAAAACCCGATCAGGCCCATGAAAATCTGGAGAGTCTGGAGTATTTTCAGCGCATGGATCGCCAAGATTTTTTGGCCAAATACGGCTTTTTGCCACCGATCTTTGACAGCCTGATGCCCCCCGCGATGGCCGAATTGCCCCCGCAATACCAGACCGCCTTTTCACTCTATTTGCGCTTCGACCACGAAAAGCGCCAGATTCAGGCCGAATACCATTACCAAAAAATGATCGACCCCTCGACCCATGTCCAGGCCCGCAAAACCCTGGACGAAAAAACCTACCACAGCTGGTTAAAGCGCCTGAATGCCCCAGATTTGGTCTGTCAGAGTGAGGTCGGCAGGGGCTGGTCTGGCCCAGCGCCAGAATACCTGCGGCTGCGGCGCAAAGAGGGAACACTGCTGATCTATGCTGGGGGTAAAAATGGTCCCGATGGGCCAGAGCGCCAAAATAGCCAAGTTAACCAAAATAGCCAAATTAACCAAGACGAAAATAAAGGCCTGCGCCACCACCTCTGCCAGGAAGAGACCCAGGCTCAACTGGATGCGCTGATCACCCAATTGCGCGGCTAAACGTAGCTAAAACTCGCCACCTCTGCCCTTCAATCGCAAAAGCCCAAACAGAACTTGTGGTTTTTTTAAGATGTGTTAGAATAATTTTTATTGTTTTGTGATCCAATAGAAGAGACAGTGCTGGTTTTTTGTCTTTTTTTTGTCACAATTGCACTCGATTTGTTCGCAAAAGACACCAGAGAGGGCCTATGCTGCTGAAACGTAAACGTACCCGTTCCCAAATTTCAAAAAATACAAAAGAATACATACATACATACATACATAAGCTTCATGTTGTTTTCTCTGCCTCTTTTGCTCTCAGCCTGTCAATTTAACCCGATTGCAACCTCGGCCCAGACTCAGCCCGCCTCTCCCGCCCAACAGCCTACCGCACCAACCGCTCCAGCCGCAAACCCAAGTGTCTCCACTTCCTCTGTGTCGGGTTTTAGCAAACAAAGTGTGACCTTTCACGACAAAGCCAAATACAACCCCCTCCATTTTCTCCAGCAATTGCCCAAAGGCAAACAGTCCCTTCCGCTGCGCTTTGTCAGCAAAAATCCTGGCAAGGGCAAATACACCATCCGCATGCCCGAAAATACCCTTTTTCGCGTGGTCTTTAAAGCGGGCCCCCGGTTTGAAATTTTGGATAACGATGCCCGCGATGGTCAAGCGGTGGTGCAAATGCCATCTGAATTGCGCGAAGGCTATACCCGCGTGCGCAGCCCCCGCAGCAAAGAACTATTGCGCACGTTGACCCTCAAAGACCCGCTCTACAAACTCACCCAGGAACTCGTGCGCAACGACGAAGGCCCAGGCAGTTTTTTGCTCACTGCAAATCCGCCCCGCCCTTCGACTCCGCTCAGGGCTCACCTTAAGCCCTTGCAAATCAGCTCAGTTTGTTCGGAAGAGCCCGATGAATACCGGCTCTGGAAGATTGAAAACCCCAATAACCAGCCTGTGCCTTATGGCTGGGAAGTCGAAGGCAGCAGCCAAACGGGCAACGAAGTGGCTCCACCTGGAGAGTCGTATTTTGAGAGTGAGACCCAAAACGGCAATAATAAAGTGACCCTGACGGTCGCGGGCAAAAAAGAGATCAACCGGGTGAGTTTGCCGACCCAATGCCGCGAGGGCGAAGAGCCAGGGGTGAGTATTTGGTGGAAATTGGGGGTGAGGCCCTTTCCGATTCCGGCCAGTTGGAATGCGGGCAGCGACTATACCTTGGAGTTTCAGCCGCAAAATATCCCGGCATTTACCTTGCGCTGGATCAAAAGCCAGGCCTCTGCCCCGGATTTTCCACCGGGACTGGCAGAGATTGGCCCCGCTGGCGGCAATGTCGATCTGCCCGGCGTGGCCAAACTCGCGGTTCCTGCTGGGGCTGTCAGCCAGAAGACCCTGTTTCGCATCTCCCAAGTGAGTCAGGCCATGGGTCTGCAAACCCAGTGTGAATCGCGCATTTTGGCATCAGAAAGCTGTGTGCCCGGCTTTGACTTTGCCAGTGCCCTGGTCAAACTGGAGCCGTTTAAACTGCAGTTGAACACTCCCGCCAGCCTGACTTTGGCCATAGACAGCGCGCGTTTGGGCACTAACCACCCTGGCACCCTGCGCTACAAAGCCAACCAAACCAGTGGTCTCGACCCTGAGAGCTGGGTGTTTGACCCCTTGCTGGCCCCGGCTTCGGGCAGTGCTTTAAGTGCCACAACTCAAACGGCGATCCCAGTCAAAACCCTGGCCCATGTGGCGGCTTTTATGCCTGTGTTGGTGCAGCCCCAAGATGGCTTTGTGCCTGTGCAAAATGGCAATTTGCTCTTGAGTGAAAAAGAGAGCAGTGTGAGTAACGCTGATGCCTTGGCCTTGTTGAATCAGCTCTCTGGGGCCTTGGGCTATTACAGCTCATTGGGATTGCCCAGCCCGGTGGGGGGCCAACACGAATGGCAATCGGGGCCGGTTTTGCCCGTAACCGTGATGAAAGCCTGTGCTTTGGCTGGCGTAAGTGAGGTCTTTGGCCGCAGTTTGGTGGCAGGCCCGCCCGAAAAAGAGCAAATTGCTCCCTCTTCCAAATTTCTGGGCTCGAAGATTTTGTTGCGTCAGTGCATTGGAGATGGCGAGAATTGCGGGGGTTACGCTGTTCAAGAAACAGTGGCCAAAGATGCCTTTCACTTGGTGCAGCAGAGCTATTACCGCGATGCCGCTGGGCATAACGAAAACTTGAATTATGCCAAATATATTCAAGGCTTAGAGACGCCTGCAGATGTTCCCAATTATGAAGATCGCTGGTTTGTGTTGGGGATTGCGCAAGTCATGGGAACCCTGTATACAAAACAAACTCTGACACCAACTCAATTGCAAGAAGCACCCGTCTTTCGCAAAACCCAAGAAAGCCTGAGCAATCTTTATCACAGCGTGTTTAAAACTGGAGAGATGAGCGCTTTGTTGCCACTTCGCCCAGCAGACCTCCCTGTGGATCCTGATGATGTAGAGGCCGAAACGCAAACAGGCACATTCCCTTCATACAAACGGGATTTTGCCACTGCTTTTTTCAGTCATTTGGCCTTGAATCCTGCTTATGGTCCGACAACGCTGGTGGAATTGGTGAAAAAGAGAGGGATCCTGCTTACTTCACCAGATACAAATTCCTTATTGAGTCCTTCTCTCAAGGCTTTTCAGCAAACACTTCCTCTCTCTGATGCCTATTTGGCTTTTGCCCGAGATGTTTTATTCAAGCGGCAACTCAATTTTTTCCCGGCGCTGCCCTGGCAGGATGATCTCGATGATATTTCAGCAGATACTCTGAACTTCAATACAGCTATCCTCACAAAGGAACACACAGCAGATCAGCCCCTGCTGATACCCCTTGAATTGGGGCCCTTGGCCACAGAATACTACCGCGTTCTGGCCGACAGCAGCTTACCAGGCAATAAAACCATTTCCCTGCGCTTTAAAACCAATGGCAGTCAGGTATTCTTAAAAGCCGCTTGGCTCAAAGCACACACCGCAGAAGATGCCAGTCAGAATCTGTTTCTAAGTGAATTTCAAGAAGTTACTCTTCAAGAGCAAGAAATTCAAGGCTTTGGCTCTGCTGAGCAGCTAAACAGTCTTGTTCTTAGCCTTTCTAATACCTTCAGCCAGAACAAAAATGTGGAACAGGCCACTCTCAGAGGGGAGCTTGAAATTTATTACAAACCTATTCAAGGAGAACCCCAGTGGCAAGCTCCGTTACCCTCCAATTTTACCGTTGGAGAAGCGGCTCCCTTGTTGCACAATGGTTTGCTCTATCTTGTCGGGCCCGGCGGTCAGATTGTGGCGCAAAAAACCGATTCTGGCCAAACTGAATGGCAGCGCAGTTTGCCTACACCTTTAAGTGCCAGCCCTGCTTTGGGCCCCGATGGCTCTTTGTATGTTGGCGGGATCAATGGTACTTTTTATGCCATGAATCCCGATGGCAGCACCCGTTGGCGCTTTACCCCCGATGAGCCCAATAGCTTTCGTTTGGGCGGTGTAGCCTTGGATGAGGGAAAGGGTGTTTTGTATACGGGAGGTACCGCAGAAACAATTTATGCCCTGAACATTCAAACAGGTCAGGAAGTCTGGCGTTTTCAGGCCCGTGCCCCGATTGACTCTGCGCCAATTATTGGTAAAGAACAAATCTATGTGCTGGCATTGGATCAAACCCTTTATGCTTTAGACAAAGCAACTGGCAAATATCTCTGGGAATTCCAGACAGGACAGCCCATTTCGGATATTACCCCCGCTTTAACAGGGGATGGCAATATTATCTTTGGCTCTTCAGATACCTGGCTTTACAATGTGAGTCAAAATGGTTTGGAGAATTGGTCTTATGTGATGGCGGGGGCCTTGAGTGCCTCCCCTGTGATTGGCCCCGAAGGCAATGTCTATGCCCCCTGTGCCGATGGGCGGTTATACGCTTTGGATGATCGAGGCAATCTGCTCTGGCGTTTTGAAGCAGGGTCAGCGATTCAAGCAGCCCCTGTCGTGGGGCAAGAAGGCAAGGTATATATTGGCAGCAGCCAAGGACGGATTGTTTCGATCAACCCAGATGGCAGTAAAGATTGGGAAAAGAGTGTGAGTGGCGCTGTGCGGGGACGTTTGGTTTTGGATAGCCAAGGCTTTCTCTACGGCAACACCGATCAGGGCCAGAGTTTTGCCTTTCAAACTGGCAATCAGGGCTTGGCCCAAAGTGGCTGGCCCATCGAACACGGCCATTTGTTGGGCTGGGGGCGCAAACCATGAGTACCACTCTTTCTGCCTGCCTGATTGTCAAAAATGAGGCCCAGCAACTGGCGGCCTGTCTAAGTAGTATCTCTGCCTGGGTCGATGAAATCGTCGTGGTGGATACAGGTTCCACCGACAATACAGTGGAAATAGCCAAGCGCTTTACAGAAAAAATCTTTCATTTTGCCTGGTGCGACGATTACAGCCGGGCGCGCAATTTCGCATTGGAACAGGCCACTGGGGATTGGGTCATGATTATTAACGCCGATGAGACCTTGGATCCGCTCAGTGGGCCGCTTATTCGCCCCCTGTTGGAGCAACAATCCACCCAAGAGCCTGTTTTGTTCTTGTTTCGCCTGCTCACACCAGGGGAACATCCGCTTTTTGTGCGGGGGCTCTTTCCCAATCATTTGGGTATTCGCTTTAAAGGCCGGGTGCATGAATGGCCCGCTTTGGCCGGTCAAAGCATCTATGCTGTTGAATGCCCGGATATCCGTTTGCACCACCGCCCCCATTACAGCGCAGATAAATACAGCAAAGACAAAGCTTTGCTCTGGGCAGATTTGGCAGAATTAACCGATTCCTTTGAACGCTGTCTGCACTTTTACCATCTGGGACGAACCGAACTCAAATTAAAAGACCTCCATTTGGCTTTTGAGGCCTTTGCCCAGGCCCAGGTTGAATTTTTGAACAGTGGCGCGGATCGCCACAAACGCCTGTACCACAATCTCTTGGTGCCGCTGGTTCAATTGAGCATTGAGACCCAAGAGGATTTTTCGAAGGCCTTGGTTTATGCCCAGGATTTAACCACGTATTTCCCCGGTTTTAGTCAAGGCTGGTTCTACAGGGGCTACGCAGAATTTGGTTTGGGCGATCTCGATGGGGCGCAAGCCAGTTATGCTCAGGCCCTGGCCAGCGAAGAGCGTTTGCCTGTCCCGGTGCGGGCGGCTTTGGAGAATAATATCCAGCTGAATCTGGGCCGGATTGCCCTGCTCAAAGGGGCTTGGGAGCAGGGAGTGGTTTTGTTGGAAAAGGTGAAGGGACAACAACCCAGCCCAGAGTTGGACTGGCATTTGGCCAGGGCCTATGCCCTCAAAGGCCAACCCAGCAAGGCGCGTAAATTACTGGCTGAACTGAGTGAGGAAAGGGATCTCGGCCAAGCCCTCTTGGCTCAAGATCTCTGGTCAGATCTCGAACGCAGACAAATGGCGCAAAAATTCGGTGGCTTGTCTGGCATATCTCTCCCGAGTTTGAGTGTCTGCCTGATTGTCAAAAACGAAGCACATTGTTTGGCTGCCTGTTTGGAGAGTGTAAAGTCGATTGCCGATGAGATTGTTGTCGTGGATACGGGCTCAACGGATCAGACGCTTGAAATTGCTCAGCGCTTTACAGACAAACTCTTTCACTTTAATTGGTGCCAGGATTTTTCAGCGGCCCGCAATTATGGCCTTCAACAGGCTTGCAAAGACTGGATTTTGATCATCGACGCCGATGAAGTGCTCGACTCAGCAACTCAAAAGAGATTAAAGCCCTTTTTGGCCCGTCAAAACCCGAAAGAGCCACGTGTCTTTAATTTTCAAGCTCAAGCACCTGAGCAACCGCCTTTGTATACACGGGCGGTCTTTGCCAATCATTTGGGTATTCAATTTAAAGGCCGGGTCCACGAATGGCCTGCACGCAATGGCCAGCTTTTGGCGGGAGTCGAATGCCCTGAATTTGTCTTCAATCATTTTCCTGCGCCCATGACCGCTGCCAAATTAGCCGGTTATAAAGCCCTGATAGAAATGGAATTGGCTGGTTCTCTCAATCCACAAGAGCGGGCGATTTACCTCTACCACCTCGGTCAAAGTGAAGCAGAATTACACAACCCATCTGCAGCTCTGCATGCCTATCGCCAAGCGGCTGATGTGTATAAAACAAGCGGATCACCGCTGCAGCACCGCTTTTATTTACAATTGCTCAACAGTCTCATTCAAACCGCTCTACTACCAATCTGCGCGGCTGAGAGCTTTCCAGAGCAGCCACTATCGCCTATTCAAACAGTCTCAATGGCCTCGGCCTTTGGATATATTCAAGAATTAAAGGCCCTCTTTCCGGCCTTTGTACAAGGCTGGTTTTACCAAGGCTTAGTGGCCTTTTGTGATGGCCAAATGGCAGATGCCGCAGCCTATTTGCATAAGACCCGGCAGGGGTTAGACCACCCCAGCATTCCCAGATCGGTTCGCATCCTGCTTGAGGCCCGAATCGCAAAGGGTTTGGCTCAAATTTCTCACTTTTCTCAAACAAAACACACCCCAGCAAAAGCATTGGCAGAGGTACAGGCATGAAAAACAGACATAAACAACAAATTCTCAGCAGCCTCTTGAGTCTGACCCTGATTGCCTGCCAAGTGCCTCCCCCCAGTGGGCCCCAAACCCAGAAACCCAGCCAAAACCAAACCCCTGTTTTGTTGGCACCCAAAGTCCCTGACATGCCCCAAAAACTCAAGGCTTTGGTAGAGCAAAAGGGTGGCAATCCCGCATTTGTCAAAGTGGTGCCGATTCAAGAGATGAAAGATCTCTTCAGCAAACCACAAAAGCCTAATGCCAAGCGGGTCGAAAGACCCTTGCAAAAGCACTTCAGTTTGGCTCAAACCGGGCAAGAGTCCTGTGACTGGAGCAGCATGAATATCTGTGGCTACCAAGAAGTGGGCAATTGGCAAGAATATTATGATGCCATTTACAACGACTTTGCCTCTTTTTATAACGGCCTCTGTGCCTACGAAACCAAAGATTATTGTCTCTACGACGAAGGTCAAGCGTGTCATCTGCAAACCCGCGAAATGCAATTTTATGGCTGTAGCTGCCGCGATGGTTATGAAAAAACCGCCGAAGGTTGTACCCGGCCCCTGGCCCTAAAAATTAAATACACCCGGCCCGGCAGCACCACCCCAGACGAGGGTGAACTGATGATCTCACCACTTCAGCCCAATCATCCCAACAATGAAATAGAGATCGAAGTGCATGACGACGGCAAGCATTATTGGCAAATGGATATCTTCAATGCCAATGGTGAACAGGTCTTTCACAGAGGTGGAGACCCTTTTGCTCAAGAAAAGGTGTTTAAGTGGTCGGGCAAAGTTCAATACAGTGAGGCCTATTTGCCCGATGGGGTTTATACCATTCGCTTGAGTTCCAATGAGCAACTTGTTGAGCGCAATGTGCGCATCGAAAATTCCCTGCTATTTTTGGTGAATTATGATGTTGCAGCAGATGCTTTGCCCCCAGCCCAAGAGATCATGCCCTTTCGCCCCGCTCAAGAGGGCGAACCCACGGCAATTCGAATTCAGGTGTTTCAACAGCCGGGGATTCCCTGGGAATTAAAGTATATAAATGCCCAAGGCCAAGTGCTTGAAAGCCTTTCGGTGGAGAGCACCCCAGAGATCAATATCCGTTTCTGGGAAGGCAAAGACCCCCAAACAGGTGAGTATCTGCCCAATGGTTTGTATACCATCGAGTTGGTAAGCAATGGTGAGACCCGTGTGCAAAAGGTCTTGATTGATCATCAACTCAAATTGACTGTGAAGGGGATCTCTTCTTTAAGCGAGCCACCTATCACTGAAAATATTCTCATTTCCCCTGCCAGCCGTCCCCAACCAGGCGTATACAACCAGTTGGATATCCAAGTAGATGGAATTGGCAATCAAGCTTGGAATGTCAAAATCTTAAATGAACAATTGGCTGTCATGTTTGAACAAAATGGCACACAGTCAACTCATCTGCGCTGGGGTGGCGATGATGCTCAAACAGGGAATTACCTCCCCAATGGGGTTTATACGGTTGTTTTAAGTTCCAATGGGGAAAGCAAAACCCAGAGTTTCAGAATACACAATGAAAATCGCATGAGTATTCGCTATAATACGACTTTTCCGACTTGGCCAAGTGACAATGAAGAGCTGACCATTTATCCCTTTCGCTTAAGAGATTTCCCTCGGGCTTATTTTATTTTGATTGACCCGATAGACACCCTTGCTTGGACTCTGGATGTTTTTGATGCACAGGGGCAAAAAGTGAAAACTTGGGTTCAAAATGAGTCTGCCAATTTGGTCTGGTCTGCGGAAGGGTTGGTACCGGGTGGTTTTGTTGCAACCGGCGCTTATACCTTTGTATTTCGCCCTGGTCTTAGTGAAATTCGCCGCACCGTTAAGGTAAATACAGATCCAGATCTGGAAATTGCCTTTGGCAGTGTCAGAGGTGGGCAACCACCCGATACCCAAGAGGTCTTTTTAACTCCTGGCAAACGTGACCAAATATTGGATTTTGCCCAGATCAATGTCACATCACACCCCCAACAGGATTGGCTACTGGAAATAAAAGACCAAGGCAATTCCACAGTGTGGTATCGCCGAGGCCGGGGGAGCCAAAATTACCAATGGGAAGGCACCGACCAAAAAAATAACTTGGTGGCCGAAGGGCGCTACACAGTTCGTTTGTCCTCTGGTAACATTCAGAAAAGCGGGACATTAAAAGTTGAAGATTTAGCAGACCCACGTTTGGAACTCTATTTTGATAAAGGCATCCAATGGCTCTTGGACTCGATTGAACCGCGTTTGGCAGTAATTAAACGAGATGTGGAAACCCTGGTGGAAGAAACCAAAGCGGCTTATCCCCAGGCCCCTACTTTTCAAATCCAAAGTATTCCAGATATCCAGGGTTTTCGCATTCAACAACAGCAAGCAGAGCCCCTTCCCGAAGAAAATTTGAACCGTTATGTTTACGCAAACACCACTGACCGGCCCAAACATCTCTTGGATGCCCAGAATGATCGAATCGTGAGAGAAGTTGAAATTTTACGCCAGAAAATCGCTTGGATCAAGCACACCAACCAGACCTTTGCTGTGCAGCAGGCCGGAGGTGGTGAAGCCCAAGCTAGGAGCGATGCCGCCAACAGTAAAGAAAAAGAGTTTTACGGGATCGGGACCTCAACCGGTTGTTTTAATTATTACTCCTTCAAACCCCGTTGGAAACGCCCATTAAGAGATCCCGATGACGATCCAAACAATGATGGTGGTTGCGAGGACAATGACAATGATCCCAATACCCAATGCCCTGGCGAGGGGGGCAATGGAGGTGGTGGAAAAAATGCGCCTGAGGCTATACCACAATTAAAACTATTAAGTGCTACAAATCTTGAAAATGGCACCATGGAGTTTTTCGGTCGTATGGAAAATAAGCCTGATGGCTTTAGTTTTCAGACTTTAAGACCTGTTTTTGTTGATAATGCTCATTATATTCAAATCATTGGGCAACATACCGTTACTGAATTGCCCAATGATTATTTTCAAATTACACTTCCACGTTCTGCTTATGAATATACTCAAGCTTATGGGGATCTTTTTTGGAAAGAAAATTTAGCTCTTGAAGAACTGTCTCTTTCCGTACGGGTTCAAAATTATGCTGAATTCCTTATCCAAAACAATATTTTCCTAACAAAAAGTGAAAAATTAACTGCTTATAATCTGGGAGATAAAGGTGCGCCAGAAGCTTGTGTTAATTCAGGACCGACGAATGTCACTTTGCTCAGGCAAAGAGGTTACGACCTGATAAAAAATGCAGAAGATGCAAAGCTTTTTACTCCTGCATTCGCTAATTTAGCTTATAAACAATTGTGTGCAATTCAATCTGTAGCTCAAGGAAAACAGTGGTTAAAAAATCTATTTTTATCAATTTTAAATGAAAAAGCTGGCGTTATTAAAGGGCAAATCATTTCTAGCTATGGAGATGCTTTAGGGCAAAGTCTGATTGAAGCCTATAAAGAAATTTATCTTCCACCCGATCCAAGAGAAGATCCTATTGGTTTTGGATTGGATGTCATTGCCTCACTTAGTGGGTCTAAGTATTTTACAAAATTAATTGAAAAAATCCCTGATATTGAAAAGATATTACTAAGATATTCTGGGTGTGTTTTTTCTACCCAAAATGCCAATTTCCATATTTTGTCTCAAGGCCCATGTGATGATATACGCAGACTTACACGATTTGGTATTATTCCTTTCAAAAAATTAACCGTCGATATTGGGCATATATTAAAAAATCATACTCATGATGGCAGTGGATATCAACAATCTCTTAAAGATTATAATGCAGGCAGATCAAAAACAGTGAAGGATGTTTACGATAAAGCATTGAAACCAAAAGATATTGAAAAAGCTATTAAAGAGGCTTACAATAGTTCAAGCATGAGACGTTTGGGTGTGCAAGATCAAGAAGGAAAAGAAATAACATATTATAGCGCTTATAGCTCAACATATGATATTAATTTAAAAATATATGTTGAATTTGCAACTAAAACACTAAAAACAGCCTTTCCTCAGTATAAAAAAATAAAAGAATGAGTAAAAATCTCAAAATAAAAATAACCAATCATGGTTCTTGGTATCAACTCCAGGGATTTGATAATTATACTTATGTAATCGGGATTGCTTTCTCAGATTTTTGGTTTGATTCAATTAGAGAACTTATTTCTGCATTAATAAACCTGTATAGTAGACCTGAGGGAAGCTATGAAGTTCATTTTTTTTGTGAACCGGAAGAGATAATAATCTCTTTTGAAAAAAAAGCAGATTTAATTTACTTAGAAGTGATCATTGATCCCTTCAATCAATTCAAAAACAAAGAAATAAATTATTCAAAAATAGGTAATATAGATCAAATTTGTAAACCTTTCTGGAGAGCGCTAAGAACTTGCCACTTAGATAAAAATAGTGATTTTTATAAAAAATATTCACAAAATTTAGATTTATTGACTGATTTAGTTAAAAAAAATAGATAATTTTCAATGATTTATTATTAAAATGGCTTTGTTGCATAAATACCTATGAGGCTCACCATGGGCGTTTCCCACCATTTGGGTCAGGCTGGGAAAGCAGCCTCAAACCCTGTAAACTCGTCAGAAGCAACCTTTGAGGCCTGTTGGGTTCTGGCCTGTAAACCGCATGATTATTGAAATGATTCATGCAACAAAGCCTATTAAAATTCAAGTGGTACAATGACATCGATCAAAAAGTTAAACACACTCTTCTCACTCTGGATTTTGCTTTTTTTATTGCTTTCTATAAACAATCATTTGACAGTTGCAGAATCCAGGCCCATTTCAGCCAAGCAAACAGCCCTATGGAAGCGCTCCCGCCCAGCCTTTGGCAAGGGAATCAATCCTTCTGAAGAAGTTCAAACCAATCTGAAATTGCTTAGCTGTATCAACCTTGCCAATGGCACGTTTCAAATAATCGGACGCATAGACAATAAACCACCTGGATTTAATTTTCAAAGCTTGCGCCCTGTTTTTATCGACAACGCACACTATATAGATCTGTTTGGCCCCCATTCTGTGACTTATTTGGCCGATGATTATTTTTTGATCACCTTGCCTCGTTCCTCTTATGAATACACACAGGCCTATGGGGATCTTTTTTGGAAAGAAGATTTAAAGCCAGAAGAGTTGGAAATCACCCTGAGCGTTGACATCGATCCAAAATTTTATTCAGAGCAGACTACAGAAGCAAAAAAGAAGCTTGAACCAAACCCGCTCACCCATGCAGATACAGCAACAATAAACACAGGCTTGAACCAGGCAAGTGTCCATCTCTATTACTCTGCCAGTCTGCAAAAAATGTTAGATACAGCAGAATCTCGCCAACATCTACTGGAGCGAGATATCAACAATTTCATTGATGAAACACAGGAACTTTATCCCCAGGTTCCTTATCAGATGATTCAGCCTTCCGCGTTGGGCCTTCCTGTTGGCCCAATAATACAGACTCCTATGAATATAAATCCAGCTGAATTGCCACTGGCAGAACACGATGATGTTCTCGTTTCCAAGTTGAATCGGCAACTCATGCGAATGATTGAAAAGACCCAGGTATTACATTCCAAATTAAACTGGGTTAGGCAGATTTATTTTAGCCCAACAGGGATTCCCGCTTTCTCTAAATTGAAAGGCACCCGAATTTTGATTGAGACAAAAGCAATACAGCTACAAAAACTAAAAGAATGGGCTGCTCTCAAGCGCAGACTCCAAAGCATCACTCACACAACAGATCTTTTTCTTACCCGTTTTTATACACCAAGTCCACCCGAGGTTTCTCCTGAGCAATGAAACACTCTCCTTTATTTTTTTTATTCCCGATTCTGTTTTGGGGGTGTGTTCCATCACCCGTGCTTAAGTCTCCTCTCCCTGATGCTACAGCCTCTCCCACGGTCGTGCTCTCTCCCAGCGCTTCCCCAGCAACAGTTACACTCACCCGCCTCACCAAAGGCCCCGCCAACCTACCTTTGCGCGACGACCTGTTGATCTGGATGGCCCAATTGCAAAAATTGGCCCAACTCACAGGCCTGAGCCCGCCTGCTGCGGCCCGGCTTTACGCCTATGCCGGAATCGCCATGCAGCTGGCGCTCAACCCCGAAACCCGCCTGCAAGACACCTTAATCGGCCTCAAAGCTTTGCCAGAAGCACCCGCCAAGATCGACCCACGCCTGTATTTACACGCGACCCTCAACACGCTTTTGCCCGAAGTCATTTTGGCCACCTCCCGGCAGCGCCAGCTCTTGCAAGAAATCGACTTGGCCCAGCGCAAAGCCCTCGATTTTCAAACCGCAGAAGCCAAACAAGCTCTCGAAGCAGGCCAAAAACTCGGGCAGCATTTGGCCCAGTGGGCCCGCGAAGATGGCTATTTGCGCACCCGCAGCTTGACGTATACCCCGCCACCGCGCAGCCAAAATCCGGCCTTTTGGGCCCCGACAGCGCCGAGCCAAAAGGCTTTGGAGCCCTATTGGGGCACATTGCGGCCTTTTGTATTGCCCGAAGCCAAAACCTGTCACACGCCGCCCAAGGTCAGCTTTAGCACGGCTGCAGATTCGGCCTTTTTGAAAGAGGCCCGCGAAGTGCTCGAAACCGGGCAAACGCGCACCCCCGAACAGACCGCGATTGCGCGCTGGTGGGCCGACAATCCGGGTGAGACGCCTACGCCGCCAGGGCATTGGTTGGCACTGACTTCACAATTGCTCAAAGAGCGCCAAATCGGGGCCTATCAGACGGCCCAGGTTTTGGCTGTTTTGGGTCTGACGCTCTCAGATGCCTTTGTCTCTTGCTGGAGCAGCAAATTTGAGATCAATTTGCTGCGGCCTGTGACGTATATTCAGCAATACCTCGATCAGCCTCAGTGGAAACCTCTGCTCACCACGCCCCCTTTTCCCGAATACCCATCGGGGCATTCTGTGGGCTCGGGGGCCGCAGCCGAGGTCTTAGAAGCCTTGCTGGGGCCTGGGCAATTTACAGACCAAACCCATGTCTTGCGCGGACAAAAAGCGCGCAGCTTCGCCAGTTTTCGCGCAGCGGCTGATGAGGCGGGCATTTCACGCTTATATGGCGGCATTCACTACCGCGACGCGATTGAGCAGGGCTTGGCACAGGGGCGCTGTGTGGGGCAGACAGTGATGAACCGGTTGGAGTAAAGATTGAATATCCTGCAGTTTCAGCTTAGAAAAATTCCGGGCAAGCAGGGTATAATCGAGCTATGCAACGCAAAAAACTGCCGATTGGCATTCAAACCTTTGAAAAAATCCGTGAGGCCCAGGCGTATTATTACGTAGATAAAACCGCCTATGCTCTGCAACTGATCGATCAGGGTTCTCACTATTTTCTCTCGCGCCCCCGCCGTTTTGGCAAAAGCCTGTTTCTCGATACGCTCAAAGAGTTGTTTGAAGGCAATCGGCCCTTGTTTGAGGGGTTGTATGCCGAAAACCACTGGGACTGGTCCGTTAAATACCCTGTCATACGCATCAGCTTGGGCGGTGGAGTGGTCAAAACCCAGACCCAATTGCAAGCGTTGCTCGATCGGCAACTCTTGCACCTAGAAAAGCAAGCTGGGCTGACACCGACAGAGCCCGATGCCAGCCGTCGTCTGCATGATTTGCTCCTCCACCTCTCCCAACAAAATGGACAACGGGTCGTTGTCTTGATTGATGAATACGATAAACCCATTCTCGACAATCTGAGTGAACCCAGCATTGCCACTGAGATGCGCGATGCCCTGCGCAATTTGTATGCCGTGCTCAAAGACAATGATGCCAACCTTAAGTTTGTGTTTATTACAGGCGTGAGTAAATTTTCCAAGGTCAGCCTGTTTTCGGGTCTCAATAATCTTGAAGATCTGACGGTCAGAGCAGAGTATTCAGCGCTTTGTGGCTATACTGAGCAAGATTTGGATCTGGTTTTTGGCCCCGAACTGCCCAACCTCGACAGGGCAAAAATCCGTGCTTGGTACAATGGCTATAATTGGTTGGGTGAATCTGTTTATAACCCCTTTGACCTGCTTTTGTTTTTTCGAGAGCGTCAATTTAAATCTTTCTGGTTTGAAACCGGAACCCCCACATTTTTGGTCGAATTTTTGGCTCAGAATCACTGGTTTACCCCTGATCTTTGGCACCGGGAAAGCAGTGATTCAATCCTTTCTCATTTTGATGTGGAACAGATCGCCCCAGAGGCCCTGCTTTGGCAAACAGGCTATCTCACCTTTCACAAAGTCAAGCAAAAGCGTTCGGGCAATTGGATTTACACCCTGGGTTATCCCAACCGCGAGGTTGAATCTGCTTTGAATGAGGCGCTATTGCCTGCCTATGGCCCAGAAGCACAACCAGCACTGGTGAGCCGTTCCCATTTGGAAGATGCGCTCTACAATCACGACCTAAAAGCCTTACACGAAAGTTTGTTTGCGCTCTTTGCAAGTATTCCCTACGAATGGTACCGCCGCAGCCCGCTGGCCAATTTTGAGGGCCATTATGCCAGTGTTTTTTACAGCCAATTGGCTGCCTTGGGGTTGAATGTACAAGCTGAAGATATGACTAATAAAGGCCGGATTGATTTGAGCCTTCGCCTGGATCAGCAGGTTTATTTGTTCGAATTTAAGGTAACAGAAGCCATCGGCGAGCGAGCAAGCCAAACGGATACAGACAACAATGCTGTCGAAGACAAGTCCAATGGCGAAGCCCTGCAGCAACTCCTAGACAAAGGCTACGCTGAGAAATACCGTGCGCCGGGTGTCTTGATTACGCTCATCGGCATCGAATTCAGCCGCAAGGAGCGCAATATTGTGCGATTTGATTCTCTTCAGCTAGACAGCAAGTGAAGGCAAACTAAGTGAGTATTAGACTTAGCAGTGGGCCAACAAAAAAATTCAGTTGAGTAAAAAGCGAGCGTTAGGGACCACACTGTATTTAGATCTTTACAAGAAATCCGATTTAATGTTAAAATTATATTAAATTCAAGTTAATCCGAGGTTCCCATGTCATTTTTAGCCAAAACCCTCTCTGCCGCATTGGCCGCTCTGGCCCTGACGGCCTGTGCTTCTCAACCCATGCTGATGCCTTCAGCCAGCCGCATGCCTGCCGCCTTGCAGGCCCAGCGTGCCCAAAACAATTTTAAACCCCAGGCCGTGGTCACGATTTCTCCCCAAGAGGCCCACGATTGGGTCATGGATCCCCAATCCCAATGGCTGGTGCTGGATGTGCGCACCCCAGAAGAGTTTGCCCAGGGCCACCTCAAAAATGCCACCTTGATGAATTTTTATGATCCGGATTTTAAAACCAAACTCGAAGACATGAACCGCCACCAACCCACGATTTTGTATTGCCGCAGTGGCAATCGCAGCGGCCAGGCCCTGGAGCTCATGCGCGCACTGGGATTTAAAAATGTCTACGAAGTGCGTGGCGGCATTCTCGCTTGGCAGGGCGCGGGCTTTCCCGTGGTGAAATAGTTAGAATCAAAGCCTGAAAGAACCCGCCCATGAAAACCCTGCGTCCCCCTGGGCCACCCGCTTGGGAATCAGCCCGGACGCTGCAGCGCTTTCGCAGGAACCGACTTGAATTGTTTTCCTCGCTGGCAGCCGAATACGGGGACCTGGTCTATTATTATATGGGCGCGCAGCCCATTTGCTTGGTCACAGACCCGGCCCTGATCAAACAGATTTTGACCGTCGATCACCGCCAATTTAAAAAAGGCCGCCTGCTGGAATTGGCCAAAGATATGTTGGGCGAGGGCCTGCTCACCAGCGAGGGCGAGTTTCATGCCCGTCAGCGCCGGATTATTCAACCGCTTTTCCACCGCCAGATGATTCGGGCCTATGGCGAAACCATGGTCGAATTGGGCTGTCGTCTGCGCGAGCGCCTGCAAGCAGGTCAGGTGCTGGACATGGCTCAAACCATGATGCAATTGACCCTTGGCATTGTCGGACAGACCCTCTTTAATGCCGATGTCGAAGGAGATGCCACCGAGGTCGGTGCAGCCATGCACACCCTGCTAGACATGATGAATCTGATGGGCAATCCCCTGGCCCTGCTGGCCCGCAAGCTCAATATTCCCAACCCCACCCGCAGGCGTTTTCTGACCGCCAAAACCATTTTGGACAGCACCATTGACAACATTATTGCCGATCACCGCAGTGGCAAAAGCACCCGCCACGATCTGATCGGCACCTTGCTTGAGGCCCGCGACACCGAAGGCGATGGCCAAGGCATGTCGGATCTGCAAATCCGCCACGAAGCGCTGACGCTGTTTATGGCCGGGCATGAGACCACCGCCAATGCCCTGGCCTGGACCTGGTACCTGCTCTCGGAGCACCCCAGGGTCGAAGCGCTTCTGCAGCGCGAACTCCAAACTGTGTTGGGCGAACGCCCACCCACGGTTGATGACCTGCCCCAATTGACGTATACCCGCCAGATCATGACCGAGGCCATGCGCCTCTATCCACCCGCCTGGATTCTCGGCCGCCGCGTCTTAAATGACTTTGCCATCGGGGAATATACCCTGCCTGCAAATTGTGTGGTGCTGATCAGCCAACAGATCGTCCACCGCAGCCCGCGTTGGTTTAGCGACCCTGAGCGCTTCTTGCCCGAACGCTGGAACGACGATTTGCGCCAGCGGCTGCCCAAATTTGCCTATTTCCCTTTTGGGGGTGGGCCACGCAATTGTATTGGCGAGGCCTTTGCCTGGATGGAAGGAATGCTCTTGATTGCCACACTGGCTCAGAAATGGCGCTTTCGGTTGGTACCAGGCCATCCGGTTGAGCCCGAACCGCTGATCACCCTGCGGCCCAAATTTGGCCTGCAGATGCGGATCGAAGCGCTTTAGTTAGCGTTTTAGTTAGCCTATTAGTTGAGGGGCGAAAGCACAACCATGCGGCGGTAATTGGGGTCGCCCCCAGCGGGCAGACGGGACTCCAGCACTTCACGTCTGTACTGTTGCATTTGGCTTTGGGCAGTGGTTGTTACTGTGGTGCTCACGCCGTTGTACACCGCTTTCCAATTGACATCGACGCCCATTTTGCCAGCATCGGCCAAGGCGGCGACCACCACTGCTTGGGTCCCCAGACCGGGTACTTTGGCAGCCACAATCACGGAGGCACTGGCAGCCACGAGTCCCAGGCCCATTTTGGTAAAGCTTTTTAAGTTGGGGTCGACCCAGAAATTGTGAATGTCTTTTCCAGCAATAGCAACATCCATGGCGGCAACGCCGACATTTAAGACCGAACCCACACGGCCCAGGGCCTGACTGCCACGGGTCAAGACAGAACCCGCTTGGCCCACATGTTCCGCCAGTAATTTGCTCAAGGTGCCGACGCTGGTGGTGGCACCCTTGGTGCTGTTGATCAGGCCTTTGAGATTTTCGGGATTGGGGTTATCGAGACTTTTATCCAAGTTGCTGCCAAAGGACTGAACAGAAACTACGGCTCCCAGTGGGGCGCTGACATTGCCCAAGACCTGTTGCACTTGGCCACGGGTCAGTTGTTCGCCGAGATCCACAGCGGCTTTGAGGTTGGCGGCATTGACATCCCCTTTGCTCAAGCGGCTGATCTGCTCAATTTTGGCCACGGTGCCCAGGGCTTCTTGGGCTTCACTGCCTGCCACACCGGTTGAGAGCACTTTTTGGGTGGCTGCTTTGGCCTCATTCAGGGCTTTGAGATTTTCTTCGGGCAGGGCCTGAAGATTTTTCACAGGCTGAAAGAGAGCTCCACTGCGGTGGAGTTGGGTCAGCTCGGAATAATTGTTTGTGATGTTTCCCATGGTCTCTGTTTTTTGGTCAAATATTGGTTGCAGTCTTAGTTTAAATATATGACCTGGGTGCCCAAAGCTGACTTAAGAGAACGTTAAGAATGGATTATTTTTTGACAAAATTTAGTTTGGTTACAGGCTTTGAGACCATTGGGCTGTGCGTTTTATTCGCTTTAAATCATACCCTTTGGCCTGAATTCGGCTGAGAATGGCTGAATACTGCACGGGGTCCATTTCTGGCGTGCGGCTGAGGATCCAGAGATAATTGCGGCTGGGGTGCCCGACCACGGCATAGCTATAATTGCTGTCGAGATCGATTACCCAATAATCCCCAGCAAAAGGCCCAAAGAATGAAACCTTGAGTTTGGCCTGATTCGATGATTCAACCACTGTCGCCCGACCTTCGATCCGCTCGAGTCGATTTTCTTTTGGCAAATAACATTGGTTCCAGACCTTGACCGATTTGTCGGTGTTCCGGGTGTAGGTAGCGGTGGTGCCCACACAATCGGGGCTCTGAAACGGAGCAGAGATACTGGCAATTTCGAACCAGAGGCCGAGATAGAGAGAGAGATCAACGTTTTCAACGGTTTGCAAATCTTCGCTTTGGGCAAACGCAGGTGAAACTGCCTGCCCAAATGGTAATCCAAGCGTCAAGCAAAGACAGGCGAGTGCGAGAACAGATCTTTTCATGGTAGGAACCTCGGTCTGGATTGAGAGCGTCAGTGTCTCTGTTTGAGTTTTAACACTTGTGTCAGCTTAAAGGGAAGCAAATTGCCAACTTCATGGCATCGTCGCGAGGCCAAAAAGCTAAGCCAGACCGCTTTGTTTGTATCGTCCCGATTGGGCCACATAGTCAAAATTGGGCAAAGTACTCGGCTCCCCAATCGCTTCACGCAAGAGTCCCAAGACCTGACCAGAAAGGGGATTGGTTTTGCCCAGGGCGATGGGAATGTCTTCACTGCCATAACCCGGCCCGACATTAAAGCGGGTGATCAAAAATCCCGTGGCATCATGGCGCATGGCATGGCGCAGGCCTGAGTCAAAACTGCCCACCAAAGGCACCTCTTTGGCACCGGGGCCAGGAATGCCCCCGGTGGGATTCATGGCCATGGCCTCTTCAGCCGAGATCACGCCACCCGTTAGCGCTTCGACAATCGCCCCATATTGTTTGTGTTGGTCGCTGCCGTAATATTTCCGCTCAATCGCCAAGGGCAGATCTCGCACGGCCTCTGGGTGTTTATACGCGTTTTCTTTTAACGTGTGGATTTCTTGGGGGGTCATTTTGGCAAAGTCAGTCATCACCAACACGGCGTCATCTGCCAGGCTGCGGTCAAATTCCGATTCTGGCACTTCTATATTGCGTGCGGCCAAGGCTTTAAAATCCGCGAGAATCCCACTTTTTTCGATGGCTGAAGCATCGCGCACAATGCTGGGAAAACGACAGCCATGTACATCTTCTGAGCGCATCAAGGTGTTTACAAGGGCCTTGTCACTTAATTGCGACAAAGACACGCCGCCCGTGGGCCCTGTACCACTGATGACTGCCAGAGCATGGGCCAGGCCTCTGGGAATGGGAATTGTTGAGGCATTTTCAAGCATTTTAGTGGGAGAGGTATTTTCGATTTTCTTGTGAATTTCTTCGTTGGCAGGCAATGAGTCCTGTTCCGCAGCAGGCGTAGAAAAGGCCTTGGGATTCGCTTTTGCCACGGGGGTCTCATTGGCATTGGCCAGAGGGGCTGCGGTTTTTTCTGGGCCAGAAGGCGGTTTGATGGCTGGGGGAGCAGAGACGTTGAGGGCCTGGGGAACTGGAGAAGGGGTGCCAGAAACGAGACTCATCTGTGTATTGTGCCCTTTTTTATTTGTATTTAATTCAACTGATAATTATCTTAGCACTTTGCAGGCCCAAAATCTATGTTTAAAAGACGAGGCCCGTGAAATAATTCACGGGCCTCAAAGACAATGCAATCCCTGCTTAGCTGGGACTGGCTTGAGGAACAACATCTGGCTGAACACTGGGTTTGACCGATGAACTGCTACCCGTGCTCGCATTCGGGGCCGCCGGGGCCTCTTTGGCAGTCTCGGGTATGATCGTGCTAAATCCGATGCCTACCAGCAGAATCACCAAACAGGTCCACTGCAATTTGGAGATATGCTCTTTTAAGATCATCGCCGCAAAGCCCAAAGTTACCAAGGGGTAAGCGCCGGTAATCGGAGCCACCAGCGAGGCCGGACCTGTGCTGGAGGCAATAATCACGCCCAAATCTCCCCCGGCCATCATGGCCATTGGCAAAAACGAGTGCAAAAAAGGCGTCTTGGCCACCATTTGCACCTGACCCTCGGCCGACTTTTTGCTGCGTCCTCTGAGCACACCGTACAGGCCCAGGGTCATCAGACCGCCCATGGTTGCGTAAATCGCCATATTCGACTCACTGGCTCCGGGCAAGGAGTAAGAATAGCGCAACAGGGTTTGAGCAGCCCCCCAACAGGTCAAAGCAGTCAAGGCCAGAGGAATCCAGCGCCGATTGGTGACTTTGCCATCGGGATCGGGAGGTGAATAAGACAGACCCAGACAGCCGAAGATCACCATCGCCACCCCCATATACTGCTGCCCAATCAGGGACTCTTTCAGAAAAATCTGGGCAAAGAGCAGTGTCAACGCCGGGTAAGCGGCTGAGAGTGTTCCCACAATTGTGATTGGGCCGAGTACAATCGACTCAAAATAGAGGATCCAGCCCAACCCATCGAGAATATACGCCAAGATGCCCACCAGCATAAAACCCATGCCCTCCGCGGTAAACAGCGGTGGGTGGGGCATGAAGATAAAATAGCCCAGATTGACCACGGTGCGGGCCAAAATGAGAAAGAGGCAGAATTTGGCGGGGGGAACGTCTTCACTCCATTTTTTGACCAATCCCTGGCCAAAGCCATAGAGAAAAAGCGTAATAAACGCCGGAATCATCCAAATTGAATTTGTCATAGCGGGTCTAATACCAGCCCATGGGCCCTTCGTTCAGGTTGATATGCAGCTGTTTGGTTTCGAGGAAATTCTCGACGCCATATTTGCCCAACTCACGGCCCGTGCCGCTCTGTTTATAACCGCCCCAAGGCGCTTCACAATAGGTGGGTTGCATGTGGTTGACCCAGAAAATCCCCGCCCGCACGGCTTTGGAGACCCGCATTGCTTTGAAGATATCGCGGGTCCAGACAGCCCCAGCCAAGCCATAAGGGGTGTCATTGGCAATCGCAATCGCCTCTGCTTCGTCTTCAAAGGGGATCACGGCGGCCACAGGCCCAAAGATCTCTTCACGGGCAATGGTCATCTGGTTATTGACCTGAGCAAAAATCGCGGGGCTGACAAAAAAGCCCTTGGCCAAATCGCCGCCAAGGCGTTCGCCGCCAAAGACCAGTTGAGCCCCTTCGGCTTTGCCTTTGGCGATATATTCCATGACACGGTTGAGATGTTCTTCGCTGACCAAGGCACCGAGTTTATTCTCAGGGTTCATACCCGGTCCAACTTGGATCGTTTTGCATTTTTCGACCATCGCGGCCACAAATTTTTCGTAAATGGATTTTTGCACCAAAATCCGTGAGCCGGCCGAACAGACCTCTCCCTGATTGACAAAACAGGCAAAGAGGGCATTTTCGACACCGGCTTCAAAGTCGCAATCTTCAAAAAAGATATTGGGCGATTTGCCGCCGAGTTCGAGGCTGACCTTTTTCAAATTGCTGTCTGCGGCTGCTTTCATGATCAGCCTTCCCACTTCGGTTGAGCCTGTAAAAGCCACTTTGTCGACCTGGTGATTTTCCGCCAATTCTGCGCCGACTTCTTCGCCCAGGCCTGTGACAATATTGACCACCCCTTTGGGCAATTCTTCAATGCTATCAAGGATTTTGGCCAGTTCCAGCACACTCAAGGGGGTGGTTTCAGCGGGTTTGAGCACCATCGTGCAGCCTGCGGCCAGGGCCGGGGCCAATTTCCAGGCAGCCATCAGCAGGGGATAATTCCAGGGCACAATCAAGCCACACACGCCCACGGGCTCTTTCATCGACATACTCACGGCATTGTCGGGCACAGGATTGACCTCGCCATAAATCTTGGTGGCCCAGCCACCAAAATATTCAAAACAGGTAGCAGCATCTCCCAAATCGTATTCGGATTCAAACAGGGGTTTGCCCATATTCAGGGTTTCGAGTTCGGCCAATTCGGCGGCTTTTTCGCGCAGGGCAGCGGCTATTTTAAACAACACAGTGGCGCGTTGAATGCCTGTCGCCTGTCGCCATTCGCCAGAGTCAAAGGCTGTGCGGGCGGCACTGATGGCGGATTGCATGTCTTGGCGGGTGGCTTGGGGCACCTGGGCAAGCACCTCTCCATTGGCGGGGTTGATAATATCCATCAACACAGAACCTGCCCCAGTGGTAAATTCACCCCCAATATACATCGGCACTGTTTTCAGATCATTTTTGAGCTCGGTATTCATCTCGAAATCCCTCGTTTGAATGTATTTACACCTATTCATCTTACCGGGGGGCAGGGGGCTTGTCCATATCCGCAAAAACAGATTATTTAAGCGGAATCACACGCTTTGAAGCAGCATTTAGGACTTTAATGTATCCAAAAACGCGTCTTCTCGCTCGGGAGAGAGACCGGTTTGCGGAATCGGCCAGCCCAGTCTTGCATAATAATCGCGGCAAATGGCCATGCTCTGGGCAAAGGGGGTGAAGGCACCCGCAAAATCCCTTTGCAATTGCGCGTTTTCAAACCTGCGTTCAAAGGGAAGTGTCAGCGGCAAATCCATCCAATACCGAATGTCCTGTTTTTCCAGCCAGTCGCCGCTGACAGGGCTGAGCTGCGGAGCAGAAACGTCCGAGGCGCGCATGGATTCAAAGATCTCAGCCAAGCTCAAAGGGGAATGGGTCAGCGCCAAATAGACCGCTTCGGGGATGCGGTTTAAAAACAGGGCAGTTTCGAGGACCCGGGCGAAGTCCAGGGCAAAAGTCATCTGGGATCGCAGGCCCAGTGTGTCGGGCACCAGCAGGTTTTTGCGCTGGTTCTGGCGCCACAGCCAATAATAGGCCCGATCAGTCGGGTCGTAGGGGCCATAGATCAGGCCGGGCCGAAAGATCACGGGGTTGAATTCAGGAAAGGACTGAACAACAGCTTCACAGGCAGCTTTGCGCTGGCCATAAGTCAGCATTGAGGTGTCTGTTTCATCAGCTTCGGTCCAGCTCAAAATCGGGCTTTGGGCTGTAATTGTTTCGTGGGCACTGAAGCTATCCAAGTCATAGACAGAGATCGTTGAGACAAAGAAATAGCGCAGATGATCCTGATTGTTTTTTTGCAAGGCACTTAAAAAGGCCTGCAGTGTACGGGGATAATAGCCCGAGAAATCGACAATGGCATCCCAATTTTCTTGGGCCAGTGGCAAGAGTCCATCGGCTTCGCGGTCCCCATGCACATGGCGAAACCCAGGAAAGAGACCAGGATTGGTTTTGCCCCTGTGAAAGAGGGTCACATTGAGATCCCCGCGTTTTTCCAAACTTTCACAGAGATGCCTTCCAACAAATTGGGTGCCACCTAAAATCAAGACTTTTTTTTGCATTTGCTTTACCCTTGCTCTGGATAACGTTGGGCCATATAGGCCAAGGATTCCCGGATCAGCTCAGTTAAAACATCCAGATCGACATCTGCAAGGCGGCGCAAATAGAGGCAAGACTTGCCCGTTTTGTATTTGCCCAATTTTTGCATCAGGGGTTCAAAGCGCTCAAAACCCGGCGTGATATACAGGGTCAATTTTTGCTTTTGGGGGGCAAAACCCACCCGAAAGGCATTGCCTTCTCGCCCGCTTTCATAGCGGTAATGATACACGCCAAATCCGACCATTTTGCCCCAGAGCACAGCCGGTTGCCCCGACAGTTCTGCCATGATTTGTTTGAGCTGCAATGTGTCTGCATGCTGTTGTGGATCTGGCAAGGCAGCCAAAAAATCCTCAACTGAGTTTTGTGTGGCGTGGGTTTTGAGTTCTGCCATGACTGTGACTCCTTAAGTGAATCTTCTCTGAATCAGATTGCCAATCAATACACCAGTATACATTTTTGACTGCCAGATAAAAAGAAAAGTTGTGGGGATTAAATTAAATATTATTAAAAAAGGCAAGTTTTCAAAAGTTAAGGATATATTAAAATTATATTAATTTAAAACAATCCTCTGAGGTCATGTTCCATGCTTCGCCGTCTTGCTCCCCTTTCATGTCTGCTCTTGACAGCCTGTGCCAGCCAATTGCCGCTGAATCTCGCTTCCCAGTCAAGCTTGCAGGCCCAATCTGCCGTTTCAGTTAAGAGTACCGCAGGCGCATTGGCTTTGATCGAAGAGATGGCTCATGCACAGCCCTCAGAATATGCCCGGATCGAAGCGGCGTTCCAAGTAGAAATCAGCCGCTCAACCCGCCCTTCACTCAAAAAGATTTTGGCCCAAGCCGCTGAAAGCATTGCCCACCACCCGATTGCCGATCCCGATCCGCGCAAACATCCCGTCGCCAAATTGGTGCGATTGGCATCCTGGCGCTACAATTGGCTGATGGGTGAAAACCTGATCTCGCGTGTATTTGAACTCTTTGCCCTGGTCTATGCCAGCCCTGAGCAGCAACCCGCTTTAATCCAATCCTTTGAAACCCGAATTCGCAATACCCCTAAACTGGATGTGAATCTTTTGCTCAACTATTTTAATGCTGGCCATTACGATGATTTACTCCCGATCGGCAGCCCGCTGCGGGCCAAGCTCGAAACGGTATTTAAGCTGCGGCTCGCTGCCCGTTAAATTCAGATTTTGAGCCTGCCGATTATTTTACGCCTCTGCGATCACAGGCCGGACGCTGAGGATCCTGGCTCAAGGTCCCCAAACTGGCGATATGCAGCCCCCCCCAGAAGACCAGATTGCAGAGACAAACTGAGTTTTTCTCCTGTTTTGACTTGGGCGAGCCATTCACAGGCCCTGCGATCGGGATCTGGGCTCACGGCAATTTTTAAGGTGTCTTGCCAATGGCCAGGTCCCGCCAATTTGATCTGCCAAAACTTGCTCCAATAAGGTTCTTGGTGACTGCGCATCTGCCGCATTGTGCGTTCTTGGGGCACAATCTGGGTCACTTGCACTGTGAGGGGAGCCATGGGAGGGGTGAGATTCTGCGCATGCAATTGGCGCAACTGGGGCAGCGTCCAAACCAAGGCGATCAGCGCGCCGAGAAGGCAATTTGCGAATAATCCAGGTTGAATAAACCCTTTTTTTGCCGCAGACGGCAGAAACCTGCGAACAAGAGCAGACCCAATCCCAGGAGAACGACGCGGGTGATCTGTTCCAATTGGGCCAAGCCCTGTTCTGTTGATTCCAGAGAGAGAATGTCAGCCAAAGGGGGGTGATTGTGGAAATACCAGAGATGGCCAAGAAAACTGAAAATCAGGCACAGGATCAGTCTCTGCGTGAGGGGCGAGAGGGGATTTTCAGGACCTGCAATCAGGGTTTTAAGTGGCTCATTTGTTGCTTTTTCCATACCCAATTTCTTTCATTTCAATCTTCATCTTGTTCTCTGTCTAGCTTAAACCATGTTCAGTTTCAGTCAATCTTCGCAAAGCCAGTTAGCTTTTGCCGTTTTGAAGCACTGCATAAATGGCTGAAATTGAATATTCACAATCATTTTCGTTATTTTAGCAGGCTGCTTTTTTGTGTGAAATCTGCTTGCCAGAGGGGGATCATGGTAGAATGATTCACCTGAAAATGGATTTTAAAAGAGGCTCAAAGATGAAAGAGGTTGTTATTGTTGCCGGCCTGCGCACTCCCTTTGTCAAAGCAGGTGGGGCATTTAAAGATTTGGCGGCCTATGACTTAACCGCCCGGCTGATTCGCGAAATGATGCTCAGATTGGATTTTCCCACTGATACCATCGAAGAAGTGATTATCGGCAATGTCATCCAAGGCGTAGAAACCGCCAATATGGCACGCATTTCAGCCATCTTGGGCGGTCTGCCCAATCACGTACCCGCTTATACGGTCAATCGCAATTGCGCTTCCGGCATGGAGGCCATCAGCCAGGCCTTCGACAAAATTCGCCACGGCCATGCCAAGGTGATTTTGGCAGGTGGAGCAGAATCCATGAGCAGCATTCCCGTTTTCAGCTATAGCTCAGAACTCACAGATATCCTGGTCGGTGCCGCCAAAGCCAAAACCCCGGCTCAGCGCTTGCAATTGCTCTCACAAATGCGCCCCCAATTCCTCAAACCCAACGTGATCAACCAAAACGATCCCTTGATCGATATGACCATGGGCCAAACCGCTGAAATCCTGGTGCGCGACTTTGGCATCAGCCGCCAAGAGCAAGACGAATTTGCCCTGCGCAGCCACCAACGCGCCGTGGCTGCAAAAGCCAAATTGGCCGAAGAGATTCTGCCCATTTTGATCGCCGACAATGGCAAAGGCACCGCCGTAACCGAAGACATTGGCCCCCGTGAAGACGCCAAATTGGAAAGTTTGCTCAAACTCAAACCGGCTTTCGACAAGGAGTTTGGCTCAGTAACGGCTGGCAATGCCTCACCGATCACCGACGGTGCAGCCGTGGTGCTGGTGATGGAAGCTGAATTGGCAAAATCCATGGGCCTGGAGCCCCTGGGCTATATCCGCAGTTTTGCCTATGCCGGGCTCGAAGCCCAGCGCATGGGCCTCGGCCCCTCGTATGCCACGCCCAAAGCGTTGGATTTGGGCAAAGCAAAATTCTCAGATCTCGAACTCTATGAATTTAACGAGGCCTTTGCCGCCCAGGTGATCGCCAACGAAAGGGCCTTCGCCTCAAAAGACTTTGCAACCAAACTCGGCCTCAAAGCCCCGATCGGTGAAATTGACCGCGAGCGTTTGAATGTCAATGGCGGAGCCATTGCCTTGGGGCATCCTCTCGGGGCCTCTGGCGCACGACTGGTACTGACCCTGCTCAAAGAAATGGGTCGTCGCGATCTTTCGATGGGCCTGGCCTCGCTCTGTATTGGTGGCGGGCAAGGCGCAGCCTTTATTCTGGAGCGGAAATAGGAGCAAGCCCATGACTGAAAATAACACCCCTACAGAATTGACAGAAAATCCTTCAGAAGTTCAGGCAGAGGATGCGTCTCTGGCCCCTGCCAAAAAGCCCAAAGCAGCTCCCCGCAAAAGTCCCAAAAAGGTGGCTGAAGACTCTGATTCAAGTACAGAGTCGCCCGTTGAAGAGACTCCCCCATCATCCCCCGCAAAGGAAGTCCCGCCCATGACCTCAGATCTTCAGGAAAAAGCACCTGTCAGCACCTCCGAAGGCCAATACCTGAGCCTGGAACTCAACAGCGATGGGGTCGCCACGGTTTGGTTTGATACCCCTGGCAAAAAAGTGAATTTACTCTCTCCCGACATGTTGGGTGCCATTGAAACTGTGATGGATGAAATTTCAGCCAATCCAGCCATCAAAGCCGTGATCTTTGCCAGCCGCAAAGATGATAATTTTATCGCAGGCGCCGATTTGGCCAGCATGGTTTCGGGCCATTTTGACCTCGACAAAGCGGTGGCCTTTGGCAATCGCGGCCGCGAAGTCTTTCAGCGCTTAGCTGAATTGGAAGTGGCAACCATTGCCTGTATTCATGGCTCCTGCCTGGGAGGTGGTTTGGAATTGGCCTTGGCCTGCGATTACCGCCTGGCCTCCAATCACCCCAAAACCAAATTGGGTCTGCCCGAAGTGCAACTCGGCATTTTGCCCGCCTGGGGCGGTGTTTCTCGCCTGCCGCGGATGTTGCCTCTGCCTGCAGCCCTCGATTTGATGTTGACGGGCAAACAGGTGCCTGCCAAAAAAGCCCGTTCTTTGGGCTTGGTACATCTGGCACCGCCCCAAGAAGTGCTTTACCAGACGGCTCACAAATTGGCCAAAGACGTACTGGCTGGAGATATTGGCTATTTAACCGCCAAACAGCCCAAAAGCAGTTTGCTCGACAAGGCCCTGAGCAATTTGGCTGTGGGCCAAAATTTGGTTTTCAAACAGGCCCGCAAAGGCGTTCTCGATAAAAGCAAAGGCTTTTATCCTTCGCCGCTCAAGATTCTCGAGACCGTGCAAAACAGTCTCAATTTGCCCCTTTACGAGGCCTTTAAGCTTGAGGGGCAGGCCTTTAAATACCTGCTTGAACGCAGTGAAACTGCCAATTTGATGAATCTCTTTTTCGTTAACCAGGACCTCAATAAGGTGCCCGAACTCGAAGGCAAAGACGTCAAAGCCCGCAAAGTCAAAATGATGGGCGTCTTGGGAGCGGGATATATGGGCGCTGGAATTGCCCAGGTCTCCAACGCCAAAGACATCGAGATCCGCCTCAAAGATATGAATTACCCTGCGCTCTTGGCTGGCATCAAAGCCATTCAAAAAGGCTATGGTTCGCTGCTCAAGCGCCGCCGGATGACAGCCAAACAGGTGGCCGACAAAATGCGCCGAGTGACCCCCACGATCGACTATTCAGGCTTTAAACACACCGATCTGGTGATCGAGGCTGTGGTCGAAAAAATGGAGGTCAAAAAAGCGGTTTTTAGTGAATTGGAACAGCATATTGGCCCCAACACTATTTTGGCCACCAATACCTCGGCCCTGTCGATCAACGAAATGGCGGCTGCCACAGCCCGCCCCGACCGCTTTATCGGCTTGCATTTCTTTGGTCCTGTGCAAAAAATGCCCCTGGTAGAAGTGATCTTGGGTGAAAAGACCAGCGATGAGACCCTGGCTACAGCTCTGCAATATGTGCGTGGCATTGGCAAAACCCCCGTGGTGATCCGCAAAGACACCCCCGGTTTTGTTGTTAACCGCATTTTGGCAATCTACGGCAACGAAGCCGGTCTGTTGCTCGAAGAAGGGGGCGATATGACCACGATCGATCGCCTGATGACCGACTTCGGTATGCCCATGGGCATTTTTGAAGTGATTGATCTCGCAGGCGTCGATGTGGCTTGGCATACAGCCCAGAGTGTACGCCCGCTATTTGAGTCCCGCCCTGGATTTCGCATGAGCAAAGTCATGGAGCGCCTCTACACCGATCAGCGCCTGGGCCAGAAAAATGGCAAAGGCTTTTATATCCATTCGGGCAAAGAGGCCGTACCTGACCACCGGTATATCCAACAGGTGGTCAATGAACTCAGCCCCGAAAGCGAACGCCGCCAATTGACGGGAGAAGAGATCCGCGACCGCCTCGTGCTCAGCATTCTGAATGAATCTGCGCTCTGTTTGCAAGAAGGTCTGGTGGCCAGAGCCGGTGAAATCGACATGGCGATGCTGATGGGTACCGGGTTTCCCCCTTTCCGCGGCGGTCCCCTGCGCCTGATCGATCAACAGGGGATTCAATTTATTGTCAATCAGCTGGAATATTACGCTGAAACCCGTGGTGAACGTTTTGCCCCCTGCACCCTGCTCAAAGAGATGGCGCAGACTGGCAAGAAGTTCTACCCCTTGTTCTGATTTCGCCGTGCAGTCTGGAACCCTTGTCGAGTTTTTGCAAAAAAGCGATCTGATGGTGGGCGTCTGTATTTTGACCAACCCACAGCATGTGCGTATTTTGGCAGAAAACAACAAAGAACTGAATCTTCACGAGCGCAAGATCTTACATGTGCTCAAACGCACCCTGCCGCCAAGCATGAACCGCATGGATCGTGTCGCGGCGCTCAAAGAGTGGGCGGGCAAATTTGAAAATGCCCCCTCACTCGATTTGCACACGCTCTGGGAAGTGCTGGCAGATGAACGCGAGAGTCTGGATTTAGAGACCCTGGCAAGTATGTATTTTTCCGACCCCAGCGATCTCGACCGCTCAACGCTTTTGCGGGCCTTGGTCGCGGATCGCATTTACTTCGAACGCAAAGGCGGTGACGAGGGTTTTATCCCCCGCACAACTGAGAACGTGAATCAAATTCAGGCCATGATGCGCCGCGAAGAAGAAAAACGCCAGGGCCGCCAGGCTTTGATCCGCTGGATCACAACGTGCGAAAAAGCACCGGGGCCACCGCCAGAAGGTGCCCAAGCCACTTTGCCGCTGATTCAGGACGTGGCTGTGATGGGCCGCCGTTCGGGCCATTTTCAGGTGGTCAGCCAATTTTTTGACGAAGCAGGTGTGGGCGGGGCCTCACTCGAAGATCGCTGTTTGCGCCTGTTGACACGCTCCGGAATTTGGGACGAAGACATCAACCTGAGTTTGATTGAAATGCAGGTCCCGCTTCAATTTTCACGGGATTTGCTCGAAAGTGTGGCAGAAATTCCCCCCGTGAGTGCAGATTGCCCCAACAACCGCAAAGACCTGCGTTATCTTGAAACCCTTACCATCGACGATGCTGAGACCACAGATATTGACGATGCCCTGAGTTGGGAAACCACGGAAACTGGCTTTCGGCTTTGGGTGCATATTGCCGATGCATCCACCTATGTCGTTCCCGATACCCCTTTGGATCAAGAGGCCTCGCGCCGATTTACCTCGATCTACCTGTGTGAACGCAAAATTGAAATGCTGCCCCCGCATTTGTCCCAGAATATTTGCTCATTGGTGGCAGGAGAGCCCCGTTTGGCCCTTTCGGTGGCCTTTGAACTCAATCCTGCCTTTGAAGTCCAAAAAGCCAGCATCCACGAAACCCTGATTGAAGTTAAACAGCGCATGAGCTACGATGAAGTGGATCAAAATCTCGATGCTCAGCCACTGCTTCAGACCCTTCTACAATTGGCGACCCACCACCGCGAACAGCGCTTGGCACGCGGGGCTGTCGAATTCAACCGCCCCGAATTGCGGATCAAGGTCAATGCCGAGAAAGAGATCATCCTCAAACAGGTCGAGCGTGATTCACCTGCACAATTATTGGTCTCTGAGCTGATGATTCTGGCCAATCACTGGGTTGCCAAATTGTTGGCAGAAGCCCGTGTGCCTCTGATCTACAAAACCCAGGATGCCCCAACTGAAGAAAATGCCCAAGGCCGTCCTTTGCTCAAACGTGCTGAGATGACCGTCCGTCCTGCTGCCCATTATGGTTTGGGTTTGGATGTTTATACCCAATTTACCTCGCCGATCCGGCGCTATAACGACCTGATTCTTCACCGCCAGATCAAACATTGGCTGCATACCCAAACCAATTTGTATAACGAAGAACAGATCCAGCAATTGATTGCCCTCTCGGACCAAGCGGTTTTTAGCGCGAATTTTATCCAGCGCGAAAACTACCGCTATTGGTTATACAAATACTTTCAGGCTTTGCCCACGCCACGCATTTTTAAGGCGCGGGTGGTCTCGATCTCGCCCGAAAAAACCTTTGTGCACCTGCCCGACTTTTGTTTGGACACGCTCTTTCCCGCCGGAGATGCCTTGGATTTACACGAAGGCAGTGAATTTTGGTTGGAAATTTCTCAGGCGATTCCCCGCAAAGGCCTTTTGCAATTGCGCCGAGTCAGCGCACCACCTGAGGCAAAGACCACCGAAATGGCCTCAAGCCAACCCGTATGATTCTTTGACCTTTTTCATAAAGGCCTCAATTGCAGGGTTGCGCGATATTTTCCAGGCCAAATTGAGAAAATAAAGTGAATGGTTGAGATCCCGCACCAAGCTGTAGAGGTAGCCCAGACCAAAATAGGCTTCGTGACGTTCTTTGTGGAGGCTAACGGCCTCTAAAAAGACCTCAATCGCCTGCTGCAGAGGGGTGGTATTGACAAAGCCCGAATCCACGACTTTGTCGATGCAGGCAAAGCCCAAATCGAGGTATTCCTGATAGGACTTTTTCTCCTGGTTAAGCACAATGCCCATGCTGTTGCGAACCAGCGACTTGCCTGCGCCCATATCAAAGCGAACTTCCAATTCTGCCCCAGATTTTTGGGCCGAACTGACCTGGTCAATCGGCTCTTCAATTGGATCCTTGCGAGGGGGAGGGAGTTCAAAAGAAATGACCTGAAACCCTTCCTCGGGGGAAGGAGAAAGCACTGTATGAGCTTGGTTTGGAGCAATCGTGGGCTCGGCAGCCACCAACTCTGGCAAAAAAGGCTGCAAGAGGCGAAGACTCTCTTGCCAGAAGCCTTGCTCTTGAGGCATGACAACGGGTGTGGCTTCTGTCAACTCGTCGGGCAGGGACCAATCGCTGGGAGCAGGAGCCAAGCCCTGTGCCAAACTGCGAAAAGCGTCATAAAGGGGTTTTTGCCAACGGACAAAGCGCTGATTGCGAGAGGCCTCAAGAAAAACCTGTAAATCTGGGGGATAGAGTCGATACCAGGCATCACTGACACTCTCCCAATTTTCAAGGCTGTTGGGAGGGAGTTTAAACAGACCCATTAAAGGCGGCCAATGGGGCAATCGCTCTTGGCTTTGGGCCTGTAAAAGAGAAATGGTAACTGTCTGAGCCTGTTTTTGCAGGGCCTTGATCTGGTTCTCAATCCCCTGTCTAAAAACCGGAGATAGGGTTTGCTGGCGCTTGTTTTCGAGCCCCGTCACTTTGGCTTTGATCTGTTCCAGTTGCAGACGGAGGGGACGGCTTTTGGAAACCTGAGCAACGGGTCTTTGTAGGGGACGAACAGCTGTTGTAGCGGGTGGTTTAGGTGAAGTGGGAGAGGAGCCGCTTGCAGACACAGGACGGGCTGAGCGTATGCTCATCCTTTGCTGCATGGGTTGCTGCATGGGTTGATTCTCCTTGGAACTGCTGTCAGCGAAGTGGCGCTTGTTTTTAACAAAAACGAGTCAAATACCGCTCATAATCTGCATCATTCTACCACAGATTCAATCTGGCCCTGGAAATTCAATTTTTTGATTAAAGTCACATTTTTACTGTGATAGGGTAGAGACATCGCACCCGAAAAAAGATGTTAAAGTTAAATTGTTAAGAAAAAAATGTCAGATTGGCAAGGAGAAAGTTATGAAGTACTCAAAGATGGCGACCCGGAAAATGTTGGGAGGCTTGGGCCTCGTTTTGTCCCTCAGTTTAAGTGCCTGCGGGGATCTCAGCACCCTGCTCAACAACCCCTCTGTGAAGGCCGCTTTGCAATCATTGCAATTAAACCTCAACCGTGAAATTGATGGTTCTACCGCCGCTGTCACCGCAGCAGATATTCAGAAGGTCTCTGCCAATGGCAAAGCGCTCACCTACAGCGTTGATGCCAATGGTGAAATGACACTCAGCGATCTGCCAGCAGATGCATCAGAAATTGAAGTGCAATACAAAGATGCCTCAGAACCTGTGATTATGCCGATCGATCCTGGTCAAAGACAAAACGGACGCATGCTGATGCGCGGCGTCTCTCGTTTTAGCAAAGATGCTGATGGCAAATTGGCTTTTCAAGAAAATGTCGCGGGATTTGACTTTAACCGCGATGGACAATTTGATGAAAGTGCCCCCCAATTTGTACACCGTGAAGGGGAAGTCAGCGTTCATGATGTGAAAAAACAAACCATCCAGCGCTTCGAGCTCAAACCCGGTGAACGTCCCAATTTTAAGCAGACACCGAAAGAAATTTTGCAGGGAAATAAATTTTTCATTCCCCAGCCGCCCCAGCGCGCAGGCGTCAAAATGGCTCTGGCCTGCGGCAAAGTCGTGGCCAAAGCAGATGGTTCACTTGACTTCCCCAAACCCAATGGAGAAAGCCGCACCCTGCAAAAAGGCGAATTTGAAATCAACGAGGAAGGTGCACTCAAAATTATCAAGGTCGGAGAAGCAGATACAGGTAAGGTGATTATGCCTCCCGCCTGTCCCCGCATTCCCGTGGGTTGCCAACCAGACCAACCTGGCCAACCGGGCATGATGCAGCCTGGCCAACCTGGCCAACCACCCAGGCCCGGACAAACCCAGCCCCAGCCACCCAGGCCCGGACAAACCCAGCCCCAGCCGCCCATGCCTCCTGCTGGAATGCGGATCTCCCAGGCCTCAGAACCTGCAGAGCCGCCGAGCATGATGCCCGGTCAGCCCGGAATGATGCCTGCAGGAGCAGCCCCGGTGCAACACCGCTGCGGCCCCATGATGCAACCGGGTCAACCGCCGATGACACAACCCGGAAACCAACCCGGAAACCAACCCGGAAACCAACCCGGAAATCAACCACCGGCATCTCCTCCACCCGCTACTCCGGCCACTTAAATTCGGTCTGATTGAAAACAAAGGCCCCCTCAAAAGAGGGGGCCTTCTGTTTGAACTAATTCGGCTTAATGGCCAATATCTACATAGCGCTCGTCTGCCATACGCCAGCGTTCAGGTGAACGCCAGAGACTCGAGAGCAGAAGTTCACGCATCAATAAGAACTCTTTGGGCAAGCGGTCGTAGAGTTTATCGAAGAGACTCTGGTGGGAGAGCACCTCTTCTTTCCACATCTCGCGGTTGACCGACATGACTTCATTAAATTGATCGCGGCTGAAATCCAAACCTTCCCAATCGAGGTCTTCGTATTTGGGCATCCAGCCCAGGGGACTTTCAATCCCGTAAGCTTTGCCGCGCACGCGCTCGACAACCCATTTCAGCACACGCATGTTTTCGCCAAATCCAGGCCAGAGAAACTCGCCATTGGGGCCCTTGCGGAACCAATTGACGCAGAAAATGCGGGGAGGATTGGGCGTGTTGCGGCCCATTTCGAGCCAGTGGTTAAAATAATCCCCCATGTGATACCCACAGAAAGGCAGCATGGCCATCGGGTCACGGCGCACCAGACCAATCGATGCACCTTGGGCAGCAGCGGTTGTTTCAGAACCAATTGTGGCAGCCAGATAGACGCCAAAGTTCCAGTTGAAGGCCTGGTAAATCAGCGGCACAGCGGTGGCACGGCGACCCCCAAAGATAAAGGCGCTAATTGGCACACCTTGGGGGTTTTCCCATTCGGGATCGATGGATGGGCATTGAAAAGCGGGGGCTGTAAAACGGGCATTGGCATGCGCTGCTTTGCGGCCACAACCCCGTGTCCAGGGCTGCCCCTGCCAATCGATCAATTCCTCAGGTTCTTCTTCGGTCATGTCTTCCCACCAGACATCGCCATCGGGTGTGAGGGCCACGTTGGTGAAAATCGAATTGGAACGAATCGAATCCATGGCATTGGGGTTGGATTTGTACGAAGTTCCTGGGGCCACCCCAAAATAACCCGCCTCGGGGTTGATGGCATAAAGTTTGCCGTCTTCACCGCGTTTGAGCCAGGCGATATCGTCTCCGATCGTGGTGACTTTCCAGCCCTTATCGAGAAAAGACTGAGGTGGAATCAACATGGCAAAATTGGTTTTGCCGCAGGCACTCGGGAAAGCGGCACCCACATAGGTCTTTTTCTTATCGGGGGATTCAATCCCCATGATCAACATATGTTCTGCCAGCCAGCCTTCGTCTTGGCCCATCGCAGAGGCAATACGCAGGGCAAAACACTTTTTGCCGAGCAGGGCATTGCCGCCGTAGCCACTGCCATAAGACCAAATTGAACGCTCTTCAGGAAAATGGACAATGTATTTCTCTTGGTTATTGCATGGCCAAGCCACGTCAGTTTGACCCGCTTCAAGTGGCATACCCACTGAGTGCAAACAGGGCACAAACTCGCCATCTTCACCCAGGATATCAAAGACTTTTTTGCCCATGCGGGTCATGATGCGCATATTCACCGCCACATAAGCGGAATCTGAGAGTTCAATCCCAATTTGGGCAATGTTCGAACCCAAGGGCCCCATACTAAATGGCACCACATAAAGGGTGCGGCCTTTC
>JBIKWL010000135.1:0-14358 GCA_044356335.1 Candidatus Sericytochromatia bacterium
AAACGACAATTCATTGTCGGCCTGCAGGTTAAAATCGTGGGCGGTATTGGCATTGCTGCCAATCCGTTCCTGAAAGGCAATGGCCTTGCGCAAGTCCAGAGAAATGCCCGTGGCCGTGGGGTCTTCGGAGGGTTTGTCAAAGCGAAAGCCGCTGCTGATCTGTTTTTGGCCGACAAAGAGGTCATTCTGGCGGGCCTGAATCTGGCTCAGGGAATTGCGCTGCAACATTTGTTGGGTAATTCTGATCATCGTTAGGCTCCGAGTCCGTTCACAATCTGATTCAGCATTTCATCCATGGTGGTCATCACCCGCGCTGCCGCTGAAAAAGAGCGCTGAAACTGCAGCATATTGGCCAGTTCTTCGTCCAAATTCACACCCGAGACCGACTGGCGTTGATTGTCGACGCTGGCTTTGACCAAGTCCAAGGTCTCGGTGCGCTCACGGGCCTGACCAATGGTATTGCCCATGGTGGTCACCAGCGTGCGGTAATAGTCTTCGAGGCTCTCACCGCCAATGGTGGCCTGAAAGCGCAATTGGTAAATCGCGCGGGCCTGGCTGCCATCACCCGGCGGGAAAGAGGCATCTGCCGCCAAGGCCAGCAGCGCCGGATCGGCTTGAATCGTGCCACTCACAGCCAGATTAGAGGGGTTGGTGCCGGTAAAAAAGGGCCGATTGCTCTGGCCATTCAAGTCAAAGGCCTGGGAGTGAATGGTGTTTACGCGCCGAATCAGGCTTGCCGCCAATTGATGGACGCGGTTGAGGGTGTCCGGCAAAACCCGTGTTTTGGTGTCGAGCAGGCTCTCAATTTTGCCACCGGGTTGGTTCATATAGATGCTGTCGCCGACCTGCAGAGAGGTCGAGTTGGTCAGGGTATAATCGCCCCCGGAGAGGCCAGTCAGGGTCAAACCTGTGCCGGTCACTTCGAGGTTGATCAAATTGCTGCCATTGCCAGTGCCAGTTAAGATCAGCCGACCCGAAGGGTCGAGGGCGGCTGTCACACCAGTTTGGCCTGTGCGCAGGTTGATCTGATTGACGAGCAAACCCGCATTGGCCGATGTGGCAATATTCAAAGGCGGGTCACTGCCCAAAATATCCACGCCGTTGATCACCAGATCCCCCCGGTTGAGGGTGGCGGGAAAGCCGACCGGGTTTTGGCCGCGCAGCAAATCTGGCTCGCGCCGCAATTCAATCGCGTGCCAGACATTTTGGCTGACCAGTGCTTTGCCATCACTTTGAACCTGCACAGTGCCATTTTCAAAGGTCTGAATCTGGATTTTTAAGAGGCTGCCGATTTCATCCAAGAGGCGATCGCGCTGATCCATCAAATCGCCAGGGGTCTCCCCCAGATTCACACGCAGCGAAATCTGCTCGTTGAGCTGGGCCAATTGCATCGAAATCTGATTGGCACGGTCCACCGATTGGGTCAAATCGCGATCCGCGTCTTCTTGCAGGCGGTACACATCTTCAAAAAAGCTGCGCAGGCCGTAGCTCAGATCGTTGCCTGCGGCCACCACAGTCTGGCGCAGAGCGCGGTCATCGGGACGCAAACTGGCCTCTTGAAAGCTGTTAAAGAATTTTTCAATCGTCAGACCCAGCCCGCTTTCGCCGAGTTCACCGAGCGAGGTTTCCATCCGTTCGGTATAGTTCAAACGGGTCTGGTAATAGCTCTGCTCCTGGGTTTTGAGTCGGTATTCTTTGTCCAAAAACTCATCGCGCAGGCGCTGCAGCCGATCGGCCTGCACCCCTTGGCCCACACTGCCTGGATAAATCGCGCCCAAACCATAAATATCTGGGGCGGCCTGCAGATGCAGACGCTGACGGCTGTAACCCTCAACCCCGGCATTGGCAATATTGTGACCGGTTAAATCCAAATTCTGCTGCTGGGTAAAGAGCGCGCTGCGGGCAATATTAAAACCGAGAAAAGCAGGTCTGACCATAATTAAGCGTTGTACTCACAAAAACTGGCATGGGATTCGGCACGGGTCTCGACTTGGCCATAGGGAGAATAGACCGCAGGCGCGTTGGCACAGGCCAAGCTGCGGTAGAGTTCGGTGGTGTGCTGGATATACATCAGGCCCTGTTCCAACAACACTTGATTTTTGGCGCGCAGAGAGCGCAGAGTGGACACATGGGCGTTGATTTTTTCTTGTAAGACCTTAAACTGGGTGCGCAGACGCAAATCCGAGAGCTGGGCAATAAAGACAGAGAGTTGACCATTCCAGGGTTTCAAGCGTATTTGGCGCTCTTTTTCTCGCCCTTGCATCAGGCCCAGACACTGCTCCTGCTGCTGAATCACCTGCTCCAACTCGGCCTGACGGTTGTGAATCAGGTGGTCTTGCATCTGTTCTTGCAATTGCAGTAAACACTGGTAATACTGTTCTTCGCGGATCAGATCTGCCAAGAAAATCTGTTCTGGTGCCAAAGTCGATGCAGCCATCACGTTCTCTCCTCTTTAATTAAAACCACTGAAAAGCCACAAGCCCAGCAGGGAGAAAAACGCCCTGCCGAACCTGCGGAAAGCGGTAACACTGCTCCCATTGAGCTAGCCCTGGTCCAGTTCTGCCAGCCGAAACATGGCTTCGGCGAGGTCCGTTACCGGCACCTGGTAAGATCCATCTTGCAGCCGCTGTTCCAAAGCCTGAACTTTGTCTTCCCTGACTTCGGGCAATTCCTGCACCTGTTTGACCAAGCGCTGAATTTCCAGGCCCTGGGTGGATAAACTCGCCTGATCTGCTCCCCGCGCCGGAGAAACCCCGTAGGCGGCAAAAAGATCAAAGGCAGACCCCACCCGTTGGACCGGCTGAGAACCGCTGACTCGCGCCAGCTCAAAGGCATTGTTATCATCAATTTTCACGGTGGTTTACCCGTTTCATCTGCCTTCCCACGTGGGTTGGCAGAGGTATTCTCTTGTTTTATCGACACTGGGGAATCAGAACTTAAGTGCCCAGAATTATTTTTTTCAGCAGCTGGCCTGCCCGAATCAAAACAGGGAGGGCTTTTGCCTTTGTCTCTCTTTCTGCCGTATAATGAACCCCGAAAACAGCCCACGCAAAGTGAAAACAAAGAGGTAGCCCCATGAAACGCGGTATTCGTTCGTTGATGGCCTTGACCCTGATCGCCGGAGCCCTGACGGGTGCTGGTGCTTTTGTAAGCGCCCCCCCTGCCCGAGCCGCCGATCTGGAAGAGTACCAGCGCAAGTTTATTTCTTTTTATCAGAACCGCCCCGTCCCTTACGATAAATATATTATTCAGGGCTTTCAGCGCGAACTTCCCCGTTTTGACTATCAATTGCTGGGCACCGGCGGAGCTGACAATCTGCTCGATTTTTTGCGTTTGGTCAAAATCTACCAACAGGAAAATGCCGGAAACTTGGCCTCCAATCAAGCGAGTGACAATATTAAAATTGGCGACAAGGTGATCACCTGGAGCGACACCAAACGCATCATGGAATCGGCTTATGTCTTTTCCACAGACTGGGTCTGGGGCGATCTTGATCTGGGCAACCTGCGCCGCCAAAGCAAAAACAGCAGCACCTGGCTGATCGATTTAGAGGCCGATCTCAAACTGGAGTTGGATATTTTTAAGCTGAGTGGCTCTGAGCCCACACTCTACAGAAACATGAACACCAGCTGGAAGATCAGCAAAACCTATGAAATCAGCAACATGGACGATATCCTTGATGCCCTCAGCGACGCCACAGGCGGTGTCGCCGACCCCGATAACATTGTCATTCAGGGCATGATCGTGGAAGTACTCAAACAATTGCCTTTTTATGCAGAACTGCTCGATGAAGATGCCGAAGACGTCCTGTCTGCCGAAGCGGAGACCAAATTGGCCAAAGACGGCTCAACCGGTCTGGCCACAGATATCAAACGCCTGAGTGATTTTATCCTCAAAAACCAGATTGAAACAGCAGACATGGCCAACGACAAAGTTCATGTCAAATTAAATGGCAGCGAAACCGTTGATACCCTGGGAATTGGGATGGATCACGGCTTTAAGGTGATCGAATACCGCCTGCAAAACGGCATAGAAGTGCCTGTCGAAGTGGGTTTTGCCAAGGTGCGTGAACTGGACAGCTCCAAGTTCCGCCTGCAGCCGATTATTGTGGGCCGCGATTATGAAGCGGGCGATCAGATGATTGAGCATCCCAAATCGGGCTGGGGTATCGGCTTTAGCTTGGGCACAGTGCCTTTGGGCTTTGAAGGCCAAACAGACAAAAACGATTTTGTGCCCCAGGGCTCACTGGATATTGAATTCAGCCTGGCCGAAGCCACGGGTGTTTCAGAACTGTATTTCACCTTTTTGGGCGGCTTGGCCATGCCCCAACAGGCCAATCTGAGCCAAGCCAGCGTACCGAGTGGGCTGAGTGTGGATGCCGGCGCATCGGTATTGCCGATCGATCTGGAAGTCGGTCTGATGAAACGCTGGTACATGCGTCAGCTGATTTTGAGTTTGGGCCTGCGCGGCGGCATGTTGGCCAGTAGCCTGATGGGCAGCGGGCTGGAAAACACACCCACAGCCATGGCCTTGGGCGGGGGCGCCTTTGCTGGTGTTCACTACCAGGCCAGTGCCGATATGATTCTCGGTTTAAACCTTGGCTGGCGCTATTTTACCGGTTCTGAATATATGGTAGACACCCCAGGCGCAGGCTCTGCCCGCAGCCGGGTGGCTTATCCAGGCCTCAACAGCAACGGGCCCCTTATCCAGGCTTTCCTCAATTACGGCTTTTAAGCTTTAACCACTTAAACACCCTTCGGTACAGAAATCAGCGTTTGGTGTTGATATCTGTCTGAAGGGTGTTTAACATTTGCTCCAGAGTGACCCTATCTACGGGCTGGGTGATCAGCCGATTGTAATTCAGTTCACCCAGTACTTTGCCAGATGGGTCATAGGCTTTGCCTTGCAGCACAATCCGCGTATTTTCAGCCAGCCCGATCAATTCGAGTGCATAAGAGAGATCTTCTTTGAGACTTTCGGGCTTGACCCTGAGTTGCAAAACAGTCTCTCCCACCTGCAGCGTACCTTCTGCCAACTGAAAATCGGCCAAAGATTTGAGCCCAAAGACCTTTTTCACGGACTCCGGTGAAAATTGAAAGGTCAGGCGGCGATCACCTGAGCCAAAGTCGAGTTGGGTGCGGCCTTTTTCGACCAACATCCGTGGCGTTGCGGTTGAGGATTGCACTGTGACGGTCTGAAAATCCATCTTAACAGCATTTAAAGGTGTGCAGGCCAAGAGAGAAAAAGACAGGCCAAGAGAGAAAAGATATTTGTTCATGATCGTCATTTTAACCCTTTTACTAAGCTCTCAGGAAATTCTCAGCAAAAACACAGGGAATTCAAATTGCAAAGTTAAGTAATCTTGTGATAAATTTATGACATGGTTAAGCAAGTTTTAACCTAGCTTAACTATATGATAATCAAGAAACACCTTTTCGAGGCAAAATGAACCGCGTTCTCCACCTGATTGAACAATTCGGCAAACCCCAACCCCGCCACAGTCGCACGGGTCCTTTGACTTTGCCATCAGGTCAGCCCTGCATGTTGAGCTTTGACTTTGTCGAAGAGCAGGCCGAAGCCGAGAACGCAGAATGGGTGTCTGAAAATTTTTCTGGCAGCTTGGGCCGCACCGGTGAGTGTATCTCTTCCCGCAGTCTGACAGATCCCCACTGTCTCGAAGAAATCGAGACCCACAAAGAAACCCGTTTGGCCACTTTGCGCACGGCCATTAGCCACGGCAGCACCTCAGACGAAATCGACCCTGCAAAGTGCCGTAAACCCCGCAAAGCGCGCCCCACAAGCAAAGTTCAGGCTACTGCCCTGCTCGAAGCCAGCGAGTTGATTTCCATTCCTGGCAAATACCGCTCCCGTGAGCACCTTGCTCCAGCGATGACGGGCGCAGCAGGCAAACAGATCAATCTGGATATTCTGCGCAAACTCAGCGAACGCAGCGGTTCCGATGAATTACTGGATAAAGTCCGCAATGCCTGTGACAAAGTCCATGCCGACTCCCTCTACGGCCCCCTTCACAAAAACAGCCACGAACCCCTGCGCCACACCATTCGTATCAAAATTGGTTAACTTGCGATTTAAACGCAAGTTTATCTAAATTTAATCTATATAATCCCTATCCTGTTCCAGAGGTTTTCCATGTACCGACAACGTGTGATTGGTTTATTGAGCGTCAGCCTGCTTTTCTTAGCAGCCTGCGGTCGTAGCACAGCATCGCTAGAGACCTTGCCACTCACCGAAGAACAGGCCAGCTATGTCCGCCAATACGCAAAGCCCCCTGCTCCCAGCGCCAAGGCCGCGCAAGACATGCAAAGCATTCTCAGCTCTATTCAATCGATCAAAGGGCGCATTGATGCCCTGCAAAAGGGCTCAAGCCCCAGCGGGTCTGACTCTGTCGCAAGCTCAGACGAAGGGTCCTTACCCAGTGATATCACAGGGCCTGCACCCAGCAAAACAGCCACAAAACCCACAAAACCCACAAAACCCAAGGCTTCAGCCGAAGAGACAGTCGCTCCCCCCAGCAAAACCAACATCTTGCAAGAAATTTCGAGCCGGATTCTCAATGCCAACGCTCTCGAAGCAGTCGCCCACCAAAGTGAGCGCGGTTTGGAGAGCGGTAAAAAAACCGAAAACCACCTGCATTTTTACAAAATGGGCAGCCAAGTCAAAATCGAAGTCTTGGCGAGCTCTCCCCGCAACGCAGGCACCAAATTGCTCTATAACGTGGGCTCCAAACGGGTCAAAGTCAGACCCGGTGGCGCATTGAGTTTTATTACCACCGAACTGGATCAAAAAGATGACCAAATCGCGTCGGTCAATAATTACGCCCTTTACCAAACGGATTTTATTGGCATGGCCAAACGCTTGGCTGAACCGATTTATTCTGCCCAATTGATTGGCAAAACCACGGTCGACGGACAGGAAACCTACGTCGCCAAAATTACGGCCAGCGCCCCCAACACGCTGGACAGCCGTATCCAGTACGAACACATGGCCTACGACCCCAAAACCTATGCCATTCGCTACTGGGAAGCCTTTGAAGGTACTGGCACAGAACCTTATCTGCGCTATTTGTTAAAAAGCTTTGAGATCAAGCAGGATATTCCCGCGACTATCTTTAAGTTGTAAACTGTGATTGGTGTACTGAAATTAACTGAGGTAATTATGAAAAAACGCAGTATCGTCGGATTGGGTCTTTTATCAAGTGTATTCCTGGCCTCTTGCAGTGGCATTCAGTCCCTGCCTCAGGGTTTCTTGCCTGGCAACAATCCTGCCACAGTGGGTTCTTTTGCTGCTGGTCAACCAAAGCAGGTGGTGGAAGTACGTTGGCAAAACCGCAACCAAATTATTAATATGGGCACTGCCGGTGTGGATCTCTTTGGTTTACAGCCAGCCCAGAAAACAGCCAAAGCCCGCGTCACCCAAGCCGAAATCCAGGCGATGCAAGCCCAAGGCGTACAAGTCACTCAAAGCCGTGAGCCCAGCATGGACGTGCGCGGTGGCCTGCCCGGCGGCTACATGACCTACGCCCAAATGACCGAAAAGCTCAAAGCCTTTGCCGCTCAGTACCCCAATCTGGTCACCCTGGAAGACGTCGGTGATAGCTGGCTCAAAACCCAAGGCAAAGCCCCTCAGAACGATATTTGGTCCATTTCAGTCACCAACAAACAGAACCGCACCGCCAAACCAACCCTGATGCTCACCTCTGGTGTTCACGCCCGTGAATTGGCACCGGTTGAACTCACCATGCGTTTGGTTGAAGAATTGCTCAGTCAATATGGCAAAGATCCCCAAGTCACCGAATTGGTCAATACCCGCGAGTTGGTTGTCTTGCCCATGGTCAACGTCGACGGACGTATTCAAGTTGAACAGGGCAATAGCTGGCAACGGAAAAACCTCAATGGCTCAGGTGTCGACATCAACCGCAATTTTGATGCCTACTGGAATTATCAAGGCATGAACGTACCCAGCAGTTGGAAAAACGGTCTGCTCAGCCCCGGTAGTGAGACTTACAGTGGTCCCAGTGCCGCTTCTGAGCCCGAAACCCAGGCTGTCCAGAATATGTATACCCGCAAAAAAATCACCGCTTCTGTGGATATCCACGCCTACGGCGATATGTTCTTCTGGCCGATTGGTTCCACCGAAAAACCCATCCCCGAAGTCAATATTTACAAAAACCTGTACAATGCCACCTTTAGCAAAATTGGCTATGACGGTGGCACCAGCCTGACATTGCTTTACCCAACCACGGGTACAACCGATGATTATGGCTATGTCAAACACCGTGCCTTCTCGATGGGCATGGAAGTGGGCAGCAGCTTCCGCCCGGCTTATTCCGATGTGGAAAGAATGTGGGTCCAGCACCGTCCCCTGTGGATGACCATGCTGAACATGATCAACACCTTTCCTGCCAGAAGATAAGCCAAAAATCTGACCGTTGATGTAGAGAGAACCGTCCCAATAGCGTAGAAGACCCTGTCCCAATAGCGTAGAAACCAGAAAGCCCCCGCATGCGGGGGCTTTCTTTTTGAGGCCTTAAAATACGAAAACTCAATGGCCTTTGATATCTGAATAGAGTTTGCTGGGGCCATCTTCTGGCCCAAAAGCCTGGGCCTGCTGACAAAAGTTCACATACAACTCCGCCGCTAAATCCCCAGGATTCAGAGCTTTGACTTCGTCAAACGCCAGCAAGGCCACATCATAAAGTCCCTGTTCATACGCCGCTAAGCCCTGAGCAAAGCGTTCGCTGGTCGTGCGTTTCAGACGATTTCCGGGTGTGTCTCGGCGATCGATCAATTCAAAGATTCGCACCGATTTATTTTTGCCTTTGACCCGCACCTGCCCCAAAGGGCGCAAGGGGTATTTCTCTGATTCGGGCAGATGGGCCAAAACCTGTTCGCTGAGAATGATCGCAGCACCATAAATTTTGGTCAGACCCTCCATGCGTGAGGCCAAATTGACCGCATCGGAGATCACCGTGCCCTCCATGCGCTCGTTTTCACCAATGGTGCCCAGCATCAGTGAGCCTGTGTGTATGCCAAAGCCAATTTCAATCGGCTCAAAGCCGCGCGCAATGCGGCTGGGGTTATAAGCATAAACCACATCGAGCATTTCCAAAGCGGCTTCAATGGCATCAGCCGGGCTCTCGGGGAAAAGAGCCATAATCGCATCACCAATATATTTATCAATAAAGCCCCGGTTTTGACGAATCACGGGGCTGACGCGGCGGAGATAGGAGTTGAGAAAGTCAAAATTCTCTTTGGGACTCATGGTCTCAGACAAGGTCGTAAACGAACGGATATCTGTAAAGAAAATCGTCATTTGTTTTTGTACCTGATCGCCCAAGCGCACCTGCACAATGCTCTCATGGCCCAAATAGCCCAAAAATTCACGGGGAACAAACCGGCTGTAAGCCATATTGATCTTGGCCAATTCAATATGGGTCTTGATCCGCGCCCGCAGCTCATTTTTCGAAAAGGGTTTGGTGAGATAGTCATTGGCCCCCATCTGAAAGCCCTCGACCAGATCCGAGACCTGATTCTTGGCCGTCAGCATCACCACAGGCAACTCTGTGGCCGGGTAGCGCTGGCGAATCTGGCGACAGACCTCATAGCCCGACATGCGGGGCATCATAATATCCAATAAGACCAAATCAAAATGGGTATCTGAGTCCAAGGCCTGCAAGGCCTCATCTCCATCACGGGCCTGAAAAATCTGGTAATGCTCCAGAGACAGCAAATTGGCCAAAACCTGACCATTGATCGGCTCATCATCAACAATCAAAATCCGGAAACCATCCCCACGGGCTCCTTCAGCGGGAACACCATCGGACTCAGCAAAGAGCGGGGCCTCATCGTGATAAAACTGAAGCTGTGAGAGTTCCTCGTTGGCCAGGGGTTGGTAAAGGGGTTCCGCCAAGTCCACCGAGGCTGGCAAACCAAAGGTAAACACAGAGCCTTCTCCAGGCTGAGATTCAACCCAAATCTGCCCCCCGTGCAATTCCACCAATTGACGGGTAATGGCCAGCCCAATGCCCGTACCGCCAAATTCCCGCTCAATCACACCCTCCCCCTGCTCAAACGACTCAAAGATACGCATGATTTGGTCTTGGGGAATTCCCCGCCCCGTATCGCAGACAGAGACATGGACTTGTGATCCCACTTGGCGGGCCGAAATTTCGATCAACCCCAAATCGGTAAACTTGATTGCATTGCCCACCAGATTGTAGAGAATCTGCTGCAAGCGATTTTCATCGGCCAAGACGGCCACCATCTCTGTCGGAATGGCATTGTGTAAGTTGAGGGGTTTGTTGTGGGTGAGATGCATCAAAACGGTTAAAACCACGTCGGCCAATGAGCGCAAACTGACCGGACGCAGATTCAGTTCCAAGGTGCGGTGCTTGAGTTTCGAGAAATCCAGAATATCATTGACCAAATTGGCCAATCGGCGACCACTGGCCACCACCAAAGAGAGATTATACAGCTGAGTGGCGCTCAGTTCACCTGTGGCACCATCGAGCATCGACTCGGCAATGCCGATAATGCCATTGAGCGGTGTGCGCAATTCGTGTGAGGTGTTGGCCAAAAACTCATCTTTGAGCCGGTCTAATTGGCTCAAAGATGAGTTTTCTCGTTCCAAATGCTGAACCATGGTCTTCATCAGGTCGCGCATGCCCAACATGCCTATCCCACAGCCCGCGGCATCGACGATCGGCAAATGCCGAATATTGTGGTTTTCCATCAATTTCAGCGCTTGATTGATATCGGCCTCGCCGGGCAAGGTCAAAAGCGAAGCAGTCATCACGGTTTTGACTGAGGTGGTGTGGATATCCAGTCCCGGCCCCACCACTTTATTGAGCAAATCCCGTTCCGAAAAAATACCCACCATCTCAGCAGGTGAACCGATGATCATCGCTCCAATTCGGTGTTGGTGCATCAACGCCACCACTTCTGCCACACTTAAGTCAGCAGGGGCACACTCCAAGCCAGGATGCATAATCGATTGAACCGGAATACTTTTACTCAAATTCGGCCTGTTTTCAAAGAAGTTGTGTCATTGTAACAGATGCCCTGTTTGCCGTTTTTTAAATTTTGTCGATAAGTGGGTATAAGACAAGTAAGCCCTGATTCATTGCTCTTCTAGATGGCAATGCCAGTGAAGCGAGTTTCTCCTGAGCGATCAGAGCAAGCATGTTAAAATGGGCTAGATATCTTACTCTATAACCAGGGCGGACAGCGTGAGTTTTATTGAGCGAAAAAAAGCGGGGATTCTCAAACTCTATTCGGGACTGATTGGCAGAAGAGCTGAAATAGCCGCAGTGAAATATGCCATCCGCCAGATGGAGAACCGTGTCAGCTCAGGGCTCAAAGTCAGAGATTATCCCAATTTATTTTATTTTTACGGCCCAGTCGGTTCAGGCAAAAGTACCTTGCTGCGCACCATATATGAAGATTGCGAACGGGGAGAACTGGGCTTTCAGCCTTTAGACATTTGGTTTGACTGCTCTAAAATTGCGCAATCTGAGGCCACGGCTGAAGAGAGTTTTGTGGTTGAGTTGACACGGGCCGTGGTCACCACCGAACCACAGCTCAAAACCCATTTTCAGCCCGTCTTTGATTTTTGGGACAATTTAATCAAAGACATGTCGCCACCAGGTGTTCCTGGCGGTAATTTACCTGCGACAACGGCCCCCGCCCCCGCTCCATCAGGGCCCGTTCGGGTCAACCCAGTCAAAGCAGCCTATGGTTCGATCTCCAGCATCGATATTAAAAAAAGTGCGGGTGGCAAACAAAACGTCAAAGACATTGCCCGCAGTGTCAACCGCAATATGCAAGCCATGGAGGCTGCTCAGAGAACCCCGATAGCCCCGCCAACAGTCAATACCAAGGGCGAAATTGTCAAACGCTTTGCACAGGCCGTCGACCAAATGGCAAGCCATTTTCGCGTCATTTTGTATTTGGATAATTTTGAAACCTTTGAACGCTCCGAAGAGTGGTTCCGGCACAGTTTTTTAAAGAGTTTTCAAAAAGAACTGATCTTTGTAATTGCTGGAGAAACCGATTTACACACCACCTATTTGCAAGAATTTGGCAATGTAGCCTCCTGTGTGGCATTGCATCCCTTCTCCGTCTTTGAAACCGGTCATTTACTCGCCCACCAGACCCAGATCAGCGACCCCAAGGTCGTGGTCTCTGCCCACCGCCTCTCGGGCGGTAACCCGCTCTGTGTCGCCATGATCGCCTCGGCCCTGCAGCATATCGCCAGCAAAGAGCCCGCACAAATGGCCGCAGATCCTGGCCCCACCCGCCAAGCCCGTCTCTTTGCCCTGCAACAGGGCCTGCCGGCGGCCCAGAGCCAAGCGGCACCGTCACCCACACTCAAATTTCTGGAATGGCCCGGAGACGATTATGGCGACAAAATCAACAAGTACATCGCCTATATCATGCTCGACGAAATCCCCAAAGCAGACCAACATCTGCTGGCCGTGCTGGCCCTGATGAATCGCTTTTATCCCGAGCTCTTCCAACATCTCGCTGGCGTCATGAACGTTCAACGCACCTTGGAAACCCTCAGCCAGCGCTATTCTTTTGTCAGCCCCGAAGGGGAAATGATGGAGTTTATGAAGCGCACTTTGCGCGGTTATTTTAAACAGGAAATGGAAGATCTCTTCGATGAGATCATGCGAGGTGCTTATACCTATATGGCTGAATTGGTCAAACAGCAGCCACAAAACCTCAATTTACTGGTTGACGCCATGTATTATTATTTTCATCTCGACTTCCGCATCGCTTACCGCCACTACGTCAATCTGGTTTCCCATTATATGAACAGCCAATTGGACTTCTGCGATCGCCTCGCGGCAGAAATGCTCTCCTGCTCGATCCCGCAGGAAGTCAAACACAAAATTCGCTCGATGTCCCGTTCATTGGGCTGGTTCCGCAAAAAAGATCCAAACGGATCACAGTTTATTATGGCCGAAGTGGCCAACCCCGAACCCATTGAACATGAAGAAATGCGCTTTATGGGCGATCTCTTCCTGCTCGGAGACCATTAACAGAGGTATGTATTAATGAAAGCCCTTTCGCTCACACTTTTGGCGGCATTGGCCAGCCTGAATCTGATGATTTCCCCAGCATGGGCAGAGACCAGTGCTGAAGACTTTTTTCAGCAAGGCCAAATTTTTGCAGGTCAAAAATCGTATGCAAAAGCCCAAGACGCCTATTTACAGGCCTTGGCCGTCGATCCCAAATTTGAAAAAGCCTATATTTCACTGGCCTTGATTTACAGCCTGAAAAAAGAATATCCCAAGGCCCTGGTTCAACTCGATACCGTGCTCAAAATCAATCCCAAAGCCACGATGCCCCACAAAGTCAAAGGCTTGATTTTTCGCGATCAGGGCAAATTCACAGAGGCCATTGCCTCTTTGCAAACTTATTTAAAAGCGGTACCACCAGAACAACTCAAAGAAAAAGATCGGGCAGATGTAGAGGCGCTGATTGCCAAGCTGGAAAAAGAAAAGAGTGCCCTTCCCGCTCAAGGAGGCCAATAATGTCAGTCTATCGCTTTCGCTATTTGCGTACCATGTACGATAAAATTGTCGGCATCGCGGTCGAAAAACCCTCTGGAGAACTGGTTATGCAGGTGGGAAGACAGTTTATCGAGTTTAATCAGGGCGCGCCCAAACTCGAAATGCTGCATTTATACGTGGAAAAAATTGCAGAAAAACCGGCGTTTAAAGCCCTGCAAATTTATGACGTTAGCAAAATCTACACCACACGCACCTTTAGCAGCTGCCAACAATTGATGGACGAAGGCCGCAACTTCCTGGTTTAAACAGAGACGAAGGACTTGTCCAACTTACCAGGGAGTAACACGGGTATTGAGGGTGTCCCACAATTCACCCATCGCTTTTTTCAAGCGGCGCGAAACCTGCATTTGCGAAATACCCAAATTTTTGGAAATTTCTGTTTGGGTCAGATCCTGATAAAAAGCAAACTCCAAAATCTGCCGGGATTGAAAACGCACCTTGCCCATGGCATCCTGCACCAAAATGCGATCCTCCTGGGCCAATTGAAAGCTTTTATAGCGCTTGTCTTCCAATTGCTCCAAAACAGAGGTATGGCTGTCCTGGAAAGAAGTCAACTCCTGGTCCAGGGAAACAGGAAAATGGTTTTTTTCCATGTGCCGCACTTCATCGAGCTTTTCACCAGAAATACCCAGATGATCACTCAATTCTTCTGACGAAGGATCGCGCCCCAAAACGTAGAGCAAACTGTTTTCAGCTTGGCGCACTTTGGGTAAAAGTTCTTGCAATTCACGGGGTGGGCGCACCAAAGGCAATTGGTC
>JBIKWL010000026.1:0-48631 GCA_044356335.1 Candidatus Sericytochromatia bacterium
GGTATCGGGTTTTATCGAACAGATTAAGGTTTAAAGATTTTGGTCATTACAACGATATTTTGGGAGTATGTGCTGGATTATGGAACTTCTATCTCAGCCATTAACTCATTGCAACAGGTCTAATATAACCGCGTGGATCTGATTGGTTTATTTTATGATAAGGGGGACAATCGTCGAATAAAAAGGGTTCCTCATTCAAACGGGGGCGGGTTGAGCGAAGATCTCCACAGCGTTTATTGAGAATGTAGAGCTTTGAGCCATCTGGAGCAACAGCCAGATCAACAGGGTATTTTAAAGCGGGTTTGACCTGTTCAAAGTCAATATTTAAACAGCGTCCACCGTTGTTTTCAACGGTCTCATATGTTTTGGGGGAGGGAGAAGGAATGAGGGCGGGAATGGGGGAGTCTAAAACAGAGGCCATTGTTGGGGGCGTAACAGAAGGCTCTACCGCAACAACACTCCCCGGATTATTCTCAGGTAGACACGCCACTGTTGCCCAGCAAACCATTCCAAATACCCAATGATACTTTTTCACCACAATGACCTCGAAATAGGCTATGGCGATAATAACCCAGTGCAAGATTTGTGTCAAATAAAATTATTGTTTGTGTATTATTTTTGTCATATTTCATCATTCCAAGATGAATCAAAGCTGACGGGCGTGATTCCGCGATTGGGGATTGTGATCGGCCTCAGTGGCAGGTATTAGCGCTGCGCTTTTTCGCGCCATTCAATCCGGTACAAAAGCGTTTGCCCACTCAGGCCCTTGAGGTTCTTTTCAAAGGGCGTGATCTCAAAATAACTCTCGGGGAGCAGGGGTTGAATCCCTGGCAGGGCCAAAAAATCCTGTGAGATGACAATGTCTTCGCCAATACTCTCACCCTGAATTCGTGCTGCTTTGTTGATTGTGGTGCCAAAATAATCCAGGCGCTCGTTGAGGTTGAGCGCAATGCTCGGCCCATGGTGCAGACCCATTTTGAGGATGACTTTTTTATCGGGCCTGTCTTTGCCCCATTCGCGGTTCCACTTCTGAAACTCCTCTTGAATACAAATGGCGCAGGTCAAAGCCTGAACCGGATCCGAAAAGACGGCCATGACGGCATCGCCAATCGTTTTGACAATCCCACCTGCATATTCAGCGATCAAAGCGGTCATGATGTCAAAATGCTCTTGGACCAAATTAAAGGCAAAGGCATCGCCCTGCATTTCATACATCGCGGTGGAGTCTTTGAGATCGGTAAACATAATGCTCAAATTGGAGACCTCGAGATTGACCCCAGGCCGCAGCACCTCGGAGCTAAACAAATTGCGAAAGACCTGCAAATTGGTGACATACGCCGCTGTGACCCGGTTGGCCCGCCAGGCCAGATTTTCGATCTGCAAAGTTTGAAAGATGTCGCGCGGATTATGGACCTGCAATTGAAAGCTGCGGGCCAATTCTAAGCTGCGGACCGGGCTGAGTTCTTCGGGCAAGTCCAATTGCCAATCGGTTTTGCCGCCTTCGGGCAGCACCTCAAAATACTGGCTGTTTTTCATGCTGAGCGAGCGAAAGCGGTAGCTGCCAGGTGGCAGTTCAACGCTTAAGTCACAGCTTTGGCTGGGCCAGAGATTGTGTTGACCCAACAAATGGGCGGTATTGGCGGGCGAGCCTGCACAAAAGTCAAAGACATTCAGGGCGCGCACTGTGGGCACCGGATAAAAGGTCAACTCAAAATTTTCGTCAAAGCGCACGCCGAAATCGATGCCACAGGCGTCGCAATGCACCTCGGGGTTGATATCTTTTAAATGGCTCTCGCGCGATTTGCTGCCCAAACAACTGGGGCAGAGCAGATCCCAGCTCATATTAAAGAAACCGGCCACGGTGGCCTCTAAAAAAAAGACCAGGGTTTTCTGGGGGTCGCGTTTGTAGCTCTGGGCCAATTCAAAGGGCCTGAGCTTTTGCACAAACTGGGGCGGAGCGGTGTGGATATAGGTGGCGATGCACGTCAGCAAGTCCTGATCGTCTGAAAGCGCGGCCCAACTGGTGATCAGGGCCTGGATCTCTGTGGCTTTTTTGCTTGGGTCGCTTAAAAAGGGCAGTTCGGGCCGGGTGCGTTGAGCAGCCTGAGCCTGGGCCACGCGCAAGCGCTGCGCAGCCTGCTCATAGACCTTGAGAATCTTTTTTAAGACCCCATTGAGTTTGGGCCGCAGCAAAAACAGCGGCAATTTGGGCACAATCTGAATCTGCACAAGCACCTCTGAGCCCCCATTTGCCGTGGGGGTGAGCTGCACTTCAAAGCAGATATACAGGGCCGGGCCCTGGGTGTAAATCCGCTCTACCCTTAAAAAATGTGGGGCCGACCACTCATAAGGCAGTTCTTCGTAGCGCAGGGGCAGACCCAGATCGGTGGTCTCCACGCTCAATTCAGAGCCCCCTTGGGGCAGGGCACGGGTCAAGATCGTGACCGCAGGCATGCCCGCAGCGGCATTGACCTGATCGGTATTGGAAATAATCGGCCACAAAAGATCCGGTGCGTGTTCAAAACTCATGCGGGCGCTGAGGGTTTTGCGGCGTTTCCTCAGGGCTTGGAGATAGGTTTCACTGCGAGCAGTACTGGCTGAGATCACTGTTTTTTCTTTATTGCTTTCAAATGCTGCCTCTAGCTTAACATAAACCCTGTTTTCGCTTTTAATTTAATCTGGTCGGTCTTTGTCTAGCCTGTTTTAGTGCGGGCGGTTTCGGCCCCAGATCTGATCGAGAAATTGGTCGCGCCCGGAGTTAAAACGGTAGTATTTATAGCGGTAGGGGTGGTGTTTGTAATAGTCTTGGTGATAGTCTTCGGCGGGATAAAACGCCGAGGCCGGGGTGATTTCGGTGACAATTGGCTTGTTGAATTTTTTCAGTTTTTCCAACTCAGTTTTGGATTTGAGTGCGGCCTGTTTTTGGCTTTCGCTGTGATAAAAAATCGCCGTGCGGTATTGGCTGCCATTGTCGACAAATTGGCGGTTGAGGGCAGTGGGATCTATTTGGCGCCAAAAGACAAAGAGCAATTTATCGTAGCTGACTTTTTTGGGGTCAAAGATCACCTGCACAACTTCGGCATGGCCCGTCCAACCCCTTGAAACATCTTCATAACTGGGGTTTTTATTGCTGCCGCCCATATACCCCGACGTGGTGGAAATCACCCCATCGAGTTTGTCAAAAGGGGGTTCCAAACACCAAAAACAGCCGCCGGCAAAGGTCGCGGCTTGTAATCCGGGGGGCACAGCAGCCTCAACGGGAGGCATGGGGGGGCGCATCGAGTTGCCCGCCAGAAACCCCCAGAGCACGAAGCCTGTGAGCAAGAAACTCAAGACCAGCCCAACGCGGGCCAATGTAGATTTAAGCAGGGCAGAGAGCCAATCAGGCATGGGAGGTCTCCTTAACGTTTGAATGTGTTTGCATAAACTCCGCAAAACCTGTTTGAATTTGGGCTTTGGCGGCGGGTATTTTCCAGAGTGGCAAAACTTTGCCCAGCCAATGGGACCTCACTTGTGAACGGAAATAGGCCTCATGCTCCCACTCGACTTCGGCCATTTCCAGCAGGGGGGGAACCAGGTTTGGATGGCCCGCGAGCTGGGCCAGACGGGCGGCATGTTCGTATTCCCAGATATTGCCAGATTCGAGCTTGCCTGCGCCATACATGGGAATCAGCCAACCGCCAAAATGGCAGAGCAGGCCGATTAAACTGCCCACACCCCACATGATTTTTTCCTGTTTGGGATCCGGGCCGGCGTTTAATTGGCTCAGCATCTCGCCGACAGCACTGCGATGTTGCAGCTCTTCGGCTTCGATCTGGGCAATTTCAGCCCGTTCTCTGCGGGACCACCAAGCGGCGGCATGGCCGCGATACGCCAGGGCTGCGGCTTGCTCTCCGGCGTGGGCCAATTGGAGCAGGCGAATCAGGGCGGTTTGTGCGGCAGAGACAGAATCGGGATAGATCACTTCGAACGGGCCCTCACATTTCTGACTTGATTGTACCATTTGACGGATTTTTGCTGGGCACAATCTGCGCTATCCCCTTGTCACTCCTTTTGTGGGTTTGCTATAACTATATATACGTTTCGACGCGGAGTGGAGCAGCCTGGTAGCTCGTCGGGCTCATAACCCGAAGGTCGTCGGTTCAAATCCGGCCTCCGCAACTTTTCAAATTCGGGCCCTTTCAACAAGGGTCCGTTTCTGTTTTTAACCCCCCCCTTTTGTCTCTCCCCGCTTGGGTTCTGTTCTCTCTGTTATTTCGGCTGTTATTTCGGCTGTTTCTGCTATCTGCTCAATGCTGATGGTTAAATTGTAAGAAATCTTAAAAAAACACGAAAGTTTACCTCGCCTTTACCAGATAATAACCTATCTGAAGTAGGAGGGCATGTATGGGAGTTCAAATCGCAGCGGTTCAGACCCGGCCCATTCAAGCCAAGCCCATTCAATCCCCCCCGGCATCTTCCTCTGTTTCTGCCCGTGGCTCTCAACCCACGGCTCCACTTGCGCCTGCTGCATCCGCTCAGACGGCGGTTCTCAACCCCAGCGATCAACTGGCTCCGACCCCAGCCAAAGGCCCCGTGCCCGATGTGCGTTTGTTTTTCTTCTCAGACAACCACTCCAACCCCGATCTGCTCGACGATTTTCGCTGGAAGACGCAAACCGAGCGCCCAGATTTGGTGATCGATGGCGGCGATTGGGTCCACGATGGCACCGAACCGGAGATCAAACGCGCTTACAATACCCGCCAGGTCTTTCCTGTGCCTTTGTACATGGTCACAGGCAATCACGATGCCCATTTGCGCGGGCCGTTTAAAGATCCTTTGCCCGAAGTTCCCCCCTTTCGCAGCTTTGATGCCAAAGGCGTGCATTTTATTCTGCTCGACAACGAAGACGAAACCCTGACAGAAGACCAATTTAAACTGCTCGAAGCCGATCTCAAGGCCAATGCGGGCAAACCCACCCTGGTTTCGATGCATGTGCCCGCCAAGCTCAGCAAAGAGCCCCTCTCGGTGAAACTCGGCAAACACCTGCCCTTTAATCTGGCCTCGCCAGTGATGCGCGACGAAGCCCAGGTCAAGCGCTTTCACCAGCTCATGACTCAGTACCAAGTCAAAGCGGTGCTGTCGGGCCACACCCATTTCCCGGATGAAGTGGTCGAAGATGGCGTGCGCTATCTGACCGTGGGTTCTTCGGGCGGTCTCAGCCCCAAACCCGGTCTCGACAAAGAGTATTTGGATATTCGCTTGCAAGGCCAGAGCCTCGAAGTCAAACGGGTGACCTTGGCCGAGGGCAAAGGAGTCGTCGGTTATGCCGGAGAGGCCTTTACCTTCTACCGCAACCTGAACAATTTTAACCACGCCGAGTTGGGCTGGGATACCGACTATTTCCCTTCGGCCAATGTGGGCTACCAGGCCGGCTTCCGCCGCGTCGTCACCGGCAAAGACGATAGCGTGGCCGCCACTGTTGGGGTGCAAATGGAGCGTCCGATGGGCGAAAAAGGCAAAGGTGCGATCTTTGGCACGGTTGGCGTCTCTGCTGGCACGGGCGACAATTGGGATGTCGGCGTGCAGGCCACCGCCGGTTATAAACATGCGGTCTATGGCAATTACAACAAAGGCGTCTACCTCAAAGGCGCAGGCACTGCCAACGCCGGTTATTTACATGGCTCCGCCACAGCGGGGGTGGGGGTGCAGGCTGGGATTGGCGTGCAATACCAAAACTTTACGGTTGAGCTTGGCCAGGAGTGGTCCACCAATTACCGCGCCCAGCAATTGACGGTGGGTTTTCGCTTTTAAGACGGGCTAAGTCTGAACGCGATCCAATCTGAATTCTGCCGGGGTATACTGGACTATCTTTCTTAAAGGAAATCCCCCATGGCTGAACTGACAGGCAAGGTGGCCCTGGTCACCGGAAGCTCCCGTGGCATTGGCCGGGCCTGTGTGCTCAAACTCGCCGAAGCCGGTGCGCGGGTGGTGATCAATTATTTTTCCCAACTTGAGTCCGCCCGCGAGGTGCAGGCCCAGATTGAGGCCGCTGGCGGCGAAGCCCTGATCATTCAGGCAGATATTTCCCAATCGGATCAGGTCCAGGCCATGTTTGAGCAGGTCATGGCCCACTGGGGCCGCTTGGATATTCTCGTTAACAATGCCGGCATTACCCGCGATGGGCTCTTGCTGCGGATGCAAACCGAAGACTGGGATGACGTGGTTTCGACCAATTTGCGCGGGCTGTTTAATTGCACCAAACGCGCAGCCAAGATCATGCTCAAACAAAAGAGCGGCAAGATCGTCAACCTCTCATCGGTCGTGGGCCAGGTCGGCAACGAAGGGCAGGCCAATTACGCCACCACCAAAGCTGGGATTTTGGGCTTTACCCGCAGTGTGGCCCTGGAAATGGCCTCGCGGGGTATTTCCGTCAATGCCGTGGCCCCTGGCTATATTGAATCTGAAATGACCGAAAGCATCTCCGAGGCCAAACGCGCGGAACTCTTACAAAAAATTCCCTTCCAACGATTTGGCAGCTGTGAAGAGGTGGCAGAAATGGTATTATTTCTATCATCGGACAAGTGCCGCTATATCACCGGGCAGACCTTTAATATCGACGGTGGCATGGTGATGAAATAAAGGAGCAATCTGATGAGCAAAGAAGAAATTTTAGAAAAAATCCGTGGGATTGTGGTGGAGCAACTCGGTGTAGACGCCGGACAAGTCACCCCCGACGCCCATTTTATCAACGACCTGGGCGCCGATTCGCTGGGCACCGTTGAGCTGATTATGTCTCTCGAAGAGGCCTTTGACCTGGATATCCCCGACGACAAAGCTGAGCAACTCAGAACCGTTGGCGATGCCTTGATCTATATCGAGCAGCATGCCGCTTGATTGTTTAAAACGGGTTGTGGTGACGGGAGCAGGTGTGATCTCGCCCCTGGGCAACAATCTCAAGGACTTTTGGCCCCAGCTTTTGGCGGGGGCCAACGGGATTGGCCCGGTCAGCCGCTTTGATACCTCAGGTTATCCCACCCGGATTGCCGGAGAGGTGCGCGATTTTGACGTGCATACCTGGATTGGTCACAAAGAGGCCCGGCGCATGGCTCCCTTTACCCAATTTGCGGTGGTCGCTGCCCTAGAGGCCCTGCAAAATGCCGGGCTGACTATTTCTGAGCAGAACGCTGAATTGATTGGCGTCAGCCTGGGCTGTGGGATTGGCGGCATGCAGGTGCTCGAAGATCAGCACCGGATTTTGCTCGAAAAAGGCCCACACCGGGTTTCGCCGCTGTTGATTCCGATGTTTATTCCCAATATGGCCGCCGGGCAGGTGGCGATTCAAACCGGCGCGCGTGGCCCGAATAATTGCCCGGTTACAGCCTGTGCCTCGGCCTCTCACGCGATTGGCGACGCCTTTCGCATTTTGCAGCGCGGCGAAGCCCAGGCCATGATTACTGGCGGTACCGAAGCGGCGATCACGCCCCTGAGTATGGCCGGGTTTGCCTCGGCCAAGACCATGTCAACCCGCAACGACGAGCCCGAGCGGGCCAGCCGCCCCTTTGATAAACTGCGCGACGGCTTTGTGATGGGCGAAGGCTCAGGGGTCTTGATTCTCGAAACCCTCGACCATGCTTTGGCCCGTGGCGCTGAGATTTGGGCTGAAGTGGCAGGTTTTGGCATGACCGGCGACGCTTACCATATCACGGCCCCCTCGCCCGATGGCGAAGGCCTGGTGCGGGCCATGTCGATTGCCCTCAAAGACGCGGGCCTGTCCCCCGAAGCGATTGACTATATCAACGCCCATGGCACCTCCACGCCGCTGAACGACATCACTGAGACCAAGGCGATTCACCAGATCTTTGGTGCCCATGCCAGCCAATTGGCGATCAGCTCAACCAAATCCATGACCGGGCATTTGCTTGGCGCAGCCGGTGGGATTGAGGCGATCGCGTCAGTCATGAGTCTGCGCCACCAGGTGGTGCACCCCACCCGCAACCTCGAAGAGCCCGATCCGGCCTGTGACCTGGACTATGTGCCGGGCCAAGCACGGGAAATGCCTGTGCGGGCAGTGCTGAGCAACAATATGGGCTTTGGTGGCCACAACGCCAGTCTGGTGTTTAAGCGTTTTGAGGCTGAGTCCCAACAGATCTAGAGCAGGTCTAAATCAGGTCTATAGCAGTCCCAATTGGCCCCCGGCCCAGTCTTCAAAGCCCTGTTTGAGTGCTTCAAAGGAATCCACCACATAGAGAATCGGCTGCACATGCCAGACCTCGTAGCTCTGCTGACCCATGGCCTCGGGGTCAAAGGGCCTGACTTCGACTTCGCTGCCCAGGGCGTGAAAGGTCTCCTGATACGAAGAGACAATACCATTGCCATAAATACGCGGCTCACCGTCTTCTTTGACGAGGCCAAATTCAACTGTGAACCAGTGAAAGCTCTCCAGTTTGCGCCGATTGGCCCCTGTTGCCTTGAGCGAGGCCTGGCCGTAGCGCTGATAAAAATCCGCAAAATCCGGTTCGGTGATCATGGGCATGTGGCCAAAGACATCGTGAAAGAGATCCGGGGCTGGGGTATAGTCCAATTCGTGTTGCTCGCGAATATAGTCGGTGGAGGGGAAAATCCGGTTGGCAAGGGCCTCAAAAAAGTCCTGCTCGTTTAAGAGGCCCGGTGTGCGTGCCACACGCCAATGTGTGGCTTTTTCGAGGGTCAAGCTCAGTTCACTCAGGGCGGGAATGCGGTCGCTTGGCAGTTGCAATGCTTCCAGGCCTTGCATATAGGCTCGGCAGGCCCTTCCTGGTAGGATTTCGCGTTGGCGTTTGTACAAAAACGACCAAATTTCGTGCTCTGCCGCGCTGTATTCGGGGGCGACAATGGCCTCTCCCACGGGCAGGGGTGCGTCAATTTTAATTGGGATACAGCGCGGGTCTTTGCCTTCAAGGCCTGCCCGCTCATAGGCAGATAGGCCCGAAAAGTCGTCCTCCGCGAGGGTTGCGCCTGAATCTGTCATCACGCCACCTCCAAGCTAGTTGAAATCCATTCTGGTAGCTTTATCATACCCCGAAAAGTGGCTGGGCAGACAGGATTTGTGGCACATACGCGCAAAAGATAAATCAGCGGCTTGGCGGGATTCCGCGACCTGCAATGGGGGCTTGCCGGAAAGCCTCTTGGGCTTCAAACATTCCCACTGGGAGCTGGGCTGGCACTGGTTTGTGGACTGGGTTGCGGACTGGGTTGTGGACTGGGCAGCGGCGTGGCACTGGGCCGGGGCGGCAAGAGATCCGATTCCCGTTTGACCTCACTCAACATCTCAACAAAATCTTTGCTGAGTTTGCTCCAGGCAGCCATTTCACTTTCGCGTTTGAGGGCATACGACTCGCCTTTGAAGTTGGTGTCAGAGGGGGAGAGCCCTTTGGGGCCACCGAGTGCGGCTGCGGTCAAAGGGTTGAGGTAGCTGCCCGTGTAAATGTCGATGGCCAGGCCTGTCAGGCGGATATTGCTCTCGTAGAAGCCTTTGTCGCCAAAGAGCTCAAAGAAATTCAGGTTTTGACTGGGAGAGCGGCCAAAATCGTGGTTGCCAGTGACCACCAACAAAATATCCGCTTTGAAGCGCGAGCCAAGCTGGCGCATAAAATCCATCGAGAGATTGCTGACGAGATTGGGGGGAATTTGAATCGTCTCGCGCACCATGCCTGAGTCTTTAAAGGTGCTTTTGAGGCCCTCAAAGACTTTTTGCTGATCAGAGGGGTTGAGCTGCGAGGCATTGTAAAAGAGCACAGCCACTTTGAGCGGAAAATTGAGTTTGACCTCGCGGGCCAAATTCAGGCGAATGCGCTGCTCTTCGGGGGAAAGAGACTCTTGATTGACCAATTGGGCCAAAGCATCAGCCCCAGCAGAGGATGCGCTGGGGGTTGCCATGGGATAGGGCGAGGTGGGTGAATTGGTTGCCGGGCCACAGGCAGCCAAACCCAGGGTTAAACTGAATACCAGAGAGGCCATTACCCATTTTTGCATGTCAAAACTCCTGAGAAGTAATAACATGGATTATAAAATAATTTTACTTAAATGTAAATACTTTTTTAGTCTTCTGACTCGGATTCCGCTTCTGTTTCATGTTTGACCAGTTCATGATCAAGGGCATCACTCAAAAAGATCGGTGTGTAGGCAGGTGTTTCGTCTTCGGCATCGGGATCGGCGACAGAAATATTCTGAATGGCAGCCAGCCGCTCCTCAGCTTCACGGGCGATCATTTCTTCGCGGGTCAGGGCGGGCTCGTCTTCGTCGAGAAAAACCAGCTCCGCAGGTGAGGGCAGGGCTGTTTCGGGATCTTCTTCTTCGATCTCGATCGGTCTGCGTGGGGCTGGCGTGAGATCTAACTCGTCTACAGGTGTGGCTTCCAGCCGGTATTCATCCAAAGATTCGGCGGCTTCTGGGGCAAAATAATGCACCAGAGAGTCCCCCAATTGGGCCTCCAGGCTGGGGACAAGCTCGCGCTCTGGCAAAGCCATTTCTTGTGTCGCTTCTTGTGTTGTTTCTGGGGCGGTTTCCTCGGGTGCTACCTGGGCTATCGCCAAGGGGTCTTCATCCCCAAAAATCGGCTGATAAGCAGCATAGACCTTTTGCTCAACTTCAATCACTGGCTCTGCTACCAGGCGAATTGAAAATTCGGCAGGGCTTTCGGTTGCTGCTTGGGTTTCTGCTTCGGTTTCTGCTTGGGTCTCACTTTCGCTGGGCAGAACCGCATCCAAAAAGCCAAAGGGATTGTCAGGTGTTTCAGGGGGGTCAATGGGCGCTGTTGTGGGCATTTGCATCACCGTTTGGTTGAGATTGGGCCGATCTTCGTCCAAGAAATCGAAACTGTCCGAGCTGAGTGCAGAGAGGCCCGTCTCTGCGCTGGTCTCGGTTTCGGGGATATGCATGATGGTTTGTCCGGCTTCAGCTTCGTCGAAGAAAGACAGGGCGTCTTCTGAAAGTTCAAACAGGCTGCCTGAGGGTTTGAGTTCGGGTTCTTCATCCAAGAAGGCAAAGGCCTGGTTGGCTGCTTCTGAAAGAGGTGTGGCAGTTTCTGCAAACAGGTTTTCACTCTCTGTTTCAGCTGTGACTTCGGGGGCTGCTTCATCAAGGAAGTCCAGGCCTTTCCAGCGGCTATCACCTTCTTCTTGGCTTTCTGGTTCCAGATCCAAATCCTGCCAGCGCTGGGCCCGCTCTTCAAGCTCGGCCTGCAGCACTTCTGAGACCACAGGCTGGCTGCTGTCGGATTGTAATTCCTGTTCGACAGTGATCTCTGCCGCTTCGTTGGGCCCGCCTTCCAATTCCTGCAGACGGTCCATGTCCAAAATCCAGCGGTCTTCCGACGATGTTGCTGTAACAGAAGGGGCGGGCATACTTTGGGGATTGCTTGAGTGCAGGCTGGCGCTCCAGATATTTTCGCCACGGCGGCTCAGCCTCACGACCTTTTCGGGGCTGGCAGAATAGACCAGCCACTCGCCATTGGACAGAATTTCGACATGCATGGGGGAGATCAGCGGATCTGAGAGATTGCCTTTGATCAGGTGGGGCTCCTCTTCGGGGCGCACCCAGACCAAGCGGTGATTGCCTGTATCTGCAATCAAGGTGCTGCCATCTTCGAGGCGGTGAGCAAAGCTGGGTTCTTTGAGATTGTGGGTGCCATTGCCACTTTCACCCTGCTCGCCCCACGACCAGAGGATTTCACCTTTGAGTGAGATCTCACAGACCTGGTGCAATCCGGCGTCGGCAAAGAGCACAGAACCTTCGGCTGTGACTTCGGCATAATGGGGGCGAGAACCCGTCTGGGAAGGCGTGTATTCCCAATTGACTTGGCTATCTGAAGTCAGCGTCACCAAGCGGCCTTTGCCCTCTTCTGCGACCAAGAGAAACCCCTCTTTGGTCAAGGCTGCACTGCGGGGATTTTGCAAGCCACGCCAGCGTTTGCGCACACTGCGGGTTTCGCGCTCTATTTCCAGCACCCGGCCATTGCCCGTGTCTGTCACCAAGAGGCTGTCTGGCAATAGGGCGATGCGGTAAGGCTGAAACAGCTCTTTGCCGCTCTCTTTGCCCCAATGCCAGAGCATTTCTCCCTGCCAGGAATAGCCAACCACGATGTCTTGCAAGAGGCTCGGCATATACACCAATTCGTCGCCCCGCATTTCCACCAAGGCCCAAATATCCACCCGTGGCAAATCTGGGCGGTTGATCCCCACACGGGTTTCAAAAGCCGCTAAATCGCTGGCGTTTTGCTGGAGGCGGCTTTCGGCTATCTCTTGCAGCTTTTGTTTAAACCAGGGAAATTTTTGGCCCAATTCGTTGATATGGCGGATATCCAGTTCGTAGACTTTGCAATAATCTTCGGTGCGCACAGTGGCCGAGCGGGGCTGGTTTAAGATCACCGACATTTCTCCGAAAATCTGGCCCCCTTCCAATTCCACTACGGGCGCTTTGTCGCCTTTGCGTTGAATACTAACCCGGCCTTCCAGCAGCAAAAACAGCGATCCACCTGATTCTCCCCGACCAAAGACATCGTGTTCAGGCATATACGCCATGGGGTGAACCCGGTGCGAGAGTTCTTCAAAGAAGGCCTCTTCAGCCCCTTGAAACAGCGGAAACTCGCGAATGCGGTGCCCTGCAATTTTGGAGCGCAATTCCTCTTGCAAGGCCAGGGTTTTGCGTTCGCGAAAGTTCTTAAACAGGCGCTGGTGATCGGCATCGATCGAACGCACCAGTTGAAAGAGTTTGGGAAATTTGACCACGGCTTTTTTAAATTCGCCGCGCTCCAAATACAGGGCCTTGAGATCACTCACGGCCCGCATCCCTGGTTTTTCGACTTTTTGCTGATCGGAGAAGGCCTGTTGGCCGCAGATCTCTCCCTGTTTGACGGTAAAGATCACGGCTCCCTGTTCTTCGGCTGAGACCATTTCCAATTCCCCTTCGAGCAGGAAATACATGGCATTCCCCAATTCACCGGGGGGCACAAGGAAGTCTCCAGCTTTGGCTTTGAGCTGCAACATAAAACCAGCCAGGCCTTCGAGATGTTCCTCACTCTCTTCGGCCAGCAGGTGAATGGTTTTGAGGTCTGCTTTGATCTGGGCCAGTTTCTTTTGTTTGAGCTCAGCACTCGATTGAGAGCGGAACTGGGCCTTGAGCAGGGACTGATCAGAGACTGTGGAATTGGGAAACCCCTGCACCCAGCGGGTGATTTCTTTGTCGGGGCTGAACTGCATCATGACTTTTTCACCTGCAAAAACCAAATCGCCATTGTGCAGGCGGGTCACCCAGGTGGGGGCCGCTTCGTCTTTCCAGTGGGCACCATGAATGGGTTCTGGCGGCCAATAGCGCACCGCCCGCAAGCGTTTGCCTTCGGGGCTCAGCTCCAGGCAGGCCTGAAGATCGCTGTCGACGATCCAGGTATGTCCGTTGGGCAGACGCCGGGCCAGAATCGGGTGTTGAATCCCCTGTTCGGCACCAAAGCTGCGCATGAGTTCACCACGGGCATTGATCTCCAGTACCTCTTTGCGGCCGGGATCGGCGATCAGCCAACTGTCTGTGGGTGTGAGCTGCACATCGCAGGGGGTTTTCAGTTTGTCGGCTTCGGGGGTTTTGAGCGTCGGGTAGCGCCGCCAATGGCGGCCCGAACGGTCGAGTTCGAGCACGCGCTGATTGCCCTGATCGACGATGATCATCCGCTCTTCTTGTGTTGTGGCGCCCTCTGAGAAAACCTGAAAGGTGGCCATCACAGGCTGGCGCAAGGCCAGTTTGGCTTTCCAGATCTGTTCGCCGCCGGGGCTGTACTCAGCCACTTTATTGCCCTTGGCATCCGCCACCAGGTAATTGTGGTTGGGCAAAACGGTGACATGGGCAATTTCGCCAATTTCAGCGGATTTGCCTTCGAAGACCCCCAGCAATTGCCGCCAGACATTTATGGTGTAAAAACGGTTCTGGCCGGGCAAGACCACTCCCATCTGGCCCGCAAACAGACGACTTGAAGTCTCTGCGCTGAGTTTGTGGCGGATATCCCTTTCTTCGGGCAGATCCAAACGGTAAAAACAGGCAGGGCAGGCCAAACCGTCGTCTTGTTCCAGGGGCGTTTCGCAGAGTGGGCAGATATCTTCAAAGCGCACAGAATCCCCGCGCAGGCGGGCCTGTTTGATCAACGACGCCACGGCCTCGCGCGAAATCGGGGTGCGCAGGGAGTGTTTGCCCATCACATCGTCGAGTTCAGCCAAGACGACTTTTTTCGTGCGCAATTGTTTGCGCAGTTCATGGGCCAGTTTTTTTAAGCGTTTGACCTCATCGTTGTGCAAGAGCAAATTGGTCAGGGTAATCCGGTAAAAGGCCCAATTTAAGAGATCGACAATTGCAATTTCGGCCTCAGCGGGCAGATCCAGTTCTTCGGCCTCTTGACCAATTTGGTCCCAGAGCGTGGGGTCTTCTTTGGGGGGCTGATAGACCTGGAAATTTTTGCGTGGTGGCGCAGCTTTGCGCTCTTGTTTGAGTTCGATTGAGGCCTCTTCAATCGGGGCCTGTAAATCTGCCTCAGTGAGAATGTTTTCCTGCAGCAAAAAGCTTTGAAAATCCAGTTTCTCTTGCTCATGCAACGGGTTGGGGCGGCTGTGGCCGAGCATGGCGGGTTGGCTGCCATCTTGAATCGGGAAGCTGCGCTGGGTGCGTACACTGCTGGTTTTGATCACGTGGATCAAAGGGGTGCGCAGCCCTGCAGCTTCGGTCCAGGTATTAAAATAGAGCAATTTGCCGTCGGGGCTGAGCTGCATTGGGTCGCAGGGCAGAATTCGCTGCATGCACCAAGAATCCCCTTTGATCTCAACCGAATAGGGGGTGCTCAGGGTTTCGGTGTCGAAATAGAGCAGGCTGAACTGCGGGCGCTGGGTGCAGAGATAGAGATAACGGGGGTCGGGGGCGGGCATGAGATTGCCCAAAATGCCCAGACCCGATTTCCAAATCCGGTTTTTGAGTGAGTCCAGCTCGATGATCCAGAGCTGGACACTTTCATTGTCGGTGATATACGCCTTTTCGCCCTTGCTGTCAAAACAGACATTGAGGGTGCGGTTGCTGCCGGGTTTGCGAATTTGAAAGCGCTCGATAATCTCGTAATCACGCAGAGAGATCACCAAGATCTCTCCGGCTTGGCGGTGAGCGGCAAAGAGCATTTCGCTGTCGGGTGAGAGATAGAGATCGACGGTATGCGGGCGTTTGTCGTGCTGTACGGCATCGAGCAGAAAGCGGCTTTCTATCATCAGAGGGTGGGTGTGAATACTGCTGGCGGTGATAAAGCTGAAACTGCGGGTGATCACCAATTCGGGCATGGCGCTCTCATCCAGGGAGATCGGTTTGAGGTAGTGCCCGTGTTCATCAAGGCAGGCCCACTGCCGCCGCCCACTGAGGCTTTCGGGTGAGGGGCGGGTATCGCTTAAGGCGATCCGTGCGCGTTCTTCTCCGCCTGGAAATTGTTCAATATGCAGAATCAGGGTCTTGTTATCTACCCGACAGACGATGCCTTTGACCTTGTCGGCCAGGCTTTGGCGGCGGGCCTGCCAACGGCCAAAACATTCATCGGCCTGAGCCTGGGAGTACTGTTTTTGCTGGCGTAAATAGTTCAGCCAGCGCTCTTCAGCAGCGGTTTGCGTCATGATTTTTTCCCTTGAGTCGCGCCTTAATTCAGACATTATATCAAGACAATGGCAATTACTTTTAACTTGCTGTTGATTATTGTTTGAGATTGTCTTTGGCCGAGCCATGCAGTAGGCTGAAAGGGAGAGGCAGTATCAAAATGCGCGATTTTAATCAAGAAATTCAGGGCTGGTCCTTTTGGGATGCCGAATGTGAGGCGAATTATCGCACTTGGAATTTCCCTTATCCCTTTATTTTGCAAAACCGGGCTGACGTGGTTGCGTTCTGTGAGTGGATCGAAACCCACCAGATTCGCTCCTATTTGGAAATTGGCATTTGGAGTGGCAAATTGGTCTCGCTGCTGCATTCACTTTTTCAATTTGAGAAAGTTGCAGTCTGTGATATCCGCGATGCAGATAAATTTGGGGTTGAAATAAAGGTGCCCACTGAAACCGCCTGTTTTTGGGGCGACTCCTGCTCTCAGGCCTATGTGCAGTGGCGCGAGCAATTGGGCCCGATTGATCTGGTTCTGATTGACGGGGCCCATGGTCTGGACGCGGTGCTGGCAGATTTTGAAATCAACCGGCGTTTTCCCGGCAAATACCTCGCTTTTCACGATGTGACCAATCCCCGAACTCCTGCTGTGGGCCATTTCTGGAGCCATGTGCCCGGTGAAAAATGGACGATCAGCCAGCCTTTTGCCGAAGCCGATTTGGCTGATCTGGCCCCGATGGGCATTGGCATTTGGAAGATTCCCCGCTGAGCGCTTGTGTTCACTTGCTAAAGCACCTATGATGGGATCATCTTATCTGTTTTTCTGAACCGATCCGATGGTTTTAAAGGGGGAGAGCGCAATGGAGACGTTAGAGCAGCGCAAGCTTAAATTCCGCGAACACATGGAAAAAGCCGAGCAATTTGAAGACGACGAAGAGTTTTTACCCGCGATCAAACACTACCGCGAAGCCTTAAAATACTCTCTGCACAAAAAAGACACCGATCATATTCAGGCCAAACTGCAGAAACTCAAGAATATGGCCCATTATGTCTCGGGCATGTTGGAAGAGGGACAAGCAGACAAAGGCGGAAAAAAGCCTTTGCTTTGGATGATTGCCGGAGGATTGGGGCTGTTGGCCTTGGGGTTGGCCCTCTTTTTGGTGTTTAAACCTTTTTAAAAACAGTTTAAAGCGGGATTTGCTCTTTGCGGGTCAATGACATCGCCAGGCCCTTTTCGTAATAGGCCTGTTCGTTGATAAACACCGGCCAGACGGTCTCGTCGCCTTCGTAATTGAGCACCAGCCCCTCAAAGGTGACATACAGCGGGCGCCCCGGATACAAGGGACGATAATCCCGGCCATAGAGTTGGGGGTGGATCATGCCGCGCATGTGGCCTGCTGGGGTGCGGGGATAGTCGAGGTTTTCAAGCTGGCGGTAAACGGTCAATTCCCCTTCGTAGGCCTTGGCCTCTCCCCGTTCCCAATCTGCCAAAAAGGTCAGCATGGCTTGTACCAGCTGCTCAGTCTTAAAAAACAAGTCTGCGCGCAGGGTGCCATGGGCCATGGGGCCCACTTCCAAGGTCAGTTCGCGCTGGCCCAAAGAGGGCAAATAGGGGCTGTCTTTGGCATTTTGGGGCATGTAATAAATCCGCACCAAAGGATCTTGTTGCAGCAGATAGGCGCAGAGTTGCAGCATTAATGGGTCCTCCAGCGCCTCTTCGCGAGAGAGGATCAGACTCATTCCCATATTGCTGGTGGTATTGTGAAGATCGATTAAAAAATCACAGCCGCCGAGATCCTGGGCCACCACTTTGGCCCGCTGAGCTTCGTAGCTGCTCAGATCGTGATTGGCCAGATCACTTGAGCGAAAACAGCGATTGAGATCTTCTTCGAGATAGCGGCGGTTGACTTCAATCGCCCGGGGATTGGCCAGATAGGTCTCGACCTGAAAGGGATATTTTGCCCAGGCTGCGGGGGTATTTTGCCATTTCTGGCAGAGGTAAATGCCCCCCCATTCATTGCCATGGGTGCCCCCCACAAGCACCACCCGTTTCACGTTTTTAATCCCACCAAAAATACCAGACTGTGCTGCCAAGCAGGGTCTGAGCCAAATTTTCAATGCTCTGTACGCCCTGATCGACAATGTCTGGGCAATAGGCGTATTGCACACGCGCCAATTCACGGGCTTCTTCTAAGTCGGTCACAGGTCGGGTGATAGCCAATTCAATCACGTCGTGGGTCAACGCGACCAGTTCGGCTCCATAGCGCACAAACCAATTTTCCATCAGACGCACATGTAATTCGGGATTGGGGCAGGCATTCCAGCCCCCGGTTTGTAACCAAGCGGGCACCTCCCAGGGATGGGGTGTGGGCACCAAGGCGATCAGCACTTCTGGATAGGGTTTGCGTGAGAGAATATCCAGATGGGCACTGAATTCAGAGACCGGTTGCATGTTCTCTGGGTTGAAAAATTCAGCAAATTCGTCAAATTCGTCAAATTCTTCCTCTTCAGAGTCTACTTCAGATTCGTCAGCAAAGCTGTTTTCTCTGAGCCATTGTTCCAAGTCCAAGCCCATGGCCAGTTTTAAACTTTCAGCGGGGCTGGTATCACTTTCAAAGGCCTGCCAGAGATCCTGAAGAGAGTCCAAATTGCTGGCTGGCCCCAAGATAATCGGCCAATGCTGGGTTTGCCCGACCAAAGCGCTTAATTTTTGCCAAGCTTCAATCGCCTTTTGGCCGGGCACATTTAACCAATAGAGTGCCTCGGTGCTGCCAGGCAAGGCCTGTTGACGCAACTGCTGAGAAAATCCGGCGGTCTTGAGCAGGGCTTCCAGCGCGGCCATGGCTCAGGCCACGACCTTGATGGTGTGCAAACGGATATCTTCGGGGCCGTTGATAAATCCCCCATAGCGGTAGACCTGTTGCAGATAATCGACCAATTCACGCGTAATTTGTTCGCCAGGCACGAGAATTGGAATGCCGGGGGGATAAGGTGAGACAATTTCGGTGCAAATTCGGCCCACCGACTCCTGAAAGGGGATCTTTTCGGTTTTGGCGTAAAAGGCCTCACGCGGGGTCATGGTGGCTTTGGGCAATTCTGGCAAATCGAGGGTCTGCAAAAGGGGGCGTACTTGCTGGGGAATGCCGTTGGTGTGAATCTGCTCGGAGATCGCGCGGAAGGCATTTACCAGGCGCTCCAAATCGCTGCGTGGGTTGGCAAAGGTCACAATTGCCAAGACATTGGTCAGGGTGGCCATTTCGGATTGCACCCCGTATTGCTCGTTGAGCAAATCGAGCACGTCAAAGCCCGAAATGCCCAGTCCCGTTACGTTGACCACCAATTTGGTCAGATCAACATTGTGAATGCCGGGTTGGCCAATCCGTTCTTTGCCAAAACAGTGAACGCCCGGAATGGTATTCAGCTCTTGGCGGGCCCATTCGGAGACTTCCAGGGCATGGCTGAGCAATTCTTGTCCATGTAAGGCCATCTGGCGGCGGGCTGTATCGAGGGAGGCCATTAAGACATACGAGGGGCTGGTACTCTGCACAATTTGCAGCACCTTGCGCACCCGCTGTACATCGACATGCCCTGTGTCGCGCATGTGGAACATCGAGGCCTGGGTCATGCCTGCGATGATTTTGTGGGTAGACTGCACAACCAGATCTGCGCCCGCATCCAGGGCCGAAATCGGCAAATCGCTGTGAAAATGCAAATGGGGGCCGTGGGCTTCGTCAACCAAAAGGGGCTTGTTGTATTTGTGGCAAATTTTGGCAATCGCTTCGATATCACAGGTCACGCCGTAATAGGTCGGGTTGACCACGAGCAGCGCTTTGACATCGGGGTGGGCCTCTATACTGGCTTCGACCTCTTCAGGGGTGATGCTGTCGTAAAAACCATATTCTTTGTCCCAAATGGGTTTGAGATAGACGGGAATCGCACCACTGAGCAAAATGCCGCCAATCACGGATTTGTGGCAATTGCGGGGAATCAGAATTTTATCGCCAGGATCACACACACTCAAGACCATGGTGTGGTTGCCGCAGGTCGAGCCATTGACCAAAAAGAAAGAATAATCTGCGCCATAAGCGGCTGCAGCCAATTCTTGGGCCTCTTTGATCACGTGCTCGGGATCGTGTAAATTGTCAACTTCGGGCAATTCACAGAGGTCGATTTTGAACATATTCGGGCCAACCAGCTCTAAGAACTCGGGATCAATGCCCTGCCCGTATTTGTGGCCGGGGGTGTGAAAGGCGACCATGTCTTTTTTGAGATAGTCGCGCAGGGCTTCAAAAAAAGGGGCGCGGGCTTGGGGATTAAAGGGTTCTGTTGTGGGCATGGCTTGGTTCTCTGCTGTGTCGATCATGGCTGTTTCTCTCTTGATGAAAATGTGCGCGCACATTGCCACCCTATTGTACATGATTGTGCAGTGCGTCAGGATGCAATGGTTAAGTTTACGTTATTAACTTTGCCTTTACTTTTTCTGTAATCATTGTCACTAAATTTCTCAACTGTGGCGATTAAGTTGTCTTCCTTCTAAAGAGAACCTGAAATAATGCTTAAAATAGCTTGAAAATTTAGCGGTGAAACAGGTGGAATCCTTTTTAAATCAAGGGTTTTCGGTTTTTTGCAGGCAACTGACAGGATGCGTCTGCAATGTTATACTGGGGCACTACCGAGGGTGATTCAGATCAAGGAGACAAAAACGAATGCAAGAGCCTGCCCTGATTCTGCTTGTCGAAGACAACGAAGAGATTGGTCCCTTTTTGGCCATGGAACTCGAAAGTGAGGGCTACCGTGTGGAATTGGCCCTAGATGGCCTGAATGGTCTGATGAAGTTTCGCCAAATGCAGCCCGATTTGCTGATACTGGACTGGGAAATGCCCAAATTAAGTGGCGTAGAGGTCTGTCGCCGGGTGCGTCAGAGTTCTCATGTGCCGATACTGATGCTCACTGCCAAAAACAATCTCCAAGAGCGCATCGAAGGCTTGGATGCCGGTGCCAATGACTATCTGGGCAAGCCCTTTGAACTTGATGAACTCTTGGCACGGGTGCGGGCCCAATTGCGTGGTCGCAGCAAGCCCGAACTCAATCTCTTGGTCTTGGCTGATCTGGAAATGAATTTGCAAACCCATGAGGTGCGTCGGGCAGAGCTACGCCTGGATCTCTCACCCAAAGAGTTTGATTTACTCAAATACCTGTTGCAAAATCCGCGACAGGTGCTTTCCAAGTCGCAGATTTTTGAAAAGGTCTGGGGTTGGGATGCCGAAGGGGGCGAAAACAGCGTGGAAGTGTATGTCCACAGTCTGCGCGGCAAATTGGAGCAAAGCGGTGGAGAGCGCCTGATTCATACCAAACGCGGTGTTGGTTATATGCTCAGGGAATCTGAGGGCTAAGGCTATTTCTGGATTTAACTGGTGTTGGCAAATCTGCCCATGAATCCACCTGAACTCTTGTGCCAGCGGTCTTATTCTCAACTCTATCTGTTTCACAGTCCAGATTATCCAGCACCTGTGGTACTCAAGGTTTTAAGTGCGGAGTTGCCGTCTCAAGCCCAATTGGAAGCCTTGAACAATGAATACAATCTCACCCAAAATTTGGACAGTGTCTTTGTCAGACAGGCCTTGCAACGCACCCAATGGCAAGGAAAACCAGCTCTCTTACTCGAATATGTGCCAGGACAGACCTTGAGTGCCTTCTTTGATAAGCCCCAACCCGAAGCTCTTTTTTTGCAAATTGCCCTGCAATTGGCCCAGGCCTTGGGAGAGGTTCATGCCCAAGGGGTGATTCATCAAGACCTCAATCCCCAAAATATCTTGATTGAGCCGGAAACCCTGGCCCTTAAACTGATTGACTTTGGTTTGGGACTCTCACGCAGCCATGCGGCGGAGATCCCCTCTGCGCTCCTGACGGGGACCTGGGCCTATCTCTCTCCAGAGCAGACAGGTCGCACGGCCCAAAAAGTCGATCAACGCAGTGATCTCTATGCCTTGGGTGTAACTCTTTACGAACTCCTGACCGGGCAATTGCCTTTTGTGGCAGAAGATGAATTGGGGATGATCTATGCCCATCTTGCCAAAACACCCCTGGCACCAGAATCTCTGCTTCAGAACCCCAGCCCCGTTTTGCGGGCCCTCTCTAAGACGATTTTAAAACTCCTGGCCAAACATCCCGAGCACCGCTACCAGTCGGCACAAGGGCTGTACGATGACTTGCGTTTTATTGCGGCTCGTTCAGAACAGGCGGCTGCTTTGCTGGCGTTTACGCCGGGTGAGTCGGAATCCCGGCAAAACCTCAAAATTCCTGTCAGGCTCTATGGGCGAGAGGCCGAGGTCAAAACACTTTTGGGGGTCTTTCAAACCTTGCCAGCCTCTGCCGAGCAACCCGCCCAGGTGGTCTTGATTGCCGGACCCTCGGGCTCGGGAAAGTCTTTTTTGGTGCATGAGATTCAACAGCCCCTGTTTGAACTCCATGGTTTTTTTATTTTTGCGGGCAAATACGATCAATACCAAAAACATCTGCCCTATTCGGCTTTTGTTCAGGGTATAACCCACTTTGTGCAGCAGATTCTCACCGAGAGCCCTGAAAGCGTTGCAAAATGGCGAGAGCGTGTCTTGAGTGCCCTGGGCAGTTCGGCCCAAGTGGTGATCGAGATGATCCCTGCCCTGCGCCATTTATTGGGAGCACAACCGGATGTGGTTGATTTAGAACCCCATGAAGAACAAAGTCGGATCCGGCACCTGCTCAAACGGCTGATCGAGGTTTTGGCAAGTCTGGAGCGCCCCCTGGTGATTTTTATTGACGATCTGCAATGGGGAGATCGTGCCTCTTTAAATTTGCTCAAAGATTTGGCCTTGGAGCCGGTTTTGCCCGGACTTTTGCTGATCGGGGCTTACCGTGATAACGAAACGACCCAAGATCATCTCTTGAACCAAATTGTGGCTGAATTGGCGCTGGAAAACCGAGCGCCGGAACAGATTCGGCTCGAAAATTTACAGGCCAACCAGATAGCCACTCTTTTGGCCGACACCCTTGTCTTGCCGCTTGCAGATACGGCGGAATTGGCCCATTGGGTCTTTCAAAAAACCAAGGGCAATGCTTTTTTTGTGCATCAATTCCTCTATGATTTGCACCGCCAGGGTTTGCTCTATTTCGCGCATTCACGTCAGCAGTGGTGCTGGAAATTGGCAGATATCCAGGCCCAAAATGTGACAGACAATGTGGTCTCACTCTTAACCGAAACCATTCAAACGCTGCCTGTTGGGGCCCAGACGCTGCTCAAGTGGGGGGCCTGCCTCGGCAATCATTTTGATGCCTCGGTGGCTGGCCAAGCGGCTGGTTTGTCTACTGTAGAGCTTCAAACCGCATTCCAAGCACTTTCAGAGGCCGGGCTTTTGGTTTCTGTCAACGCCCCCAAAGCCACTTTGCCCTGTCGTTTTTTGCATGATCGGGTGCAACAGGCGGCTTATGCTTTGCTCAGCGCTTCGGAGCGCCCCGAGGTGCATTTAAAGATCGGGCGTTTATTGCTCGCCAGCACGGCAGAAGACGATCTGCAGAGCCTGAATTTTGAGCGGGTGTATCACCTCAATTTGGGTCGTTTGCTTTTGCAAGACCCCGCCGAAAAAAGGCATTTGGCCCAATTGAATCTCTGGGCCGCCCAACACAGTCGCCGCTCAGCGGCCTACGACGATGTCTTGGAACTGACAGACATTGGTTTGGCGCTTTTGACAGAAGCCGCTTGGCAAGCTGAATATGCTTTGATGTTTGAATTATCGCTCTTGCAGATCGAAGCGACCTTTGTCATCGGTCAAAATGAGCGCAGTGAACTTCTCTATCCCCGGCTGTTAAAAGAGGCCCGGACACCCCAAGATCGGGTTCGGGTTTTCTATTTGCAGCTCACACTGTATTCGCAGCAGCGCCGTTATAAAGAGGCCATCGTCGTCTTTTTAAATGCCCTCGAAGCGTTGGGCGAAGACCCGCCCCGCCAGACTTGGCAACAGGCCCTGCAATTTGGACGCACCTCGCTCGCATTGATACAGCGCTTAAAAGGGTGCGATATTCAACGCTTGGCAGACTTGCCCGAAATGACCGATCCCCATTCGCTGGTGCTGGCACAGTTGCTGGGCACCTCTTTGGATATCCTGATGGCGGCTGACCAAAAGCTCTTGTTTGGCTTGGTTGTGGCCAAATTGGTCAAACTTTCGCTCGAAAAGGGCAATGCCGAGCTCAGTGCATTGGCTTATACTTTTTATGGGGCTTCTCGCCAGCAACTCTTTGGTGATTATGCCTCTGGACGGCAATTTGCGCAATTGGCCCTGAGATTGGCTGAACGCTCAGCCAATCCGATTTTAAAAAACAAGGTCTATTCTGCCGAAGGATTGCTTTTAAGCCCTTTTTACCAGCATTTGAAATTCAGTATCAATGGTTTTCAAGCCGGTTTGGCTCTGCTCAAAGCCGAAGGCAATTTGATGTATGCGGCTTATAATATTTATTTCTTGATGAGTTTTGGTTTTGTCAAAGGCACCCCGCTCAAAGAACTCTACCAAGAGGGGGTGAGTTATTTTCCGCTTTTGGCCTCTGAACACCGAAAATTACATCAAGAGATGTTACTTGATAGCATGATTGAACCCTTGCTGACATTTACCCGTCCCGAACAGGTGGCTCAAATTGGGGCATTGTTTAATCCGGATTTGTTAAAAACCCATGCCGATTCTCCGCTCTTGCTTTCCCATTATTATGCTATACATCTGCGCAGTGCCTATCTTTTGGGCAATTTTGATTTTGCTCTGCAGATTTTGCTGCCAGCCACGGCTTCGTTTGATCGAAGCCAAACCCTCATTTATTGTATCGATGGCTCTTTTTATGCAGGCTTGACTTGGATTAAAGCACTCCAAAAAGGTGTTTTTCCTGACGGATCTTCAGCTCGTCAGGCCCGAACAGCACTGGCTAAAATTTTCAAACGCTTTGCATTTTGGTCCCAATTGTCCCCCGCCAGTTTTGAACACAAATACCTGCTTTTAAAGGCCGAAAAACAGCATTTGGAAAGGGATTTTCTCGGGGCCTTAAAGAGCTATGATGCAGCGATTCAGACGGCAGAAAACCATGGTTTTCAACATGTTCAGGCCTTGGGCAATCATCTCGCAGGCCAGGCCTGTTTTGAGCAAAACCAGATCCGTTTGGCCCTGGTCTATCTCAGTGCCGCTCATCGCGGCTATTTGCAGTGGGGAGCGTTGGCTTTGCTCAGTCGTCTCGAAAGAGAGTTTCCGAGTTTGGTCTCACAACTTTCGCAGGTAGATATTGAACGGGTTTTTGGCGGCAAAACGACCTCCCCCGCCAGTTTGGAGACCAGCCACCTCGATCTGCTCAGCCTGGTCAAGGCCTCGCAGGCCCTCTCCGAAGCGGTTGAACTCAATTCCCTGCTCGAAAAACTGCTGCTGATCGTGATGGAAAATGCCGGGGCGCAAAAAGCGGTTTTGCTCTTGCCCAAGCCCGAAAGCCCGGATTGGTATATCGAAGCCTGGGCTGAGGCCGAAGGGGATGTGAAAATTGGCTCTCAGGCTTTGGCTGAAACCCGTTTGCTGGCTCAGGGTGTGGTCAATTATGTGCTGCGTACCCAGTCCAGTGTCTTGCTGGAGAATGCCTGTCAACAGGGCGAGTTTATGCAAGACAGCTATATCTTGGAGCAGCAGACCCGTTCACTGCTCTGTTTGCCCCTGCTCAAACAGGGACAATTGCAGGGTATTTTGTATATGGAAAACAACCTCACACCGGGGGCTTTTACCTCGGAGCATATCCAAACCCTGAATGTGCTTTCCAGCCAGGCCTCGATTTCGCTCGAAAATGCCCAGCTCTATCGGCTGATGCGCGAGCAAAATATTTTGCTCGAAGAAAAGGTCTCGGCCCGTACTGCCGAATTGATGCTGGCCAAAGAGGGGGCCGAGGTGGCAAATCAGGCCAAAAGCCGTTTTTTGGCCAATATGAGCCACGAAATTCGCACGCCTTTAAATGCCATTATTGGCTTTTCGCGGCTCTTGCAACAGGACAAAGCCCTGCCCCCTGATAATGCGGAAAAATTGGAGATTGTTGTCCACAGCGGCGAACATTTGCTGGCTTTGATCAACGACACCTTGGAAATGGCCAAAATTGAAGCGGGTACCACCCAGTTTGAACTGACAGATTTTGACTTACACGCCTTGTTGCGCGAATTGCAAAATATGCTGCAGCTCAAGGCCACGAGCAAAGGGCTCAAGCTCGACATGGCGATTGATCCGGCTGTGCCACGGGCGATTCGTGCCGATGCCCAAAAACTGCGCCAGCTCTTGATCAATTTTTTGACCAATGGGATCAAATACACCTCTCAAGGTTGGGTGCATCTGGCCGTGTTTGCCAAAGAGCTGTCTGGTGCTGAGCCGCGTCTCTGTTTTGAGATCAGCGACAGTGGTACAGGCATTGGCGAGGCAGATTTAAACACGATTTTTGAACCCTTTATGCAGGCCGAACAGGCGGAGGGCTTTCGCGAAGGGGTGGGTCTGGGTTTGTCGATCAGCCAAAACCTGATCAAAAAAATGGGCGGTACTCTTTCGGTTTCCAGTCGTTTGGGAAGCGGTTCCTGTTTTGCCTTTGAACTGCCTTTGCTCGTGGCCCACGTCGAACCTTTGCCCCACAATACTGTGCAAAAAGTGGTAGGGCTGCAAGCAGGGCAACAAGCCTGGCGCATTTTGATTGTCGATGATGACGCCAATAACCGCGCCCTTTTACAGCATTATTTGGCCCCCTTGGGGTTTGAATTGGCCCAGGCAGGCAATGGTCAAATGGGATTGGCCTTGGCGGAGACATTCCGTCCCCACCTGGTTTTGATGGATATGCGCATGCCTGTCATGGATGGCTACCTGGCCACGTCCAGGCTCATGAGTCAGAGTCAGTCCTGGCCCGAGCAACCTGTGGTGGTGGCGGTGACCGCCAGTGCCTTTGAAGATCAGCGCCAAGAGGTATTGGCAGCCGGGTGCCAAGATTTCTTGCGCAAACCTGTTAGCGAAGAGAGCGTTTTGGCGGTGATCGCCAAGTTTTTGCCGGTGATCTACCGCTATGCAGAGGCCGACAGCGCTTTGCTGCAGTCTAACTCTACCTGGACCTCCGAACAGAGTATCAAGGCCTTGCAAACTGTGCCTTTGGCTTTGCGCCAAGCTTTGCGTGAGGCAACAGAGTCTGCCCAGATGGAAACCATTGACGATTTAATTGCAGAACTCAGCGTGACGTCTGGCGAACTGGCTCAGGTTTTACAGGATGCCGCTGCCTGTTTTGACTATGATCTGATCCTGGATCTTTTAAACGCAGCCGAGAGCGTTTAAACTACCCCTATGGATGCAAACACACTCTCTGGTTATATTCTGATTGTTGATGACAATCCCAATAATTTAAGGCTTTTGATCACCCTCTTGAGTGAACAGGGCTATGAGACGCGGCCAGCCAATAATGGCGCGCGGGCCCTGAATACGGTTCAGAAACAAAAACCCGACCTGATTCTGTTGGATATCAATATGCCGGAGATGGATGGCTACGAAGTCTGCCGCCAGCTCAAGGCCACGCCCGAAACCGCAGATATTCCAGTCTTGTTTATCAGTGCCAACGACGAATTACACGACAAAGTCAAAGGCTTTGATGTGGGCGGCGTCGATTATATCTCCAAGCCCTTTGAGCCCCAAGAACTCTTTGCGCGTGTGCGCACCCATTTGCAGCTCAAGCAGGCCCAGGATCAGCTCAAGAGTTTGAATCTTCAATTGCAGGCCTCCAATCGCTTTTTTCAGCATTTGGGCCAGGTCAAAGACGAGTTTTTGGGCATGGTCTCCCACGATTTAAAAAACCCCCTGAGCAGTATTTTGCTCTTTTCGCGCTATATGGAATCGCGCAGCCTCTCCGAAGACAAAGCCCGTGAAATGGGCCGCCTGATTACCAAAGCAGGCAAGCGCATGTTTCGCTTGATTGAAGATCTGCTCGATTTGAATAAATTGGAACAGGGTGAGTTGACCCCCGAACTTCAGCGCTTTGATTTGCTGCCTTTGGTTCAGGATGTCTGTGTTGAATACCAGGAGAAGGCCCAAGCCAAAGCGCAGAGCCTCAGCTGCGAGTGGGAGATGGAAAGCGCTTGGATTGTTGCTGATCCCCTGCGGGTGAGGCAGGTGTTGGAAAATCTCTTGTCGAATGCGTTGAAGTTTTCAGCGACACAGACCGAGATTCAGGTGCAACTGGCTCAAGTGGGTCAGGCTGTGCGCCTGCAGGTGCGCGATCAGGGGCCTGGTTTAAGTGCTGCCGATCAGGCCCAGCTCTTTGAAAGGTTTATGCGTTTGAGTGCCAAGCCCACCGGGGGTGAGCATTCCAGTGGTTTGGGGCTTTCGATCAGCAAAAAATTGGTCGAAGCGATGTCGGGAACCATCGGCTGTGAAAGCCAATTGGGCCAAGGTGCCTGCTTTTTTGTGACCTTTCCCCTGAGCTTGCAGATCTGATTTTTAGATTCTGATTTTTAGCAAATTTTAAGCTGGCCCTCAGTGAATCTCTAAGTGGGTCTTTTATGCTTAAAATTAATCAGATAACAAGAAAGGTTCTACACCATGCAAATTCAAGGCGGTTTTGGCATTTCGGCACTTCAGCCCATGGCCCGGATGGGGGCTGGAATTCAACCCGCTCAAATCTCTCGCGCCCAGGGGATTTCCACTGGCCCCGCTCCGCTCTCGGGTGAAGCGAAGCAATTGGCCGCCCGTGCCGGCCAAATGAAAGGCTGCGGCACTTCTTCAGGCCCTTCGATGATGGGGCCCGAGCTTTTTTCAAAAATGGTAGATCAAAGCAGCCCCAGCCAAATGCAATCCAAATCTTCTGGCACCAAGGCCCTGATTTTTGCAGTGCTTGAAGGCATTGGTGACGGTCTCGCTGCCTTTGGCTAAAGCGGCGATCAAACAGTCTCCCGACTCCCTGAGTTCAGCAGCGCTCCCCGTTGAGGGGAGTTTTTTTTGTGTTTCTCTGATCACACAAGTCATACAAAACACCCCCCCTTTTGACGTCTTCCCCTGTGCCGGGCTATGCTATAGAGCAGTTTTGACCCCACCCACACCCCTGTTTGGAAAGGCCGATCACCCATGCACCACTCCCATTCTCACTTCAAAATCACCAAAGCGTCGGGTGAAAGCGAAGACTTTTCCCAGGCCAAGTTGCGCCACTCCCTGGTCAAAAGTGGGGCCTCTCCCGAGACGGTCGAAGACATTATGGCCGAGCTGGAAATCGATCTCTACAGTGGAATGACCTCGCGGGTGCTTTATAAAAAGGCCTTTGCCCTGCTGCGGCGGCGCTACAAGACCCAGGCCGCGCGTTATCAGCTCAAACGGGCGATCATGGAATTGGGGCCCGCCGGTTATCCCTTTGAAAACTATATCGGCGAGCTGTTTCGGGCCCAGGGCTACGATGTGCAGGTGGGGGTGGTGCTGCAAGGCCTCTGTGTGACTCACGAGGTCGATGTGGTGGCAGAAAAAGAAAACGAATTGGTGGTGGTCGAGTGCAAATACCGCAACGCACCCGGCTTTAAATGCGACGTCAAAATCCCGCTCTATGTCAATTCGCGTTTTGATGACGTCGAAAAAGAGTGGCGCAAATACCTGCCCAACCAGAAGAAGAGCTTTCAGGGCTGGGTGGCCACCAATGCCCGCTTTTCGGGGGATGCGATTCAATACAGTGCCTGTGTCGGCCTCAAGCTCTTGGCCTGGGATTACCCTGAAAAGACCAGCCTGCGCAAATGGATCGACCAGAGTGGGCTTTACCCGCTCACGGCCCTGACTGGCTTGAGCAAAGCTGAAAAACAGCATTTGCTTGAGAACCGCTTTGTCTTGGCCCGCGACCTGATCGACAAACCCAAGGCCCTGGAACTGTTGCATTTAACTCCACGCCGGGTGCATCAATTGCAGAACGAAGCCAGTCAGCTCTGTTTGTAAGGCAGGCGGTCCAATTGGCGGTAATGGGCCAGCAGAGCAGTTAAATCCGGCTTGGGCGGCAGACCGAGGCTTTGCCCCATTTGCGCACTGCGCCAGAGGGCCAGGGTCAAGGCCGCTTCTGCCAAAGGGATTTCGGGCAGCGGCATATCGCTTTGGGCGCGCAAAAAATGCACCAGCTTTAAGACCCCAAAGCCGTCCATCCAGCGAAAGAAACGCTGCAAAAAGACCCGCTCCGAGGTGCTGTTGGCCTGGATTTCAAATAATTTGGCGGCACCGGCTTCTTGGGCAAACCAGCGTTTTAAGGGGGCTGAGAGCCCCCGTTCAAATTGGCTGAGCTTGGCTTCTGTCAACGGATAAAGCCCCTGCAGGCCCAGCAATACTTGCTGAATCTGGGCAAAGCTTTGGGGGTGGTAGACTGGGTAAGCGGGATTGGGGGCGCTCAGCCACTCACCCATGGCTTTGCCCGTGCCAAACGGCACGCGCTCAGAGACGCGGGCGGCTGGGTAGACGCAGGTGCTGTTGATTTGGCTAAAACCGCCCAGGGGCATGAGCTTGTGCAAGAAATAAAAGTCTTCCCCCGCTTTGCGGCGGTTCATCCCGCCTTGGGCCCGGTAGACCCCCGCGCGCACGGCCATGCTGGAGCCAATCGTGTGATAGGCGCAGGGCAATTGGGCATAGCGCAGCCCCTGCACGTAATAGCGTAAATACAGCTCGTAGCGCAGAATGCCCGCTGCCAATTCGGCGGATAAATCTTCGTCCAGCGGATGGGCAAAGGCAATCGAACAGGCGGGTGTCTTGGGAGCCTCACTGTAAAAATGTCTTTCCAGGGCGAGAAAGTAATTCTCTGCAACGGTGCAATCGGCATCGAGGCAGACAATCGGGGCTGTTTCTTTTCCCAGGCTCAACAGGCGCTCAGTGGCCAGATCCATGCCAATCCGGCGGGCCAGACCGACCCCTGCGTGTTTGGGCGGCAGATCGGCAGCGTTGAGCAGAATCAGCTCAAACCAAGGAGTCTGCGTCTTTTGCCAGGCCAAGATCTGCTCTGCGTCTTGCAGGTGTTGGGTGTGTACCGCTGAAGCGGCCTCTGCTGAGGCATTGAAGACCCAAATCACCTCCACAGCACAGCTGGGCGGCGTTGCTGCTTGCAGCGAAGTCAAGGTGCTTAAAACATCGGGTTCAGCATGGCAGGGAATCACCACCACCAGTCCCAATTGGGGGTGGGGTGATGGCAGAGGAGCTGTGAGCCAATGGGGTTCGAGCGACACGCGGAGATACCTGTTTGGAGTATACTTGAATCCAAGATTAACACAGAGTTCTCTTCCCCAGGTTTTATACCCCTTCTAACGGGTGAAAGTGAGCTGGGGCTCTGACACCTCTGAAGGATTGCACCATGGTAGAAACAAGCAGCGAAAGACAAACCGAAAGACAAACCGAAAAAATTGACTTTGAACTCAAATGTGCCACCGATCCCGGCTGGGCCCAGGTGATCGCCAATAATTTTGAGCCCTTTTTGCAGGACCATGCCAATTGTGAGCGCAAGGCTTCAGCCCTGGCCATGAGCCTGCTGATGAAATACGCCGACCGCCCAGAGATCATTCCCCACATGATTCGTTTGGCCCAAGAGGAATTGGAACATTTTCGCCAGGTCTATGCCCTGATGGAAACGCGTGGGATTCCGATTGGCAAAGAGATCAAAGATCCGTATGTCAACCAATTGCTCGATGCCTGCCGCACCAGTCCCGAAGAGCGTTTTCTCGATCGCATGTTGATCTCTTCGGTGATTGAAGCCCGGGGGGCTGAGCGTTTTAATTTGGTGGCTGAAGCCCTGTCAGAGCCAGAACTCAAAGCCTTTTACAAACGCCTCTGGGCCAGTGAGTTGAAACACGGCCATCTCTTTGTCAACCTGCTGCTGCACTATTTCCCCCGCCCTGTCATTGAGGCGCGCTTGGATGAGTTGCTGGCCTATGAAGCTGAGATTATTCCCCGCCTGGAGTGGCGCCCGTCTTTACATTAATTTTCTGGCACTAATTTTCTGAGAGGTTCTAGCTGATGTCCCATTACGATTTAAACCATTTTGTGCGCGAACTCGAAGCCCGACTGCCCCAGGCCCAGGATCAAATGCAGGCCGTGCAGGTGGTGTCGGGTGCAATGCAGAAGATGCTCAGCAATGACTATTTGCTCGATCCCGACTTTGTGCGCGCACTGCGCCAGGGCCAGACAGACAACCAGGTCTACCACAGCCCAGGCCTGGATTTTGTCGTGCAGGTCTTTGGCTGGCAGCCGGGTGCTGAGACCCCGATTCATGACCATGAAACCTGGGGGGTGATGGGGATTTATGCCGAGGAACTCGAAATCCGCGAGTACGCTCTCAATCCCACCGGCCAACCGGGTCAGTTTGATCTGAACCAAAAGGCCCATTACCGGGCGGGCCGGGGGGCGATCTCGTATTTGCTCTCACCCCAAGATGAGATTCACCACATCTCCAATCCCGGCCCGAATTATGCCCTGAGCATCCACGTCTACGGCAATCCCATCCAGAATTACCACGAATTTGATCTGGAAAAGGGCCGCATTACCCGCGTGGGTGGCTAAACGGCGAGACCCAGCGGTTAGGCACAGGCCTGACAGTCCAGAAACGACAGATCGCCGTATTCGTGGCCCCGGTAGCCGCGCTCCTCGGCTTCGCGGTAGCCCTGCTCAATCACCGATAGCGGGAAAAGGGCATCGAGGATGCGCATATGGCTCGATCCTGGCTCGTGCATGCCTGTGATCAGGGCATTGACCACTTTAAAGCGGTAGCCGGGCCGGATCTTCAACTCACTGAGGCCTTCACCGGCTTGCAGCTTGCCACTCTGCGCTGCCGACTCCAGGGCCCGCAACACGGTTGTGCCCAGGGCCACGACCCGCTGCCGCTGAGCGCGGGCAGTCTGAATCGCAGCAACGGTTTCAGCCGGGATTTGATACCATTCCGACAGGGGCAAAAGGGCGTCTAAAGTATCATCTCCCGTGCTGGAGAGTCCGGCGCTGTGCAAAAGTGAGACAATTTTCACGCCTTTGGCGCGCAGGGCAAAGAGCAGTTCCCAGGTAAAGGCAAAACCGGCACTGGGAGGTTCAACCGAGATCGGTGGGCCCGAAAAGATCGTCTGCTGATCCCAGACTTCTAAAGGCGCTTCGTGGTAAGCGTATTGAATCGGCTGGCCGTGTTGGTAGAGCAAGGGCAGCAGGCCTTGGGGATCTGTGCTGATAAAACGCAGGGAGATCACCCGTTTGTGCTCGACCTTGTCAACCTCGGCATAAAGCGTTGGCCCAATTTCGATCCGATCGCCTGTTTGCAATTGCGGCGCAGGGCCGCGCATCTCAGTGGGGGTGCGCCAATCCCCGGCCCCAAACGAAATGGCCTGCCAGCGGCTTAAATCCTGGGGCGAGGGCCCCTGAAAGGCCGCCAGCCGGATTTCGACCTCAGCGCCACTGCGTGCTACTTTGCCGCGAAAGCTGGCGGGCAAGGTGGCTGAGCGGTTGACCACCAGCAGGTCTCCAGCCTTGAGCTGAGCGGGAAAATCTGCCAAGTGGCCATGTTGAATAAGGGCATTGTTAGAGAAGACCAGCAGCTTGGTCTGTTCAAAGAAACGTTGGGAGGTGGTGGCGGCTTTCATAATGACCTCCGCACGGCGTCAGCGTTGCTGGCAAAGTCTTGGGCTTCAATCAGGGCTATAAGGGCGCGGGCTGAGTCAGCAGGATCGCGCAGCTCAGCGGGATTGGCATCGGGGACAGCCGCGCGGTGCAGTGGTGTGTCCATGTCGCCGGGATCAATTGCCAAAAAGCGCACCCCTTGGGCCTGTAACTCAGCGTCAAAGATCCGCGAGAGATGATCCAACGCCGCTTTGGAAACGCTGTAACTGCCCCAGGTTGGATAGGCGCTGATCGCCGCATCGCTGGAGATATTCACGACCAATTTTGCCTGTCCTGCCTGCTTGAGCAACATGCCCGGCAGCAGGGCTTTGGTTAAGCGGAAGGGACCGATTAAATTGGTCTGCAGCACAGCTTCGAGGTCTTCACATTCAGTGTCGACCAAATAGCGCAAAGGGGTGGGGCCCAGGCTGCTGGCCCCATTGATCAGCAGATCGACATCGCCGAGCTGGCTTTGAATCGCGGCTGCCAGGGGATGAATCGCATGTTTGTCAGAGACATCGGCTTGAAAGGTCAGCAGGGCTGGGTATTCCTGTTTCAAGGCCTTTAATGGCTCGGGGCTGCGGGCCACAATCGCGACCTTGGCGCCTTTTTCGAGCAATTGCAGGGCCAAAGCCCGGCCCAGACCTGAGCTTCCGCCTGTGATGACGACGTTTTTGTTTTTGAAACTGTTCATTTTGAGACTCCTTTGGAGGTGTTATGTTTTGACTTTAACAGCCGAGATGTTATTCTATGAACTGAATTGTCGATAGATTGACATAAGGTTGGTTTATTCACATCCTCTTTTTCAAAGGCGGTAAAACAAAGATGCCCAAGCAGACCCAACAGCCCCCAAAGATCCAAGCGCCTGAGAGTCAGGTCTCCAGTTATTTGGCCCAGAATCTGCGCTATTTGCGCGGCAAAAAAAACTGGAGCCAGCAGCAATTGGCCGACCTGGCCGAGTTGCCGCGCACGACTTTGACGCATATTGAGTCGGGTCAGGGCAATCCCTTTCTGGCCAATTTGGTCAAACTCTCAGCAGCGCTCGGGGTGGGGGTCGAAGAATTGCTCTCGCGGCCCCGCTCGGCCTGCCAATTAATTCCCGCCGCAGAGATCCCCGTGCGCAACCGCAGCCAGGGGCGGGTCAAGGTCTTTAATCTCCTGCCCGACAGCCTCAAAGGAATTGCGATTGAGCGCCTGGAGTTGGCGCCAGAGGCCAGCATGGGCGGTCAGCCCCATTTGCCTGGTACCAAGGAGTATTTGCTCGTTTTGCAGGGCACGGTGGCCGTTTATGTTGCGGGTGAGCAATACCCAGTGCATCAGGGCGACGTCTTTGCCTTTCCAGGTAATCAGGCCCATTCTTACAGCAATCCGCTTTTGCAGCCCGCTGTGGCGATCAGCGTGGTGATTCCCGTGCCCGCCACGGCCTGAGCGGGTCCACTCTCGTTCGCTACCATTTTGGCTGCGGGGATTGACAAGTGAATGATCATTCACTTATGCTGAATGACATGAGAAGTTTAGATTTAGATAAACGGGACGCCGTCTGCAAATCCGCTGTGCGTTTGATCAATCAGCTGGGCTTTGATGGCGTGTCGATTGCCAAAATTGCCAAAGACGCCAAGGTCTCGCCGGCCACGATTTATATTTATTTTGAAAACAAAGAGGACATGCTCAAACAGCTGTATTTACAGCTGAAACAGGACATGGCCAATTTCATTCTCAAAGATTTTAAACCGGGTCCAGACCACAAAGCCAATTTTAAGCACCTGTTTTACCGACATTGGTTCTTTTTTTATCAGTATCCTGATTCTTTTGCCTTTATTGAACAATTTGCCAATTCGCCCCTCTTGACAGGCAGTTGTGCGGAAAAGGGTTTTCGCTTTTACCAGCCGATAATGGCCATTATTCATGAGGCCCAGCAAGCGGGGGCGATCAAGCCGATTTCCCAGGCTTTGTATAATGCCTTGGTCTTTGCACCTCTGTTGCAATTGGCCAAATTACATGCCAGTGGCCGCCAGAGCATTCAGCCCCAGGACTTGGAGCAGGTTTTTGAGATTATTTGGGCCGGTCTCAAAACAGAGTAACGCCTTATTTTTGCCCTTATTTTTTGATAATTAATAAATGAATATTCATTAAAGGAGAAAGAAAGATGAAATACCGTTTATTGGGACGCACAGGTTTGTATGTTTCAGATATTTGTTTGGGCACCATGAATTTGGGGGGCCAAGGCATGTGGCAAGCCATGGGAGCCTTGCAGCAAGCAGATGCAACGGCACAGCTTAAAACGGCTTTTGAAGCCGGGGTCAATTTTTATGACACCGCCAATATTTATGCCTATGGTGAGTCCGAAACCCTGTTTGGTCAGGCCATTCGCGAGAGTGGTATCGATCGCGAAGAGCTGGTGATTGCCACCAAAGTGCGGGGACGTATGAAAGATGGTGCCAATAATGTGGGATTGAGCCGCAAACATATTTTGTCCCAATTGGATCAGAGCCTGAAGCGTTTGAATGTCGAGTATATCGACCTGTACCAGATTCACGGCGTTGATCCGGTCACCCCGATGGATGAAACCCTCAGTGCGCTGAATGACGCAGTGCGCGCAGGCAAGGTGCGGTATTTGGGTGTGTCGAATCACACCGCTTGGCAGATCATGAAAGCCCAAGGCATTTCTGAGCGCCAGGGCCTGAGCCGCTTTGAAAGTATCCAGGCCTATTATTCAATCGCCGGCCGTGAGTTGGAGCGCGAAATTGTGCCGATGGCCCAGGATCAGCAAATGGGAATCATGGTCTGGAGTCCCTTGGCCGGGGGCTATCTGAGTGGCAAATTTGATCGCGAAGGCAAAGGCCCCGATGGCAGTCGCCGCAGCAGCTTTGATTTCCCCCCTGTCAACAAAGACAAGGCCCAGGATATCATCGGCGTGATGCGCGAAATTGCGGGCAATCATGACGCGTCTGTGGCCCAAATTGCCCTGAGTTGGGTCTTGCACCAACCGGGCATCAGCACGATTATTATCGGGGCTCGCACCGCCGAACAATTGACACAAAATCTGGTGGTCAGCGAGATTGTGCTGAAAGCCGATGAATTGGCCGCCTTGGACAAAATCAGTCAATTGGCACCCGAGTATCCCCATTGGATGTTGGGCATGCAAAGCATGGACCGCTATCCAGATGGAATGAGTATGGCTGAGCGGTTTAAGCAATTCGCCAAGGAAAATTAGGCGTTTGGGGGTGTCCGCAGTGCAGCAGCGAAGAGCTGCGGATACCCCCTCTCTGTTTGTCCTTTCTGGGTACGCAGCTTCCCCCAGGAATCTTGTATCATTTACCCTCTCACTGACCGGAGGCTTTGCCCGTTCACAATGCCATCGTCTGGCAGTGATTTATAAATCACCCAATTTGATTCATCGCATCAATTAAGAAATTTAAGAATGTGCGTAGATTCAAATTAGGGGGATTTTGCTTCATAAATAAGGCATAAACTGTACTTTTAGGCAAATTCCAATGGGGAAGAACTTCAACAAGTTGTCCTTGTGAAAGGGCTTTTTGGCATAAAAACTCAGGCAGAACAGCAATGCCAAGGCCATTGCAGGCAGCCTCAAACAAAAGGTTTGTACTGTTAATTTGTAAACGAACCGCTGGTTTCACTTGAATTTCTTCTTGCTCTTGCTCAAAAATCCAGGGAACGGGCCCTTTATTTCCTTGTAAGATCAAGGCTTGATGATACTTCAAGCTATGTGGTGTTGTAATATCTGGTGCTTGAGACAGGTATTCTGGGCTAGCGCAACAGATCAAGCGGCCCACCATCAAACGTCTGGCGATCAGGCTGGAATCGGCCAGTTTTCCGATCCGAATCACCAAATCAATCTGATTATCAATCATATTCTCCTGTGTTTCTGTGGTATTTAAAAACACCTGAGCCTGAGGATACTCTTTGAGATACTTTGCGATCACAGGGATGAGAAAAGATTCCGCAAACAAATAAGTGCAGGAAATACGCAAGGGACCCTGAGGTATTCCTTTGAATGCATGTAAAGCCCTCACGGCCTGTTCAGACTGCTCTTCGATCTGCTGGCTATATTGGTAAAGCAGTTTTCCGCTTTCGGTCAAACGCATACTGCGGGTATTGCGTTCAAAAAGTTTGACTTGCAGGTTTTGTTCCAATGTTTGTATGGCGTGACTCACGGCCTGCTTTGTTCGGTTTAAACGTTCCGCTGCACCGGACATTGTCCCAACCTCTACTGTGGCGTTAAACACGCGCAAGGCATTGAGATCTATTGTCAATTATTTCTTTACTTTCAATCAATTATTTACGGGTTTATCAAAAGATATATACCCGTTTAGCCTTAAGTATAAGATTCAAAAAGGACAGTTGCAAAATGAACAAGATTGATCTCAGCGGTCAGACCATACTCATTTCGGGGGGGGCGGGCGACATTGGCGAAGCAATTACTGGCTGCTTTTTAGAGGCTGGTGCCTGTGTTGTTGTGCCCTCGCGTAATACCCAAAAGTTGGAGCACCTTCAAGCTCTACACCCCAAGACAGATCGCCTTTTAACGATAGCTGAAGATATTGGCACATCTGAAGGGGCCAAACAAATTGCAAATGAAATCAAGGGTTGGAGCTCGTCTCTAAACGGGGTCATCGCTTCTCTTGGCGGTTGGTATGCCCAGGGCAAACTGCCTGATTTTGAGCTCGATACCTGGCAGCGAATTGTGCAGGGCGGACTCACTGCACATTTTAATACGGCCAAAACATTTTTGCCTTTGCTGCTTGAAAATACGCAAGCATTTTATACCTTTGTCAATGGGGGGGCCGCTTTAATGCCTGTTCCACAATCTGGGCCTGTTTCGATTGTGGCTGCTGCGCAACTCATGATGAAAGATGTTTTGGCCAATGAGTATCAGGACAGCTCTGTGCGTATTAATACACTGCTACTCAACGCTTTGATTGCCACTCGAGCGCGTCCACACTCCCAAGTGACGGGCTTGACCGCTGACGAAGTCGCAAAGTACTTGCTTTACTTGGCATCAGATCGGGCTTTGGATGTCCGAGGAAAAACTGTGCATTTTGCAAAATCGTCAGATTTACCTGAATAACATTTAAAACTAAGCTTAATATAGGAGCAATGTATATGATTACGTTTGAAGACTATCTGGAAATTCATAATTTGGTCGCGAATTATTGTCTCAAAACAGACAATGCAGACGCAGACGGTTTTATGGCTTGCTGGGTTAGCCCTGAAGAATTCGAAGGTTATGACAGTGGCGCTTTTGGCAAATCCGATACCTGGGATGAACTTTATACTTTTGAAAAGCACCATGTTGGCCCTGGCGGCATGGCCAATGGCAAGCGTCATCAGGCGACCAATCTTTTGCTAGAACCCGTCTTTGCTACAGAAGTCCATGTCACACATGACCTGCTGGTCTTTGAAGTGGCAGCGATTCCGAGTTTGATTGCCACGGGTCGTTATAACCAGAGTAAAGTCGTTAAAACCGACAAAGGCTGGAAATTTAAGTGGCGCAAACTTGATGTTGACACTGGTTTCTTTAAACTTATGGAAACACTCCAGACACATCAACATTAAAATCATGTTTTAAGTAAAGGCCTGTTTTACACCTCTTGTGAAACAGGCCTTTTCACTCAGGCTTTATTTAAATCAATGCTGTCATTTTTTGTTTGTCTAGCTTGTGAGCAACACGTGATTTTCAAATTCATGCAGCGTTCAGTATCCTGTATAATTTGATACCATCTCTCTGCCGGAGGCCTTCTCATGTCTCAAGCCTGTTTTGTGCTCGCTCTCGATCAGGGCACCACTTCTTCCCGCGCGATTTTATTTGACCAACAGGGTCAGATTCAAGGCCTGGCCCAGCAAGAATTTCGCCAGATTTACCCCCAGCCCGGTTGGGTGGAACACGATGCTTCCGAAATTTGGCATACCCAGCTCAAGGTCGCCCGTGAGGTGCTCTCCAGCAGTGGCGTTGCGCCCAGTCAGATTGCTGCGGTGGGTGTGACCAACCAACGTGAGACCTTGGTGCTCTGGGAAAAATCCACAGGTTTGCCCGTTCACAATGCCATCGTTTGGCAGTGCCGCCGTTCGGCAGAGATTTGTGCCGAACTCAAGGCCTTGGGCCACGAACCGCTCTTTCGCGCCAAAACCGGCCTGGTGCTGGATGCGTATTTTTCGGGCACCAAACTCAAATGGCTCTTGGATCAATACCCCGAACTGCGGACCCGTGCCGAAAAGGGTGAATTACTGGCAGGTACCATCGATACCTGGTTGCTTTACAATCTCACGGGTGGCAAGGTCCATGCCACCGAGCCCTCCAATGCCAGCCGCACCCTGCTCTACAATATTCACACCCGTGCCTGGGACCCTGAATTACTGGCGATTTTAAACATTCCCGCGGTCCTGCTGCCGGAGGTCAAACCTTCGAGCGGGCTCTTTGGCCACACAGCCTCCGCCCTCTTTGAAGGGGCCGAAATCCCGATTGCGGGCATGGCAGGAGACCAACAGGCAGCCCTCTTTGGCCAGGGCTGTTTTGAGCCCGGTATGGCCAAAAATACCTATGGCACAGGCTGCTTTTTGCTGATGAATACGGGTGAAACCCCTGTGCCTTCGCAGTCGGGTCTCTTGACCACCGTGGCCTGGCAGGTGGGAGAACACTTTGTCTATGCCCTCGAAGGCTCGGTCTTTATTGGCGGGGCGGTGATCCAGTGGCTGCGCGATGAATTGGGCATGATCCAAAATGCCGCTGAAAGTGAGAGCCTGGCCCTGGCTGTACCCGATACAGGTGGGGTCTATCTCGTGCCAGCCTTTGTCGGTCTGGGTGCGCCCTATTGGGACTCACAGGCCCGTGGATCTTTGACGGGCCTCACGCGGGGCACCAATCGCAAACACATTGCCCGCGCAGCCTTGGAGTCGATTGCCTACCAGAGTTGTGATCTGCTCGGGGCGATGCAAAAAGACGCAGCCAAACCCCTTAAAGTCCTGCGTGTCGATGGTGGCGCTACTGCCAATTCATTTTTGATGCAGTTTCAGGCAGATATGTTGCAATTGCCCGTGGAAAGGCCCGCAGTGACCGAAACAACGGCTTTGGGGGCGGCCTATTTGGCAGGACTAGCCGTGGGCTATTGGGACAGCTTGCAAGATATTCAGGCCAATTGGCAATTGGATACGCGTTTTGAACCGGCCTTGGCCCCTGACAGTGCGAACGCTCTCTATGCGGGCTGGCAGCATGCGATTCAACAAACCCGCGCTTAGAATAACGCTGAATCCCTAACACCTATCCTCCATCCCGATTTACAATGCGGGTGATACATCCAGCTTTATTCTGCTCACAAGGTAGCTATTATGAAATATTTAACGCTTTTTACCGCACTTTCACTGCTTTTGATGGCACCTGTTGCTGCCAACCCTCACGCCCATTCCCCGGCCAACCCCCATCCGACCCCGGCGGCTGAAACCAGTCCAGCCCATGAGCCTCTGTTGCTCAAAAATGCCCGCCAATTGGTTTTTTCGGGCAAGCGCTCGGGAGAGGGCTATTTCAGTGCCGATGGCAAAAAGCTGATCTTTCAGAGCGAGCGCGAGGCCGATAATCCCTTTTTTCAGATGTATCTGCTCGACTTTGAAAGTGGTGAAACCACGCGGGTCTCGCCCGGTTGGGGCAAAACCACCTGTGGCTGGATTCACCCCAATGGCAAACAAGTGATGTTTTCCTCAACCCAAGACGATCCCGAAGCCAAACAAAAACAGAAATCCGAGCTGGAATTTCGCGCTTCGGGCAAATCGCGGCGCTACAGTTGGGATTATGATCCCCAGTATGAGATCTTCCAAGCAGATATCTCCGGGGGCAAATATGTCAATTTGACCCGCAGCCTGGGGTACGATGCCGAAGGGGCCTATTCTCCTGATGGCAAAGAGATTGTCTTTGCCTCCAACCGCAGTGCCTACCAGGGCAAACTCTCCGACGCCGATCGCCAGCGTTTGGAGCAAGACCCCGCCTCGTTTATGGACCTGTATATTATGAACAGTGACGGGTCAAATCTGCGCCGCTTGACCACTTCTCCTGGCTACGATGGCGGGCCTTTTTTCAGTGCCGATGGCAAAAAAATTATTTGGCGGCGTTTTTCCCAGCACGGCGACAGCGCTGAGATCTTCAGCATGAACCGCGATGGCAGCGGCGAAAAACAATTGACCCAAATGGGCGTGCTTTCGTGGGCGCCTTATTACCATCCCTCGGGGGATTACCTGATCTTTGCCACCAATAAACAGGGTTTTGCCAATTTTGAACTCTATTTGGTGGATGTTGAGGGCCAAAAAGAGCCCGTGCGCGTCACCCAGACCGAAGGCTTTGATGGTCTGCCTGTTTTTTCACCGGACGGCAAGCGTCTGGTTTGGACCAGTGGCCGCACGGCCAATGGTCAGTCGCAGCTCTTTATGGCCGATTGGAACGATACCGAAGCCCGCCGTCTGCTTAAACTGGCTCCTGCGGGCAGCGTGGCCCGTCAACCCCAGACGGGTTTAAGCCCACTTGTAGAAAATCCCTTTGCCACCACGGCCGCCCTCTCGGCTGACGATCTCAAAAAGCGGATTTACCACTTAGCCGCTCCGGCCACCGCCGGCCGCATGACGGGCAGCCCCGGAGAAGCGTTGGCGGCAGATTATGTCGCAGAGGTCTTTAAACGCCTGGGTTTGGAGCCTGCAGGAGACAAAGGCACTTGGTTTCAGAGCTTTGAATTTACAGCGGGCGTCTCCCTCGGCGACAAAAACCAAATCCAAACACCGGGCCTCAAAGCACCTGTGCTCAATCAAGATTGGCGGCCCTTGCCTTTTTCTCAAAGTGGCACTTTGGCGAGTGCACCCGTGGCCTTTGCGGGGTATGGCTTGGTGGTGCCTGAGAGTCCCGGGCAGCCGGGTTACGACTCTTATGTGCATCTCGATGTCAAAGACAAATGGGTGGTGGTTTTTCGCTATTTGCCCGAACAGCTCAGCCCTGAGCGCCGCCAGTATTTCTCGCGTTTTTCGGGCCTGCGTTACAAAGCCATGGTGGCCCGCGAAAAAGGGGCTCGCGGCCTGATTGTGGTCAGTGGCCCGCTCAGCCAGGTCAAAGAACAATTGGTGGCCTTTGAAGCAGGCTCTTCGATTGGCACCATGTCGTTGGGGGCCCTGAGTATTTCCGATGGGCTTGCACAAAGCTGGCTGCAAATGGCTGGCAAAGATCTCAAAGGGCTGCAAACCCAACTCGACAAAGGTGAATGGGCCCAGGGTTTTGAAATTCCGGGTCTGAAACTCGCTGCCACGGTGGATATCCGCCAGGAGAAAAAGACCAGCCGCAATGTGCTCGCCAAATTGCCCACCAACCGTGCTGGGGCTGCTGCCCATCAGCTGATGATCGGTGCCCACCTGGATCATTTGGGCTATGGTGAGGGCCAATCTTCTTTAGCTGGAGGCAATGAAAAAGGCCAGATTCATCCGGGGGCCGATGACAATGCCTCTGGTTCAGCAGGTGTGCTGGAACTGGCTGAGTATTTTGCCGATCAGCGCAAACAGGGGGCCGAGTTAAAACAAGACCTGCTCTTTGCACTGTGGTCGGGTGAAGAATTGGGTTTGCTCGGATCAAATCACTATGTTGAGGCCCTTTCCAAAGAACAATTGGGCCGTTTTTCGACGTATTTCAATATGGACATGGTCGGGCGTTTGGACCAAGCCTTGGTGATTCAGGGGACGGGTTCCAGTTCACTCTGGCCAGAATTGCTCGAGCGTGCCAATCTCAGTTTGGGGCTGCCAGTGGTGACCCAACAAACCAGCTATTTGCCCACCGATGCGACCTCGTTTTATCTCAAAGGCATTCCCATTTTGAGCGCCTTTACAGGCGCCCATGGCGAGTATCATACCCCCCGTGATACCCCTGAGAAGATCAACTATCCAGGCACCGAAAAAGTGGTGCAGCTCTTGGCAAAAATGGTTGCTGAGATCAGCCGCAAAGACCTCAAACCCGATTTTATCTCGATGAAAAAGCCCGAAGGCCAGGAGAACCGGGGCGGGTTGCGGGTTTACCTTGGCAGCATTCCCGACTATGCCTCGGGTGATGTCAAAGGCCTGAAATTGGCGGGGGTCAGTGCCGGTGGCCCGGCTGAAAAGGCCGGTCTGATGGCCGGAGATATCATTGTCTCACTCGGGGGCCGCAAAATTGAAAATATCTATGATTATACCTATGCGATCGACACCCTCAAAGTCGGAGAGGCCACCGAAGTGGTGATTGTGCGCAAAGGCCAGACCCTCACCCTCACCCTGATACCGGGTTCCCGCAATTGAGTTGCTCCAGTCAAACCCTGATTATTGGCGGTGGTTTGGCCGGTTTGGCCTGCGCTTTAAAATTGCAAGAGGCCGGTCGGGATTGGTGTTTGCTTGAGGCCTCAGATCAGCCCGGTGGCAGAGTCCGCACCGATTCCTACCAGGGCTTTTTATTGGACCGTGGCTTTCAGATTTTTCTGTCGGCTTATCCCGAAGCCCAGGCTTGTTTGGACTATGCCGCCCTGGCCTTTCAGGCTTTTTATCCAGGGGCCTTGTTACACAGCGAAAAAGGCTTTCAGCCCTTGGGAGATCCTTTGCGGAAGCCCATGGATCTCTGGGACACCTTGACCCATCCGATTGCAACCCTGACTGACAAGGCCCTGATTCTCAAGTTGCGGGCCGAAGTGGCTTTGGGCCGTCCCGAGCATTTGCTCAAGGGGCGGGAAATGCCCATCAAGCTTTATCTTCGCCATTTTGGCTTTTCTGAGGGCTTTATCCAGGGTTTTTTCAGGCCTTTTTTGGGGGGCATCTTCTTTGACCCCGAGCTGGAGACCAGCCACACGCTTTTTCGCTTTCTCTTCCGCATGTTTGGCAGTGGACAGGCTGTGGTGCCTGCGCTTGGCATGGGACAGATCCCGCTCCAACTCTACCAACGCCTGGATCCTGCCCGTGTCCATTTGGGCAGGGCCGTTCAAAGCCTGATGCCCGGAAAAGTCCTGTTGCAGGACGGGTCTGAATATTTGGCTGAACAGATTGTTTTGGCAGTGGACCCGGCCCAGGCCATGCGTTTGCATACAGGCATTGCCCCACAGCAGATGCGTGGCGGCCTGACCCTTTATTTCAGTACCCCTGAACCCCCTGTCAATACACCCATGTTGGTCTTAAACGCACAGGCAGAGGGGCCTGTTAACCATTTGATGGTTATGAGTTTGGCAGCTCCCAGTTATGCACCTTCGGGCCAGCATTTATTGGCATTGGTGGTCTTGCCTCCGCGTGCAATGATGCCGCTCGAAACGCTTTTGCCCGAGATCAAAGTGCAAATGACCGATTGGTTTGGGCCTTTGGTCAAACATTGGCGCTTTTTAAAGGCCTATGCTCTCCCGCAGGCGCTGCCCGATCAATCCCCACCTTTTCTCCAGCCCTTGAGTCGGGGTGGGGCTCTTGCCCCTGGGATGTGGGTGTGCGGTGATTATACCGAAACCGGGAGTATTAACGGGGCATTGGCTTCCGGACGAAAAGTCGCGGAAGCCCTGCTCAAGTCGCTTTAACAGCCCGTTTTTTCCATGATGGCTGGGGTATTGGAGAGATAGGCTTTGCCAGCCACTTCAGCACCCAGGACTTTGGACATGCTGGTATAAATATTCAGCAGGCCGGTCAAGGTTTGGGCATTACTGTTGTCCCCTTTGGCTTTGAGGCAGGTGATGGCCTGTTGGACCCGTTCGGGGCTGGCGTTAGCGGCACCCACGCTCACACTGCCAGATGTACTTCCAGATGTACTACCAGAGGGACTGCCTGCATTACCTGCGCTGCTGCCAGAACTGCCAGAACCGCTGCCTTGAGATGTCACGTCCAAGGTGCTGTTGCTGGCGCTTTCAGGGGTGTAAATACCCACGCAGGCGTCCTGGGCATTGGCGATCAGCCAGGGATGGGTGACAAAGGTCTGTTGGTTGTGGCTTTGACCCGCTGACAGTTTTTTGTAAAGTTGGCGTTTGCCCTGGGCATTGAGCCAATAGACGCTGATATCTGAATCGGTTTTGTTTTTAAACATTACGTAGGTCGAGGCACCCGTCGCGGATTTGATCGTGCCCTCTTCGCTGCAATTGCTGGCTTTGAGACCCGAAAAGGTGGCTGCAGCTGAGGCATCAAGGCTCACACCTGCGGTTACAGAGCCCGAAGTGCCACTGCTTGTTGAACTATTACTGGAAGAAGTGCTGTTGCTGCCCTCTTTGACTTGGGTCGCACGGTTGACCAAATTGGAAAGGGCAGGATCGCCACAGCTGCTCAGGCTTGTTGCGCTTAGTATCAAACCCAAGCTGAGAATCATTTTTTTCATGGGGAACTCCTTATGTTAGCAGAAAATTTTACTTTTTTAAAAGCTTCTCTATCTTAACATGGCCTAAAAGAGTGGATGGGGAGATGTGAGTGGCTAAAGGGGGCCTGAGCGAAGTCGAAGGGCCCTCTGTTAAGATCGGCTCATTTCCCTTACAATAGAAATTGAATCTATTCAAAGAAAGCATCTCTATGTCAACCGAGCCCACCGAAGAGGAGATCGTCCGCCAGCTGTATTCCGAACAGGCCCGTGAAATCAAAGCGGCGCTGGATTATATGGAGCACCATACAGAGCTGGCCCGCGCCCATTTTGAGCGCCTGACCCAACTCAAAGAATACGGCGCCCACAACGCGGGCCTGGGTGCCATTCAGGTGGAAGTGGCTGCGATCGTCCTCTGGAATCACCTTTCCCGCCGCTAATTATGAGTCTGTGGTGTTTTGGCAAAAAAAAACCGAGAGCGTAAGCTCCCGGAGAACGATGGAATTTGGATTCTACCTAATTTTTTTGTGGGTCGGCTGATTGAGGCCGACTGATACAGGCAGTTCAACTTCTCAGTTTGAACTGCCTGAGTGCGTTTAAGCTTTGACCAGCTCTTCAGCGGGGTCTTTGGCTGTTTCTTTGGCCGACTCTTTACCCGTTTCTTTGCCCGTTTCTTTTTTGGCGCTGCTGGGCAGGGGTGCCAGGGCTTTGTCGATACGGGCAGGTAAATTGTGGTGGATACGCACCTTGTTTTCAATTTCGAGGGTGGTGTGGGGATGCTCGAGCAGGTATTCTTTGGCGCGTTCCCGGCCCTGACCAATTTTTTCACCCTGATAGGCATACCAGGATCCGCTTTTCTGAATGATGTCGAGTTGTTCAGCCAGATCGAGCACGCAGCCTTCGCGCGAGATACCTTTGCCGTAAACCATATCCACTTCAGCGGTTTTAAAGGGCGGAGCTACTTTGTTTTTGACGACTTTGACCTTGACGTTGTTGCCGACCATTTCGCCTTCTTTTTTGACTGATTCAGCGCGGCGAACTTCCAGACGCAGAGATGAATAGAAACGCAGAGCGCGGCCACCGGGGGTGGTTTCGGGGTTGCCAAACATCACGCCAACTTTTTCGCGCAATTGGTTGACGAAGACCACGACAGTGTTGGAGCGGGCGGTGACGGGAGTCAGTTTGCGCAGCGCTTGAGACATCAAACGGGCCTGCAGACCGACATGGGAGTCACCCATTTCGCCTTCAATTTCGCTTTTGGTGACCAGGGCGGCCACGGAGTCGAGTACGACAATATCAACGGCGCCGCTGCGGATCAGCTGTTCCATGATTTCCAGGGCTTCTTCGCCGGTGCTGGGCTGAGAGACAAGCAGGGAATCAATGTCGACGCCAATTGCTTTGGCATATTCCGGGTCGAGAGCGTGTTCTACGTCGATAAAAGCAGCAATGCCACCCTGGCGCTGGGCTTCCGCCACGGCGTGCAGGGCGATGGTGGTTTTACCACCGGATTCTTGACCAAAGATTTCGACAACACGGCCACGGGGCAGACCGCCGACACCCAGGGCCACATCGAGGGCCAGTGCGCCTGTTGAAATCGCATCTACGCGGGTATTGGGTTTTTCACCCAGGCGCATAATCGAGCCTTTGCCGAAAGCCTTTTCAATATTGACAAGTGCCAGATCCAGGGCCTTGCGTTTTTCGTCGGTGATAGTGAGGGTTTTTTGACTCATGATTTATGGTTCCTTTTAGTTTTAAAAAATTCAGGGCAGATACCCCAGTATAGGCGTCGGCAAAAGACGTGTCGATTAACGGCCTTTTAACAAGCGCGTCCACAGGCTTTTTTAACAAGCTTGTATAATCAATCGTATACATTATTATAGCATTCGTATGTTTGCGTATAAAGGGGTAAATCAATTTTTTTTCTAAATTTTAGAAAAAGAGTTGAAACTGGGCTTCTCCACCAAGACCATACGGGGCTGCCACCATTAAGCTGCCTTGCAGTTCGAGTGAAAAATTGGGATTAAAGGCATAACCGGCTCCGGCCAGGAATTTGACCCCAAAGGCTTCAGGCAGGGTTTCTCTCTCCTCATTATTCTCGGCACTGTCTGTGGTGGTTGTGTCTGGGGCCGTGCTTGCTTTGCTTCCATTGCTGATGATCAACATGGGCGCCAATCCCAGGTTATACACCCATTGTCGTTCGTAGCGCCGCCAGTTTAAACCCAAATGCAGATCGAGGAAGAATTTTCGGGTCTGGCCATATTTTGCCAGATCAACGGGCAAGGTGGCGCCAAGCAAATAATTCCACTCCCAGCCTGAACTCTCTTCAAGAGCCAGTTCTAACTCGCTGCGGCTGGGGTTTTGAGCGATTTTCTCTTGGATGCGTTGACGAAAGCTGTCGGGGGAGAGGGTTTCTGTGGCCCAGCTGAAATCAACGCTTAAGCTGGGGCCGGAGAGATTGCCAGGAAAACTATAATAGCCTCCCAACACCCCCAAATGGAAATTGCGCGAAGAGGGGGTTTCTTGCAGGCTATCCCCCAGCTCCAAATTGCGAGGCACAAAGACAGGTTGAACCAGCATGTCATCTTGATAAAAGCCGCGGATGCGAATGAAGCCGAGGTTTTTTTTGCTGATAATGCCGTCTTGCTCTGTCCATTCGATCTGTTCCAGCCAGTCTCGGGTTTTGACCCCCAAAAAACGCGCAGATTCCTTTTCGCCAAAACTGGCACGGGCCCGATCATGGGGTGTGTGCACCTCAGTGACTTCTGATTTGAGGATAAAGGCCTCTTTTTGTTTGAGTTGCGTGCTCAGGCTCGAAAACCACCCGCCCTCCCAAGTCAATTGGTTCACGGCTTGATCCATATATGTTTCGCTGGGCTCCACTTCTAATAGGGCCTGAAAACGCCGAATTTTAAGCAGGTAAGCTTGGTCTTTGGCCTTTTCCGGATCAAACTCCTGGGGTTTGGGGGCCAGTTTTTTGGCCGCAGCCATATCCTGGTTTGTGACCACATATTGATTGCCGATATACCAGCTATCGTTCCAGTTGAAATAGAGCTGGGCCGGT
>JBIKWL010000136.1:0-14202 GCA_044356335.1 Candidatus Sericytochromatia bacterium
GCCAGGAAATAGGGCCCAGGAATTAAAACCCTGGAATTAAAACATTGGATGCCAGAGTGGCAACACAGTGGGTTCTTGGTTCAAAAGTGCCAATTCCGTTTCACTTAGGTATTTTTTGGGGATGATCAGCTGATAGACATTGTCTTCAAACCATTCATTCGACATAATAAAATAGCCTTTTTTGCCGACTTCAGCACCCCAGCTGTTTTCCACTTTCCATTTGACGGGCTGCCCGTCATGGTCGAGATCGACCCCCACGATCAACATGCAATGGGTCATGCTGGTCTCTCCCATTTCAAGTCTTTCAGGTTTTTCCAGACCAAAGTGGGTCTGAAAGAGCAAGTCATAATTATAAATGCCTTTTAAAAGCAAGCCTTCTTTTCTCAGGCTGTCTTTACCGACATCACAGGAGAACAAGACAGGTTCGTGATTCTTGAGTTTTTGCAAAGCATATTGTTTGAATTGATCAAAATGTAAATTTAAAGCCAGGTGTTTTTCGCCACCCACCATTTTGCGGGTATGCGCCACGGTATAAAGTTTGTCGTAGGGGGTGTCTGCCATGGGCGAACTCCAGAGGCAGATATAATCATCGACATCCAGTTCCACATATTTTTCAAAAAACTGGTGTGGGGTCAGGTCTTTTTCGCGGAAAAAAACTTTGTCTTCGTTGCGGTAGCTCCAATCAAAGCGCTCTGGGGGCGTGCCAAAGCTCAGCACCATGATTTTATACAGCTCTTCGATATAGATTTTCCGCTCTTGCTCAATGGCTTCAAGAGAGGCACCTGCTTTGGCCATTTTGCGAATCTCACCTGCGTATTGGCGCAATTTGCTGGAGATCACATTGTTGTGGATGGTGGAATCTTTTGAAAAACTTGAGTGTTGCATGACTGACGCAGGCACCATGCCATATTTTTTGACCAAGTTGACAAACATATACCAATCCCCCCCATCGGGCAGGGGTTGGCCCAAAAAATGGCGCAGATCGCGGTCATCATAATCCCTGTCGCGAAACTCGACCATTTTTTCGAGGAAATAATTGGCCTTTTCAAATTTGTCCCAGAACATCAAATACGGGCCCGAAAATTCAAAGGTTTTGACATTGAGTTTTTTCTGGGTAAAGTACCTGAGTAAATTCATGGCAGCAAAAATCCAGCAAACACCTACTTTTTGCTGAGCCGTGGCTTCGGGAGCCACATCCAGTTCATCAGAAAAGGAAAAATCCATGCTTTTGATCAGATCGCGGTTGACGGCTAATTCGTTGAGGTCGACACGGCCAACGGCATTCATGACCAATTTGTTTAAGGGGCTTTGACTGAGTTTTTCGTTATAGTCTTTTATCAGATTCAGATCAATGATCATGGCAATTATCTTCCTCATTCTTGGTGGTCGGTTTTTTATTTTGTTCTGCCAGTTTAACAGGTCTGCAGGCGCAAAGCGATCAGTTACGGGGGAGATAAAATGCCTGAATACTAAAATAACTTAAATTATCCTTAATCAAAGCACAAGTTTTTCTTATTCTTGTCGACAATCTGAATATCCCGTTTTATGAGGCAAACCATGAAAAAAGTCCTGCTTGTATCCCTTCTGGCTTCGGTTACAGTCACCCTCTTGAGCTGTAATGCCTTGATCGCGTCCCCCCCCAATTCTCAACAAACACAGGCCTTGCGTGGTTTTTCACTCAATCGCAATAACCCCAAGGCAGGCATCGAAAAAGGGGTAGACCCAGCCCGAATTGAAGCCAATTTGGCTGCATTAACTGGCAAAAATCCGATTGCAGCCAATACCAGTATTCCTGAACGGGGAACGGTTCAAGGGCGGGCTTTGACCCGCCAATACCTCAGCCAGACCCTCGAAAGCCTGGGTTATAAAGTTGAGCCCCATGAATATCGCCGCAATGGCATCAATATCACTGCCCGCCTGATGGCTGAGGTACCCACTGATGAATATATCGTGGTGGGTGCGCATATGGACTCTGTCCGCAATGCGGGCGCCGATGACAATGCTTCGGGCTCTACGGCGGTGCTTGAAGCCGCTGCTGTTTTGCCTCAGCTCAAAGGGCGTAAAGTCAATATTCTTTTTGCCTGGTTTGATGAAGAGGAATTGGGCCTGATTGGCAGCGGTTATTTGGCCCGCAGCCTGAAAAAACAGGGCATGAAAATCACAAGTGTTCATACCACTGATATGCTCGGCTGGGATGCGGATGGCGACAAAACTGTGGAAGTGGCACGCCCAGATGGGATCTTGTGGGATTATTATCAAATGGTCAACAAGACCCATGGCTTAAATCTGCCCTTGGATCGCACCAGCACTGGCCAATCTGATCATGTCTCCTTTCACGACCAAGGGTATGCGTCGGTCTGTCTATCAGAAGAGTGGACCAGTAATGACAGCACCCCATATTACCACCAGCGTGGGGATCAGTTTCCGACCATCAACCGAGAATTCTTGGCAGCAGGTACCCAATTGATGATTGCCGTTGTCGGCGATCTCAGTCTGAAGGTACCGCCTCCAGCGAATGTGCAAGTGATTCCCCATGAGCGCTATCCCTCACGGCCTCGCCAATTCCACGCTTCTTACGAAGAGGCCCTGCATTAACCCTTTGCCCCATTTAAAAGCGCCCCCACGATCAGTGCCCTTTTCAGCGCTGATCAATGCGCTTTTGGGGGGCTTTATGAATCAGTTTGGCTGGGCCTTTTTTTCCTTCTCGCTGATTTTTGTCTGGATCTTTGCTCTTGATGTGATTATCACTGATATCCAATTCAGTGGCCCACTGTTATCCGGTCAGGCTGTGATTGAAACCGTGCAAGCCACCAGCTCGACAGAAAATAAAAGCCGGGTCTATGCCTACGACTTTCACTTTCAACACGAAGGCAAGCCTTACCAAGCTCGCTCTTATCGAACGGGGCAGCCGGTGCCTGTGGGCACACGGGTCCCGATCGCATTTAAAGCCGAAGATCCGAAACTGGCCCGCATCAGCCAATCGGGGTTTCGCGCTGCAACTTTTGGGCATATGGTTTTGTTAGTGCTTTTGTTTCCCATCGCTGGCTTGTTGTTGATCGTACAGGGCCTCTTACAGGGCCTCAAAATAGCGAAATTGCTGGGCCAGGGCGAATTATTGCAAGTACCTTTGAGCGAAAAACAGGATACTGGCACTGCTGTCAAAATTAACGGAAACACCTATCCTGTCTACAAATTGGTGTTTAAATATTCTGTTCAAGGCCAAAAATACCAAACATTTTTAAAAACCCATGAAATCGAACGCCTCTTGGATGATCCCGAAGAGACCTTGCTTTATTTGCCTGCAAATCCAAATGTGGCTTTTCCGGTGGATGCTATTCCAGGATATTTTTCCTTGACAGATGGAGAATTTGTCTGTGAAAATCCTGCTCGCAGTCCTTTGTTACTGCTTTTGCCCTGCTTTTCAGGAATGTTTATCTGCTTGATGGTCTTGAGTCGATTTTGAATTTATTGAAAAAACGCAACTGGTTTTGCTGTATTTGGTTCTGTTTCATTTGCGTGATAGTGACCCATGCCTTTGCCGGTACAGCTACAAGTCAGGCAAAATTGGCCCAGACCCTGAGCGACAATGCGGAGAAATGTTTTGGCCATGAAAAGGGTTTGACCTGTGCTGCCAAAACCTTGCAGAGCAGTTTGAATCTCAGTATAGACGTGAATAAAAAGCAGATTTCGGCCCAAGCAGAGATTCGCTTCCGGGTAAACACTCAGGCCAAATTCGTTGCATTTTTATTTACCCAACAGCCTGAAAAAGTGTGGCTGAATGGTGAGCCCGTTGCATTTGCCCGTCAAATGGCACCGGGCGGTCACGAGTGGTTATTGCAGATCCCCCTGCTCGAACCCTTTCCAGAGCGTCAAAAATCAAATCAGACCGAGTACCAGCTAAAGCTCAATTACCAAATAAAAGGACTCACGGCCTGGGGGGTGCGTTGGCAAACACCCTTTTTTTGGCGCACAGACTTCAGTGATTCCAGTGATGCCCGATTTAGCAATGTTTTGATTCCCTCTGGCTTTGAATCTGAACGCCATCCCATGGTTTGGAATTTTGCCTTTCAGGGTCTAAAACAACCCTTACGGGTGTTCAGCAATGCCACAGAGTTTGCTGAACTGGGGAACGGGCGCTTCCGTTTGGGATTTGACCAGCGTTTTAACTTGGCAATGCCTTATTTTGAATTCAGCAATGCCCCATTGAAGAGTCACAGCTTTGCTTACCAAGGTCTATATACCCCCATTCCAGTCACCGTGGTCATCCCGCAGGGATTGGGAAGGAGCAAGGGGATCAGCGAAAAACAGGTATTTTCCGAAGCCGAGAATCGCATTCGCAGTAGCTTGTCAGAATTTGAACAGCAATTTGGCGCATATGCATTTCCCCAACTCTTGGTCAAACTGTATTCCCTTCAATCCGGTGATTTGCCTCTGAGCCAGGAGTATTCGATGGAATATGGGGGGGCCATCGTCAGCCGTATGGAATTGATACCCCATGAAATCTGCCATATGTGGTTTGGACGCGGGGCTTCGCCCCAAGATGCTCAGGCAGGTTTTGTCGATGAAGTGATTTGTGATTGGTATGATTATCGCAGCCCTTTCACTGCCGCACAGCTCAAACGCCCTCCTACCCGTTTGATTCCCCTGCAAAGTTGGAGCTTACGCACTCCAGAAGCGGTTTATGCAGAAGGCCAGTTTATCTCAGGCTTGCAGGGTCTGTTTCAACACAAACAACGCAATCTTTTTGTCAGTTTGGGTCGGTTTTACCGCAAATATCGACTCAAGTCTTATTCTGAAGCAGACTTTAGACGGTTTTTAGAGTCAGAATACGGGGGCGATTTATCCCCCTTTTTCAGCCGTTATTTAGAGGGCAAGACGGATTATTGAGCAAAAATTGAGCTGAATTTGGATAGGCTAGAAAGGCCTTTTAACCAAGCACAGATTTCAAAGGATTCAATCAGCATGTCTAGCCAAAAAAATGTTTGGAGTCAGTTCTTGCCATGGGGTTTAACCCTTATATTGTTGGGTGCCTTGCTTTATTTTGTAGCTATATACCACCCGCCTACCAATTTGGAACTTCAACAAAATAAAACAGACATCAGCCTAAAATTGCTGGACAATCTCCAAGCTGCAATTGAAGCTGAAAAAAATGCTGTGTTGAGTCTGAACCGTGAGGAATCACAAAAATTTGTGTTGCAGGTCAATCAAGCAAGTCGGGCTTTAGACACACACAGGCTAGAACTGGAAAAATTTATCCAAATACAGAGCCTGCCCACTGAAAAACAACTTTTGTCGGAATTTGATCAATGTTGGCAACAGTTTAAAGTGCTGGACCAGCAATTATTGGCATGGGCCACCCAAGAGAGCAATATGGAAGCCCAAAAATGGTCGACGACTACCGGGCGCAAAGCTTGGGAGCAATTTGAAAAAGCGCTGAATCGTTTAAAGAAAACAGGCCAAGCAAACCCATCTAAACCAGCAATAGAAAACGCGATTGCGCAAAGTCAAATCGCCAGTTTAAAAATTTTGGCAATGCACAAACCCCATATTGAAGCGTTTACTGAGCAAGAAATGGCCCAGTGGGAAAAAGAAATGCAAGTTCAGACGGCCCTGACAAAACATCATTTAAACAGCCTTACCCGACAGATTTCAAAAGCAGATTTAGCTGACTTTAACGCAGCTTTTCTGCATTGGGAAGCCTTTCAGGCGGCAACCCAGAAAATTGTCAGGCTATCGCGTCAGAATTCGAATCTCAAGTCGATAGAATTGTCTTTGGGTAAAAAAAGAGTCATTGCAACCCAGTGTAAAGGCCTCTTAAGTGAACTCAAACAGACCTATGCATCTCAACGCTTTCAAGCCACCCGTTAGTTCTCAGTCAGATGTACATCTTTGGGTTCGACACTGAGTACCTCGGCAATGCCCGATAAACGCGCAACCACGTCGCTGCGTGTGTGTGGGGGGGTCAAGCTGCAGGCCAAGACCAATCTGCGGCCAAAGCGGTCAGCCATGAGATCTTCTGGAGGGGGGAAAGATTTAAACACCATGCCAAATTCCTCGGCCTGCATCATAATCAGCGATGCACGAACCGACTTCATTTGTACATTGTCCATCAATTCGATGTGGAGTTCCAGAACATCTTGACCCGCGCCCCGAGCTGAGCTAATCAGGCGTTTTTCAACGGCATTATAAAATGGGCGAATTTCCTCGGTTTCGTGTTGCACGAGGGTATCTTCATCTCCTTCAACCGGCGGTTGAAAGACATCTTTGCCCAAGGTAAACGACCAGACACACTGTTTTTCGGGATTGAGTTCAACCAACTTGGTGTGGTTAAAAAAGTTGATCAGGGTATGGCCATTGTCCAATCTGCGCACGGAGGTGGGATTGAGGCGGTTGCTGCGAGCATGACCGATATACTCCCAAACGGTATGGCCCTGTTGATCCACCTCAACCACGCGGTGGTGTCGGGTATCGGCAATTAAGGTGTTCCCATTGGCCAAATGGGTAGCAAAACTGGGCCCAAACAAACGATCTTGCCGGACCCGTTGTTGCCCTTTGAGGGCACTGCCATAATACCAGCGGACTTGCCCTTTGCGGCTGATCTGGGTGACGCGGTTGAGCAGGGCATCAACGAAGAGGATGTCGCCACCCGGCAATTCTTCGGCATATTGTGGCGAAGCTGTGAGTTCTTCTTGGTGAAACTCCCAAACAATCTGATTATCGGGTGAAATTTCTACCAGCCGCTGGTTGTATTGATCCGCTATCAAATAATTGCCATTGGCCAGTAAACGTGCAGAACGCGGGTGATTCAGACGGCTTTGGGCAGGCCCTTTGATTTCATTTAACAGTTCTTTGTCGAGCCGTGAAACCTCGAGTATGCGGCTATTGCCGGTATCAGCAATCACCAATGAATGAGTTGTGACTTGAATCGACTGGGGCCTGGCAAGTTTTTGCTCCAAATCGTAGCCATAATGCCAAGTTACTTTGCCTTTGCGATCAATTCTGACAATTCCATTGTGTCGCTGATCGATCAGATAGGGAGAAAGTTTGCCCAATTCTTCTCCTTCTTTGAGATACAACACCGAATGGTCAAAGCTCTCTGTTTGCGACTTGACCGGACTGGGCCGATTGATTAAGGCCTGCAGACGTTCTTGGGCAGTGACCCTGCGAAAACGGGCAGGATTGGCGTTTGAATTTTCATCCAAGGGGGGAGAAGGGGGGACAACTTCTTCAGCAGCAGGTTCAGACGTGGGTGTGGGGTCGGGTGTGGGTGCTGGTTCGGGTTCAATGGCCGCGCGGGGATGATTTGCTTGGGTTGACGCCAAAGTTTGTATTTTGTCCAAGGGCGAAAACCAGAGCAGTTTTTTCTGGCTGGGTAAAATTTGAATGGCTTTGCGCTCATTGTAGAGAAACAAATCCTGATTCGGCAATCGAATCAAACGTGAAGGCTCCAGCAGCCGCAAATCTGTGGACATCCCCGTTTTGTAATAGGTGATCCGCTCCTTGACCACACCCATGGCATCAAGTTCGAGAATTTGGAACAGCTCGGCATCGACAATCAGGGTATGTCCATTCCAGAGTCGCATGGCACAAACGGGCCGGCTTAAGCCATAACTTGCCCGATCAAAACACTGTTCTATTTCCCCTTCTGCACTCACCTCCAAAACGCGGCCATTATTGGCATCACAGATCAGCCAAGTGCGATCGGGGGTCCATTGCAAATCTGTGGGGGTGTCGAGGTGAAAATCGTCGTCTCCAGCTTCTCCTTGTACCCCAAATTGCCAATGTATTTGGCTGTCTGGATCTATTTCCAAAACACGGTGATGGCCCTGATCGACAATTAAATAGCGCAAAGCCTCGCTGTCGCTCATTTTACGCCAGCCCACCCGTACCGGATGTTTCAGTTTGTGTTGATTTGATTCAAAGGTTTTCATTGACCAGTGAATTTTACCTTTGCTGCCCACTTCGTAAATTTGGTTGCGGTGTGCGTCTGCTACCAGATAATTGGAGTTGGGCAAGCGAATCAAGTCCCGCGGAAAATCGCAAGAGAGTTGATCTGGATCCAAATGCCAAGCAATTTCTTTGCGTTGATTGAGCTCCAATAGGCGCAAATGATGTGGGTCGGGCAAAAGCAAGTGACCAGGTTCTAATCCAGTGGTCGCCTCTGCAGAAGCTATTTGCTGCTTAAACTGGCGCAGGGGATTGAGCAGTTCAAAGCCACAGACTTGACATTCCCAGTGATTCATCAGGTTTTGTTGGCATGAAGGGCATTGCAGAGGCACCACCACCGCAGCTTGTTCAGATAACCAAGCATCTTGCTCTTGACGCAACAAGACCTGGCGACGCCGCAACGTCGTTTTTAAACTGCGACCCTCATGAAGTTTTTCGATCGCGACTTCAGCTTGCAATTGGGTTTCTAAAAGGGGGCGCAAGCGGGCAGCCTCTTCTCTCAATAGGTTCCAGGGCCTGGGCAAATCCATCAATTCGAGCTGGTTTTCGCGCTGAAAAGCTTCAGCCAATAATTGGGCGATTAAAGTTTCACTCTCAGGATTTAGGCTGATTTTTTCCCAGGTGGGTACAGGCCGTGTTGGCGGAGTGGTTTGCGTTTTCTCTTCGTTGGGCTGAGCGTTGGAGGGCAAAGCAAGTTCTTTCTCAGCACTGAGTTCGGGAGATACCATGCCCGGCATGGGTTTGCGTGAAACCACCGGTGGGAGGAATGAGGGTGGAGGGACAAACTCTTGTGGCGTTTGCAAGGCAGAAGGGTGGGAGAGCGTTTGATATGCCAAACTGGGCTCGGGTTGCTCCAGTGTTTGGAGGGCTTGAGGGTCTACCAAGCCAGACTCCATGAGCATTTCACGCAAGTTCTTCTCTTTATAGGCCATCAGCGGATTGCTGCGAGAAAAGAGCAATTGATAGGGTTTTGAGCCATCTTTGAGGGCATAACGCCTCAGTGTTTTGACCTGGGCCGTGTCGATCACAGAGATTATGGGGGTTAAGGGGTCTGGGGCATTCTGAAAAGTCATCACCAAGAGCAGGCTAAAATCAGGGGAAAGTGTTAGCAAATCACAGGGGACTTCAGAATGGTTGCGAAACAGATCTCCCTTGAGGGCAATCCGTTTTGCAACACTCCAGTCATCAAGGTTGAGATACAGCAATTCCTGGGCCGGTTTGAGCGTGAGGATATAAAGATGTTCTCCGTCAGGAGCCAAGACCAAATTTCCCAAAAGTCCCAAACCTGGCTTGGCCTGCTCAAGTGAGCCGTCTTTGATTGAACCCAAATGTAGGCTGGTTGATTGATTATCGGAGACAATGACCCGCATCTGCTTCAAGTCAAAGGCCACGCTCAAGCAAGACGTGCCCCCCGGCGGACGAATTTGGAAGCGGGCTTGCAACTCACAGGTCTCAGTAGAAAGCACCTCAACTGTGCCTGCGCCCCGATCCGTCAGGGCCAATAATGAATTGTCGTAAGAGAGAAAAAGATCCCAAGGCCCAGCTTGGGCACGACCTCTTAAATTGCCACTGAAGAGGCTGTTCCAGGCATATCCCAATGATTTTGCTTGAAGCCCTTCCGCAGTGTAAACCCAGGCTCCATCTCGGGATAAAACCAAAGCAGGGACTTCACCAGGCAGTGCTTGTTCACTCTGAACTTGATTTCCATCTTCCTCTTGGCAGAGGATGCGGTGGGTTCCCCAAGTTGCCCAATCTGAGGCTGAGAGCTTGGTAGAGAGGGGATGTGCCCCCAATTCTTGCTTGGAGACAAGATCATTCATGAGCAGGAGACCCTGCATGGGATCGATTTGAAAAAGAGTGCCAGAAAGCGTTGCTTGGTCTTTTTCAAAGGCTTTTTTTTGAGACTCCAGCATTTGCACAAGCGTAGAGCGCTCAACCAGCCCGCGCTGGATGAGCTTTTCAATCAGTTTGAGGTCTTCAGGGCTGGCAATTGACATGGTAGTTTAAATCAGTATAATCGGCCTCACCTTGCAATGCAAAGGGTGGGCCCGAAGGGCGATTTAATCTTCTTCTATCCAGTCAACATCATCGTCATGTCGATAAAAACGGGAGGATGTAGGGCTGCCCGGTTGAGTACTTTTAGACATTTTTGCAGAATGGGAAGGTTTGCTCGGTGCTGTAGCTGTTTGTGAGGCCGGCCGAGGCGTGTAACCGCCTGTTTTGGGTTTTGCTACAGCAATTGACATGTCATCTTCGCGGGGGGCAACTGATTGTTGTTTACTGGAATGACGATGTGTCGAGGCTGTCTGAGCTTGGCCAGAGCGTGCGACAAAACCTGTACGGTTGGGTTCTGTGCGGGGTTTCTCTGGTGTACGGTGGGACCGTCCGTGCTGAACGTTTTGTTCTTGACGCGGCATTTCCATTTCAAGGGCAGGCTGATCCAGCGGTTGGGCCGTGCGAACAGGGCGACTTGAACGTTGAGCATGTCTTTCGATCTGGGGTTTTTCTCGCTCAAGATTTTTGTCAGGCCTTGCTACAGGAGACGGGGTCTCTTTAGCTGCATCACGAACTTCAGGGGCACGGGGAGCAGCCTTTTCCTCAGTATCAGCCGATTTGGCCGCACGTCTGGGATGTGGGGCTTTGCGGGTTGACTTTTCCTTGAGAGGCGTTTCAATCGATTCTTGTGGGGTGGCTACAAAACGCGGCTTTTGGACATTCTCACTCACGCTGGGTTTTGCATTTTGGCTTTCACCCAGGCTTTCCGAGGGAGCCCGTTCCGCTTTCCGACGCGTTGAGGGCTCAACGGTTGTGCGCCCACGCTCTCCCCGCGTGCGTTCTGGACGCGAACGCTCGCTTTTATCCGCTTGCGTCTTTCGACCTTCTGTTTTGCTCCGTTCAGGTCTGGTTCTTGAACTGCTTTGTTCTTTTCGGTGCTTAGTTTCAATTTTTTCAGTCTGTTCAGTTTGAGCGGGAGTCGTTTCAATCTGAGCCAGAGCTTCCGGTTTAAATTCAGCTAATTCTTTACGAATCAGCTTTTCGATATTTTTTAAATGGCGAATTTCTGCAGGAGCGACAAAGGTGAAAGCCTCTCCTTTGGCCAATGCCCGACCCGTTCGACCGACTCTGTGAACATAGTCTTCGGGATGGGTGGGGGTGTCAAAATTAATCACATGGGAGACTTTTTCAATATCCAGTCCGCGGGCTGCGATATCCGTGGCGACCAAAATGCGACACTCGCCCCGTTTGAAGCGGTCAAGAGCATTCTGGCGTTGAGTCTGGGTGAGATTTGAGTGGATGGCCATCGCTGAAATGCCTGCATCATCGAGACGGCGGCTCAATTCTGCGCAGCCCAACTTGGTGCGGGTAAATATAATCGTCGAAACCATTTCAGCGTTTTTGAGCAATTGAATCAAAAGTGGCATTTTGTCACGGTCGCCCACCTTACAGATCCACTGGGTGACTGTGTCTGCTGAGGAACTGCGCTCTCCCACGACAATCATTTCCGCAGATTGGGTGCGGGTGACTTTTCGCGCCAGTTTTTCAATTTCAGGTGGCATGGTGGCCGAAAACAGCAGAGTTTGACGGGTGCGCGGGACATAACTGACAATATTTTCAACATCGGGAATAAAGCCCATGTCCAACATGCGGTCGGCTTCATCGAGGATCAAAAAACGCACATCATAGAGTCGAAGCGAAGGCTTTTGCAGCAAATCGAGCAAACGGCCAGGTGTTGCCACAACGATGTCCACGCCTTTTTTGAGCGCAGCTTCTTGACCCCGGGAGGGAACGCCCCCATAGACAGCAACACAGCGCACAGGCATAAATCGGGTATAGTCTTGAATCGATTTAAAAATCTGTTCGGCCAACTCGCGGGTAGGGGTAATGATCAGCGCCTGGGGATGGGCGGTGGCACCTGGGTTGATACGCTGTAAGACGGGCAGAGCAAACGCAGCGGTTTTTCCTGTTCCAGTTTGGGCGCAGCCAATCACATCGCCGCCTTGTAGCAAGGTTGGAATGGTTTGTTCTTGAATGGGGGTGGGGGCTGTATAGCCCATTTCTTCTAGGGCTTGTAATAGTTCGGGATTGAGGTCAAAATCTGCAAATTTCATCGGCTGTTTAGGGATTTTCCATGATAGTTTATTGTTGTGGATAATGAGCTGTGGTAGGGGTGAAAAATGAGTCACAAAGCCGGGGCCGATAACCATAAGGATACGGCGAGCGAAGCGCTGAATCACGCGCAACCAATTCGGCTAATCCGGTTAAAAAATGAGAAAGGTCTACCATAGTCCTTTCCAGTCTAGCACCCCCTGATAATAACTGACAATCACACCCGTCTGCTCACGTTAAAACTGGATTAAAACCCCACAATTTAGCTTCGTGGGTGTAAAACTAAGAACCGAAGAATTGAATAGTGAGAAAAAGTTCAGCGAGGAAGAACCCAGTCGTTTGTATCCATGTGAAAGGAACAGACGTAAAGCAGAACGTCTTCAGTTCTTAAATTTGCTCAAAACTCAAAAAGTCACATCGCAGACGGAAATCAAGAAACCTTTTGATTTACAACCGCTACACATAGGCCTCATCGGGCAATTAAGTACAATGAGGGTGGTTTTGATGAGCCAGATTCCCCCTGTTATTGTTTTATAGAAACAAACCTTCTGAAGCAATAGGTTCAGGTCCGATCGCTTCAGAAGGTTTTAAACTTGGGAACCGTTGGATTTAAAAAGCTTTGATAAATTCTGCTTGAGAAATGCGTCGATCAGCGTCCCGATCAAAAAGTTCTAGATGCAGTGCTGGATCATATCCGACGGCCTCGATGACAGGTAATGCGTCTAAGTTTTTGAAACTGCGCACACCTTTGCCTACGTAATCTTTGAATTCATCATCAGATAAATAGCCGTCTTTATTGCTGTCCTGGAGTTCGAAATAAAGGGTGTAAATCGCTTCTCCGGATGCTTCTTTTAGGCTTAATTCACCGTCTTTGTTGGCATCGAGTACGTCAATGTATTTTTTCATAATCATGTCAAAGTCATTTTGTTTTTTATAATCATAGAGCGGGTGTTGAGGGAAAATAGCGGCAGATTCAAACTCTGACGGTGAGAGGATCTGGTCTGCGTTTTTGTCAATGAAAAAATTAAACTCATTAATTGACTGCATGCTATTCACTGGCCGTAACATACTCACGCCAGAAGCCTTAACGGATGAAGTCCCTGTTGGAGATTGGGTCGCACAACCTGTTTGAAAGCATAAGATGAGCAAAAAGACTAATTTTTTCATGACGTTTCACTTTCCAATTCTTATTTTTCATATTGCCAAGGTCTGATCCTGTTCTCAGGATTTAACCAAAGAATATTCGAATTATCGTCAGATCTTAAAACAAACTTGCCTGTGGACTGGCGCAGTCTCCGGGTAAGACTCCATAAACGTTAAATTTTGGGGCAAGCAATAGACATCAAATGCGCGTCTCAGTTTCAAATTGTGAATTTCTTTACGGGCATTTTCCAGAAAAAGATTTTCAGCGATTCAAAGCAATATTCTTATGTTTGGTAACACAAGGGCTAGAGCCAAGGCTCTTTAACGAGATTTACCAAAAACTTGGACATAATAGGCTTGACCTGATGGGCTAAGTGCATAGCCGATCCCAATATCAAGAAAATTGGTTTTAAGTATATTGGCGCGGTGACCGGGAGAGTTCATCCAACCCGTCATCACGGCATTCGCAGAACGATAGCCCATGGCAATATTTTCACCATAGGTTTGCCAGACATAACCCGTGGCTGTAATCCGTGTTCCAGCTGTGCTGCCTGAAAGCCCAGTGTGGCTAAAATAGCTATTGTCGGCCATGTCCTGAGCGTGGGCTTGGGCTGCTTGATTCAACAGGGGATGGAGGGTCAAACTGCCCAGCCCAGCATTGCTGCGTTCAGCGTTCGTCAAGACTAAAATGTCTTGAACCATGTTCCCTGTTGTTGTGGGGCTTGTTGCGGTGCTGGGGGTTGGAGTGGGAGTTGGAACGGCGGTTGGAACAGGAGTTGGAACGGCGGTTGGAACAGGGGTTGGAATGGGAGTTGGAACGGGAGTTGGAACAGGTGTTGGAACGGGTGTTGGAACGGGGGTTGGAACAGGGGTTGGAACAGGGGTTGTAGTCGGTGTTGCTGTGGGTGTTGTCGTGGGGGTTGCTGTGGGTGTTGTCGTGGGTGTTGTCGTGGGTGTTGTCGTGGGTGTTGTCGTGGGGGTTGTCGTGGGGGTTGTCGTGGGTGT
>JBIKWL010000137.1:0-14175 GCA_044356335.1 Candidatus Sericytochromatia bacterium
CCATCCACGCGGGTATTGTAAGGATTGCCAGCAGGTGGTGGGGTGGGGGATGTGGGGGGATTTCCATCAGTCTGAAGCCGAACTGTGGGCAGATAAATCGGGCGAATCAGATCAGAAACGTTCATACTTTATTTCCTCTTTATACGAAGTCTCACAAAGAGCACAAAACACTTGTTTAGATAAACAAGTTATAGTCGTTTCTTAATCTAGCCATGTTTGGCTTAACTATTAATTTCCCGTATGTTAATTGAAAATTAATCTTTCCAGCCCATCTGAGCAAAGGCTTTTTCAGGCCAAAATGGCCCGGAGGTCAGACGAAAAAACCTGGGAGACGCTGCATCCAAATGGTGCAAGCGTCTCCCAGGCTTGGGGAAAGATTTTTGGGGCTGTTTACATCACAACAGCCACGTTTAATTTGCTCAAAAACGGGTTCTTGGCGTCTTCGGCCTGAATTTTGGCGGCGTCTTCTGCCGAGACCATCAAATCGACACGGCCTTCGCTGGTGCCCGTGGCTCTGACCACCAGGGGGTTGCTTCCGGCCCTGCGAATATCTTTCATGCTGCGGTGATAGACAATAATGCCTTCGGCAATCACCCGATCAATGTCCAATTCAAAATTGCCGATATAGACCTGTTCGGATTCACTTAAGACCATCGGGGACATCGCGGGTTGAATGTCCAGACCGCTGGCATCGATAATCAGGCCGGTATAACCGCTGGCCTGTTTGACCACGGGTTTGACTGGTTTGGGGGTTGGTTTGACCACGGGTTTGGGAGTGGGTTTGACCTTGGGTTTGGCGGCCAGATTCCAAGGTGCGAGTGCGTATTGTTGGCCGGGAATCAGAATCGGTTGGTCTGGGGTGTCTGCGCCTGGCCAAAAGCCCTGTTGATTAAAGCGCTCCTGCTGTTTTTTCAGGGTCTGCTCCAGCTCAATTGCTGAAGACAAGCCCTGTTGGCCATTCATCGACATGGCCAAATCCACTTCTACAGAGCCATCACTGAGGTAGCGCTCGGGGCCAGCAGGTGTTGCTTTGATCAGGGCTGAAACACGCAACCGTACTGTGTCACTTTCGGTGACAAAGTCTTTGACCACCGTTTCGGAATCGACCTGAACACCGTTGACGATTTCTGCCAATTGGCGATAGGCATCAGCCTGAGCGGCCCGTTTGGCCATCAGGCGTTTTTGTGCGGCGGAGCCGTTGGCCGGCGGCGCACCGCTGCCGGTGACTTTGAGCATTTGGTTTGTCCAGTCAATGCTACCGCTGCCCATGTTTTGCATCACGGCCGTGTTTTGGGCTTGGGTGGCCTGGGGCAAACAGACAAAGCTGCCTGCAGTCAGCAAGAGGGCGGAAGAAAGCAAAATCTGAAGTGATTTTTTCATGGTGATTAATTAAAAACTCCTATGGATGGTGACTCTATTATAGAAAGGGGTGGGAAAATGTAAAGCGGTCTGGCTTACATTCCCGAGCCAAATGGACTTAAGTTCTGCTTTTACTGTAAAGTTTTTTTAAGTGACCAGTGATTTAAAACGCATAGCCCAGCGAGGCCGTAGCATCAAAAATCGTGTAATCTCCACTGGCGCTAAATAAATTGGGGCCGACGGCCAGGCTCAAATTGAGTCCTGTGTTCGGTTGGCGGTATTCAATACCCAGTCTGGGTTTAAATGAAAACCCATTGAGATTAATCAAGGGCAAAACGGCGACCAACTCAAGAAAACCAGCCAAATCATGGGGATTAAAATACACCCGTGGAGAAAGAGCGAGGTGGGGGCTGATCGTAAAACTCCCTGTTGTCACACCTGCGCTGGCACCCAGGGCAAAATAAGGGCCAAAATGATAAAAAGCACCGCCACTGGCATAACGGGGCCAACCGCCTTCAAGGTAGATTAACCAGGGTCTGGCCTGTCTGACGGGCAGGCCAGCTTCGCTCTGGGAGGCTGGGCGCTGCTCCACCGCGGACGGGGCACTACCGGTATTTAAGACTTTGCGAACCAGTTCTGGGGCCAATTGGGTCATCAGCGACTCCAGCGGGCAGAGGCAATCAACATACTCTTCCTTCAAGATAGAACCTTTTTCAACATCGATAATCCGCAGGTTGAGGGAATATAAATTGCCCAGACGGCTGGCACTGCCCGTGATCATGTGGCGGACCGAGAGAATTTTGCCAATCGCCACAGAACAATCGGTGGTATCGCAGTTTTGAGTGGCTTGAAAGCCCTGTTCGCGCAGAATGCGATCCATATTTTCACGTTCAATAATTTCATAGGGGCCACTTTGTACCATCAAACTGCGAATGCGATCGGTAAGAATACTGGCATCGCTGGCAGTAATATTGCCTTTGGGGCTGAGATCGAGAACCGCGGCCCGCTCTTTGGCCCAACTGGGCAAGGCATTGAAACAAAAGAAGGCGCTGAGTGCTGTTGCGATTTTGAGGGTTTTCAGCATGGTTTACTTTCTGTTTTGATTTCCAGGGTCGAAGCGTATTTCATGTTTATCACACATTGGCTTAAAAGACTTGTGAAGATGGGCGCAATTCGCAGTTGAAAAATTTTCGCAGCTTTTTTGAACACTTATTCAAAGCCCTGTGTCTCCCTTCTGTGGCAGTCAAAAAAGCGTATAATTGCTTCACTGCCAAGCAAATAATCAAGCAATGTTCTTTAAAGGAGTACTGCAATGAAACGAAATACCCCCTATCTTTTGGCTCTTTCCCTGACGGGAATCCTGGGGCTGGGGGTGGGGTTGGCTGCGCCGCAGTTGACCTCCCTGGTCACCCCACCCGTTGAGGCTCAAACCAGTCAGTCTCAAAAAAGTGTGCCCACTCTCAACAAACTCAACGAAGATTTTATTGCAATTTCTGAAACGGTCACCCCGGCGGTGGTCAGTATCTCGATGAGCAAGACCCTCAAAGCGCCCAGTCGCTCACATCCCCAGGTGCCTGAAGAATTTGAGGAGTTCTTTGGTGCACCCTTTCCCGCTCCCCGCGGTGAGCAAAAACAACAGGGCGTGGGCAGCGGCGTGATCGTTGATGCCGCCAAAGGCTATATTTTGACCAATAACCACGTCGTGGCAGATGCCGACGAAATCAAAGTGACTCTCAGCGACCGGCGCACGTTTAAAGCCAAAATTATCGGTACCGATCCCCGTACCGATCTGGCTGTGATTCAGGTCAGCGGCGCCAAAGGCCTGCGTCAGGCCTCACTGGGCGACTCCAAAGACCTCGAAGTCGGAGAATGGGTGCTCGCAATTGGCAATCCCTTTGGGCTCAGCTCAACTGTGACGGCTGGAATTATCAGCGCCAAGGGCCGCGCCAATGTGGGGGTGGCAGATTTTGAAGACTTTATTCAAACCGATGCGGCTATCAACCCCGGCAACAGTGGTGGGGCTTTGGTCAATATCAAAGGTGAGCTGATTGGGATCAATACTGCGATCGCCACCCGCTCCAAAGGGTATATGGGGATTGGCTTTGCCATTCCCAGCAATATGGCAAAACAGGTCATGCAGAGCCTGATCAACAAAGGCAAAGTCAGCCGGGCCCAATTGGGCGTCTTTATTCAGCCCCTCGACGACTCGATGGCCCAGGGGCTCGGACTCAAAGACAGCCGCGAAGGCATTTTGGTCAGCGGTGTGGTCAATGGTTCCCCTGCCGACAAAGCCGGAATCAAAAAATACGATGTGATTCTCAAATTGAATGGCAAATCGATCAATGACAGCAATCAATTCCGCAATCAGGTGGCCATGACGCCCTCTGGTTCGAGTGTCGAGATCGAGATCCTGCGCAATGGCAAAACCATGACCTTTAAGCCGCTCTTGCGGGAAATGGAAAACACTGGCAAAGCGGCCGAAAATATGCAAACCCCTGCGCTGCAAGACAAACGGGGCTTTCAATTGCAAGATCTGAACCCCACTTTGCGCCAGCAATTGCAGGTACCCGCTACTCTGCAAGGGGTGGTCGTGACCGATGTCTCTCCTTCGAGCCAAGCCTATGAAAAAGGCCTGCGCGAAGGAGACCTGATCACCGAGATCAACCGTGTCTCTGTGCGCTCCATGGAGCAATTCAACGCTGAGTTTAACAAGCTCAAAAGCGGGGATGTAGCGCTTTTGGCCGTGCAGCGTGAGCAGGCCTCGGTTGTGATCGCCTTTGAAATTCCTTAAGTTGATTTGAAATGTTGATGTGAATCTCCAAGGTATTGTTAGCTCGCTCAAAGCCCCTGGCAAATTCCCTTGCCAGGGGTTTCTTTTGACTAGAGCTGGCCGCGCATCATGCCGTTCCAGTACATCTGCGGTAGGCCATAGGCTTTGAGCATATACATACTGAAGCGCTCCTGAGACTGGTCAAAGGGGAACGACTCGACAGGTTTGCTGTCGTAGTCAAATTCAGCCAGGATCAAGCTGCCATAACCTGTGACCAGGGGGCAAGACGAATAGCCGTCATACGAGGCTTTTAATTGGCGGTTTTGCATCAGTGCGAGCAGGTTTTCAACCAAAACGGGGGCCTGTTTGCGAATCGCTGCGCCGGTTCGGGCTGTGGGGGCGTTGGTGCAATCGCCCAGCGCAAAGATCTCGGGGTATTTTACGTGTTGCATCGTGTGTTTATTGATATCCACAAATTGAGCGGCATCCACCAAGGGGCTGGCTTTGATAAAATCAGGGGCACTCATTGGTGGCGTGGCATGTAAGAGATCGTATTTGATCACCTGTTCCACACCCGTATCGAGATGTTTAAATACCGCTTCTTGTTCGGGGCCACGCACTTCGATCAACTCATTGCGGAAATGGGTATCTGTGATTTCTTTGCGTTTGAGTACTTTTTCCAGGGCGGCTTTGTATTTGGGCACACCAAAAATACCCGCCAAACCGCTGCAGAAAACCATTTTGGTCTTGGCCCGTACCCGTGATTTACTGCGGAAATAGTCCTCTGTCATATACAGGGCTTTTTGTGGGGCGCCACCACATTTGATCGGCGTACCCGGTTGGGTAAAGATCGCCGTGCCACCTTTAAAATTCTTGACCAGGTCCCAGGTGCTGTCGACGGTTTCGTATGAATAATTGCTGCAGACATTGTATTTACCAATGCTTTCGCGCAGGCCGGGTACCTTTTCCCAGTTGAGTTGCATCCCTGCAGAGACCACCAGATAGTCATAGCCAATTTTTTGGCCTGAGGCCAGGGTCAAGGCTTTTTCTTCTGGTTGAAAACTTGCCACTTTATCCTGCAACCAATCCACACCAGCGGGGATATAATCTTCTTCATTGCGTTCAGAGATCTCTTTGGCAAAGACCCCGCCGCCGACCAAGGTCCAAAGCGGTTGGTAATAGTGTTTGCTGGAGGGCTCAATTAGCCCAATATCCAGGCTTTCGGAGGCATTGCGCAGACGAGCAGCCACGGCGATGCCGCCGGTTCCGCCGCCCACAATCAGGATTTGGTAATGGGTTTTAGACATTTTAATGAACCTCTTTTAATTTTTTGAGTGGGGCAGACGTTCGGCCTGCAAAGAACGGCTGAAATGACGAATAAAACTGAGTAAAAAGCCTATGCTATTGCGGAACTCCGGTTCTCCCAAGGCCTTGAACATCGTAAATAAGCCTGCTGGCTTATAATCTTGTTCGCTGTTGGCCAGGGCTTCTCCTGCAGAGGCCACCAGCGCCACCGTATGGACATCCAAAATGCCGTGGCGCAGACTGTGTAATAAGTGACCAAAATCGTGACCGCCAAGATCGTATTGTTTATAAAATTCGTCCAGCGAATCCACAGCCATGCTCACAATGCCGGGGATATCGCGCATCGCATGTACGCCCATTAGCAAGGTATCGCGTTGCTGCAATAATTCGGAAAGCAGGTGCAAAGTGCGGGGGTCACTGGCTTGCAAGGCCACTTGCATCAGGGCCCTGCCACGCTCTTGCAGATCGACACCATTGTTTTTTAAGTCGGCCATATTTTCATCGAGGCCGTCCACACCGGCACTGAGTAGGCCAGGTACATCTGCCAGCATTTTGATCCAGGGCACAAATTGATTTGCATGCGCGGCCACCACTTCAAGGGCCTCCAACACATTGGGTTGTGTCAATTTTTCTGCCAGATTGAGCAGCGAAGGCAGTCGTTCGGGCCATTCACTGCCTTCCATCCGCAGGGGGGCACTCAATTCATCCAGGGTATTGAGAGCGGTGGCTGCTACGCCGGGAATTTCCTGTAGGGCCTTTTCACTTTTCTCTAAACGCGATTCCAGCTGGTCCAAGCGATTTAATATTTGGTCAAGACGGCTGATAATGGCTTCAGAGGCTGATTCAGAATTGCTCATTGTGCAATACCTCTTTATATACTATATAGGGTATGATACATGATATTGCAAAAAAAGCAATTGATCTATGTCAATGGGGCTTAACAGGTTTTAAACGATTGGCGAAAAATGGCTTTGGCGCTGGGACTGTGCTGTGATTGACTGATCAGAAATTTGAGCCTGAAGCTGAAGTTGAATTTTACCTTGAGCTGTCCATTGGGCTTGAACCTGCAATTGGCTCTGCAACTGGCTTGGGCTGCGCTTGAGCAAGCGGCTGATTTCAGCCTTAAAGGTATCGCGGGCCAGACGTTCCGCCTCGGCTGGGGTTCGGCTCTGGGCTGCACGCTGAAGGGCGCTGTCCAAGGCTTGGGTTAGTGGCCCCACCAAGCGGGCTTGGGCGCTGCTTTCCACTTGGGGATTGGCAGTGGTGGGCAGGGGCATTTGGCAGCCAGAAAGGCCCTGAACCCCAATCATCAATGTGAAACATAAAATAAACTTGTGCAGCATTAACATATCTTAACACTCTTCAAATAATTCAGAGAAGATTAATAAAAAAAGATTCTGTTTTGATTGCGTTTATTTTTTGCCAGACAATCTTGGCAGCTTTTCAGGTATAAGAGAGACACCCGGTAATCTCGAGAATTTGCCCAATATGCTGTGTACCTGTGAAAAAAAACACAGGAGAAGAGACTATTATGAACTGTCCACGTTGTCAAAAGGCTGAGCTGCAGGATAAATCCCGCAACGGCCAGGGCTTTCTCGTCTGTCCGGCGTGTAATTTGGTCAAAGTGGCCCTGCGCAGCGGTCTATCTGTGCCGCAAACCGCCTTGGATCATCAGCCCCGTTTGAGCCTGAATAAACTGGTCTATGAAAACAAACAAGACCATCTGGCCAAACAGGAAACCCAAATTCGCCATCGGCACGAACAGCAAGAGGCGCGCCAAGATTTTCAAGCGCAAACCCAGGTGCTGTTGGAACCACAACTTGAAGCGCTCTTGGCCCACCAACACCTTTGGTCTTGAGTTTGAACCAAAAGCGGATCTCTTGGCCTTTCTGGAAAGATTCACCGGGCAGGGCAATATTAAACAATTATGCGATTTGCCGCTGCCGGAGTAAATCACAAGCGCTGGAAAAAATTTAACTCCCAGTGGTATGATCGGTCTATGTTCAACCGCTTAACGCTTTATTCCACTTCTTTTTGTCTGGGCCTGGGGCTTCTGTGGCTTTCCCCGCTTGCGCTTGCCAATCCGGCTGCTGAAAAGGCACTTGAGGCTAAAATTCAGGGTCAATTAGAGGCTGTTTTGGGGCCAGGCAAAGCCAAGGTAACTGTTTCGGGAGGCTCAGAACGTGCGCGTCGTCAGAGTCGCTCTGTTACCCATCACAATCCGCAAACGGCCCATGAGCGCATCGTGAGCGAAACCCAAGCTGGGGTTACCCGCCGCAAAGTTGAGCGAATCTATACCTACGATCAGAGCGAATCTTTGGCGACTGAAGCGAGTGGCCATCTGACACAAAAATCGGTTTCCGTGATCTACGAGCCGCCAGTGCCGGGAGAAGACCCCGAAAACGCGGCCCCACCTTTGGATCCTGCTTTGGTGGAAACGATAGTCAGAACCACGGCTAGGATCAATGAGTCGCAGGGAGATCAGATCCATATCAGCCAAGTCAAAATGGACACCTCAGCTTATGATCGGATCAGAGCTGAGATGGAAAAAGCCCGTCAGGGCACACCCCTGTGGATCTATGGGCTTTGTGCCCTGGGCGGTATCACCGGGGGAGTGGGATTGGGCTTTTTCTTGGCCCGCAGGCGTCAGGGCAAAGCAGTACCCGCTTGGGAAAATCCGCCTGTTTATCCTGGTATTCTTGCTGCCGAGACCCCACTTATGTCCTCAACAAATCAGGCCCTGGAGCAACCCAGGGCCTGATAAAAGACAGAAAAAGGCTCTTAACGGGGGCTTGCGCCGTGAATGGCACCGCGTTTCCACTGTTGAAGTTCGCCCACATTATCTGACAGGCGCAGCGCCTCATCAAAGTCAATGGTGCCCTCTTCAAAATGTTTAAACAGAGCTTGGTTCATGGTTTGCATGCCGTCCATGGCCCCTCTCTGGATCAGGTTGTAAATGGCATCCAACTCATGTTTATAGAGATGGTCGCGAACGGTGGGGGTGACCACCAAGATCTCATCTACGGCAACACGGCCCACACCATCAGCTTTAACCGCCAAACGCTGGGCGATCGTACCCCGTAAAACGGCGGCCAATTGTTTTAGAATCTGGGGCTGCTCGTGAGGGGGAAAGGCGTTGATGACGCGGTTAATGGTCTGAACCGCGTCGTTGGTGTGCAGGGTGCTTAAAACCAAGTGACCCGTTTCCGCCGCTTTGAGGGCTGACTCAATCGTGTCGCGGTCACGCATTTCCCCTACCAGGATGATATCTGGATCCTGACGCAGGGCGTATTTGATTGCGGTTGGAAAAGAGGCTGTATCGTTAACCAACTCACGCTGGGTGATGATGCTCTTTTTATTGCGGTAGACAAATTCAATCGGATCTTCAATTGTGATGATATGAACGTCATGATTGGCGTTGATCAGATCTATCATGCCTGCCAGGGTGGTCGTTTTGCCCGAACCTGTGGGGCCAGTAACCAGAATTAGGCCTGTACGCTCTTCCGTAAATTTGCGGATTTGATCTGGCAAGCCGAGGTTGTCGAGATTGGGGACGTGAATGGGAATAACACGCAATACAGCTCCGACGTGGCCCTGCTCCATGAAGATATTGACACGAAAACGTGCCAACCCACTGATCATGAACGAAACGTCCATTTCAAAGTTTTTTTCAAAAACTTCTCTTTGGGTATTACTCAACATGCTATAAAGGGTGCGTTTGGTATCCGCTGGGGTCAGCGGACGCATTTCGGTGGGCACAATCCGCCCGTCAATCCGCAACATGGGTGGACAACCCACACGGATGTGAATGTCTGATGCGCGTTTTTTGACAGCGACGCGGAGAAACTCATCTATATTCATGGGAAGGCTCCTTTACCGGCACTCGGCCAGGGGTTTACCCATCATTTTACTCAGGGTCGGCAGCATTCTGTAGAGAAATTTAATGTCTTCAGGGCGAGATGCATCCTGATTCCACTCTTTGACCGTTTCGCCGTGTTCATTGACAAAGACGGCCTCTAAACGGATTTCAAGGGGGTTGAAGCCCCGCTCTTCAGCTGTTGTGGCATCTCCTTCACCTTCATAACCCGTCGCAAAACGGTTGGTCAGGGTAAATGAAGACATTTTGTGAATGTCTTCAGCCATGACTTGGTGGTAGGTCGGGAAAAATCCCAAGGTCAGAAAGCGCACCGAAGTAACCAGGCGAATTTCACAACTGCCCATGATCACACGTTGTTGGCCGACTTCTTCACTCACTTCGAGATGGTGGTAGGTAAGCAAAATACGCTCTTCGGGTTGAAGGGCTGTTTTGAGCGTGCGACTAATCAAGGTGGCAATCGGACCCAGGGGCTGTAGTTTTTCCATCAATTCATTGATGGGTTCAGGGAAAGCGGGATCGGTACTCATACAATCAGATTGGCTCCTCCCATGTAGGGTTGAAGTACGTCGGGTATTCTGATTGTACCATCGCTTTGCTGAAAGTTCTCAATCACGGCAGCCAAGGTGCGCCCAATTGGCAGTCCAGATCCATTGAGGGTATGCGGGAAGGCCGTTGAACCTCCTGCTTCGGGCCGGTAGCGCAACATGCCGCGCCGGGCCTGAAAGTCGGTGCAATTGCTGCAAGAAGAGATTTCCCGGTATTTGCCCTGGCTGGGGAACCAGACCTCGATATCGTAGGTTTTGCTGGCATTAAAACCTGTATCACCCGAACAGAGCAAGACAACACGGTAAGGCAGTCCCAGGGCCTGTAACAGGCTCTCTGAATCGGCCACCATTTTTTCCAACTCGTCAAACGAAGACTCAGGTTCGACAATTTTGACCAATTCCACTTTGGCAAATTGGTGCAGGCGAATAATACCACGGGTATCCCGGCCTGCTGCACCCGCTTCTGCTCGGAAACAGGGGGTGTGGGCCGTAAAATATTTGGGCAGATCTTCTTTTTCGAGAATTTCACTGCGGTGCAAATTGGTCAGGGGCACCTCAGCGGTGGGAATCAGGAAAAAGTCTTTGAAATTGAGGGCAAAGAGATCTTCTTCAAATTTGGGCAAATTGCCATTGGCGGTCATCGTCTCGCGGTTGACCATGGCTGGGGGGGAGATTTCGGTATAGCCCCGGCCTGTATTGTGGTCGAGCATAAAATTGGCCAGGGCGCGCTCCAGGCGGGCTCCGAGGCCTTTCATGACAACAAAACGGGCTCCCGTCAGACGGGCTGCCCGCTCAAAGTCCATGATATTCAGGGCCGTGCCCAGATCGTCGTGAGCCTTGGCTTCGAACGCAAATTCTGTGGGGCTGCCCCATTTGCGCACTTCTTGGTTTTCGTCTTCGCTTTTGCCTGTCGGCACGCTCAGATCCAAGGTGTTGGGAATATTCATGAGCAGCTCTTTGCGCTCATCTTCACAGGCTTGCATGCGCTCTTCGACCGCTTTGGTCTCTTCGGTGATTTTGCGCACGGCTTCCATTTGGGCCGAAGCGTCTTGGCCCTGTTTTTTGAGGTTGCCAATTTCTTTGGAGGCTTGATTGCGTTCCATACGCAGCTGATCCACGCGGGTCTGGCAGCTGCGATGTTCTTCATCCAGGTTTAAGAGCCGGTCCACAACAGTGGGGTCCGCTTGGCGACGTGCCAGCGAATCCCGGACCGGCTCAGGGTTGATCCGCAGATTCTTGAGATCGAGCATCTGTTTAGAAAACTTTGTCCGCCAAGAAATCGCGATCGAGAACTTCAATCCGCTGATGGCTGATGGCGATGGCGCCTTCGTTTTGCAGGCGGTTCAGGGCGCGGGTGACCGTTTCACGCGAAGAGCCAACCATATTGGCCAGATCTTGGTGGGTCATGCGCAGCGAGGTCAGCGGGCGACCGGCATTCTGTTCTTCGATTTCGAGCAATTGGAAGAGGGTGCTGGCAACACGGCCATGCACATCTTTGAAAGCCAGATCTTCAACCTGTTGGTTGATCTGACGGATGCGGCGGGTCAAATCTTTCATGATCCGCAGCGCAATCGAGGGGTTTTCGTTGATCAGGCGCTCAAAATCACCTTTGCTGATGGCGAAGAGGTGAACATCGTTGTCGATCGCTTCGGCAGTGGCGGAGCGAGGAAGATTGTCAAAAATCGCCATTTCGCCAAAGAAATCGCCGCCCTGCAAAATCGTCAGGGTTTTTTCGCGGCCATCAATCGCCACTTTGGCAATCTTGATCCGGCCATTTTTGATGATGTACAGCGTATCGCCATGATCACCTTCATGGAAGACAATGCTTTTGCGTGAATAGAGCTTCTCAGACATAATTGCAGCAACGCGCTGCAGGCTGTCTTGGTTGAGGGCTCCAAAAATGGGCACCCGGCGCAGAAATTGAATCTTCGCTTCTAAATCCGTTTTTTTACGTGAATCCATTACCATCGGTTCTGTTTTCTCCTGAAAAATTATCGCTCAATGAACCCAAGATTAAAAATAGATCATGGGGTTTATGCAACTATTCTAGTACAAGGTGCTTATCGGGGTTGGTGATCATCGTAACCAAAATAAAAATATTTGTGAGGGACTAAACTCACAAACGTCCTAAAAAATTCTAGCTTATAATTTTCTCAATTCAAATATCTTTCAGATCTTTTCTTAAAAATTTATTAATCACCCAATATGGTCAGATATCCAAAAAATAGAGATTGATCATGATCTGGATCTCGGCAAGATCTGCCTGATCGAATTTGCCCTAAAAAAGCCCCAAAAAGCCAAAATTTGATCACTTCTGATCTAAACCGATCCAAAGTGATCAAATTCCGAATTATGAATTTTTTTAAAAAAAGTCCCAAACCTTTTCAGGTCGGGCAACAGCCCGCGATCATGACCGCTGAAATCAGGTCAAAAACTAGGCCTTTTTGTCGGGGGTTTCACAGCCGGTGATAAAATCTGAGAGGCAATCGACAGCGTCATAGAGATCGCTTTCGGCATAAACCAGATTATCTGATTCATCCTCACCCAGGCTTTCTCTGAATTCTTTCAACAGAGCTTGCAGCTCTTGTTTGAGTGTTTCTGCTCTTTGGGCAAAGTTTGCGCATTTTTCTGCTGAGAGGGGCATGACTTTTTCCTTTAGTCCAATATTGGGGCTAAGTATAGCAGATCTTTTTTCCAGGAACTGTGTCTTGGATCCTCTGTGGCTGGGCCCCTGTGCTGAGCTTAGCCGAGCAAGGCCTTTTTCATGCGGGCAAAGCCCGTGCGGATGTTTTCTTCGTTGGTCGAAAAAGAGATCCGCAAATGGCCGGGCGCACCAAAAGAGGAGCCGGGCACAACCGCTACATGGGCCTCTTTGAGTAGGTATTCTGCCAAGGCATCGTCATCGGCAAAGCGCTCACCCAGGTATTTTTCCACGTTCGGGAAGAGATAAAAGGCCCCGCCGGGTTTGACACAGTCGAAGATCTCGCGGCAGAGCGGGTAGGCCACATCCAGGCGTTTCTGGAAGGTCTCTTGCATCTGCGCCATGATCGCCGGATCCATCTCCAAGGCAGCCAAGGCGCCAAATTGGGCAAAGGTGCAGACATTCCCGGTCAGGTGGCTGTGTAAATTGTTGATGGCCTTGATCAGGGCTTTGTCGGCGATCATAAATCCGACCCGGAAACCCGTCATGCAGTAGTCTTTGGAAAAGGACTGGGAGGTGATTACCCAGGGGGCAAAGCGGCTGTCTAAAGCGGCCAAACTCAGGTGTTTGGCGCCATCGTAGGTCAAACCGGCATAGGCTTCATCGGAGACCACGTAGATTTGGTGTTTGAGTGCCAATTCACCCATCGCGCGCAGATCCGCTTCGCTATACACCGCGCCGGTGGGATTGTTGGGGCTGTTGATCAAAATCGCGCAGGTTTTGGGGGTAATGGCCTGCTCAATTAACTCAGGCACGAGTTGGTGTTCGCGGGTATCGACAAAAACGGGCACACCGCCAGCCAATTTGACGATCTCGGGAAAGGTCACCCAATAAGGAGAGGGAATAATCACCTCGTCGCCAGGGTTACAAATGGCCTGGAAGATATTGTAGAGGATCTGTTTGGATCCATTGGCCACCAGCACATTGGCGGCTTCGGCAGCGATGCCGTTTTCTGTTTGGACCTTTGTGGCAATCGCTTTGCGCAGGGCAGGCAGGCCAGGCACGGCTGAATATTTGGTCTTGCCGCCTTTGAGGGCTTCGATCGTGGCCTGCAAGATCGGCTCGGGGGAGTTAAAGTCGGGTTCTCCGGCATTAAAAGAAATGACGTCAGTGCCGCCTGCCTGCATTTTTTGGACCAGATCCATCAGGCCCGTGGTTTTGGATTCTTCAATATTTAAAATGCGTTCAGACAGTTTCATGGCAAATTGCTCCCGGTTTTAAACAAGATAAAGTATGCGCTGCATCATACCACAGGGGGCCTTGGCTGAGGGGGGCAAACAGAACTCCCCCTTGACAAAATGGGCGACGATCGACAAAACCGAGTCGATTCTGACCCGGTTGCGCGAGCTGAAGAAGAAATACGAATCGAAATAAGGGGCTTTTTAGGGATTTGGTTTTGGGCTTTTTTAAGTGATACCCGTTCGTTCTGAAAGCAATGCCGTTCGGGCCGCTCATTTCGCACATCCATGTGCTACACGGGCTACAGCACCGTTGGTGCTAAGTAAGTGCCTTCTACACATCGCCTTTGGCTCTGCTAGCTCATCTTTTGTTCAAGAGAAAAAGCTAATAAAATAGCCCTCTGAGAAGAACGTGAGGGCTACATATGACATTAGACGTT
>JBIKWL010000271.1:0-4102 GCA_044356335.1 Candidatus Sericytochromatia bacterium
AGCCAGTTGATGACCGCCATTGCCGTTCTGTTTTCAAATCACTTATACTTATCTTCATAAGCTACATTTTACACAGCATTTTTCATTGCAACAGGTCTACTTTTTCACCCGTTTTCTCTACATCAACCGGTAAAAAGAATCCTTCGACAAGTATCTCTTTGAGTTTATGGTAAGCATTTTCAGAAAATACACGTGGTCCAGAGCCAACGTAGAGAAAGTCTGGAAGTTTTTTTTGGGGTCTCAATCGTTTTAGAATAGGGGCTTGCCAATTTTTTTGTAAATCTTTTCCTTCAAGAATATAGCTGAATAAACTAGAAAAATCAGAACTTCCATCAGAATAAAGACCGTTTACGGGATGCATTACATCAATTTTTCCAAATTGAGTATCTGAATGAGAATAAAGAAGAAACATTACTTAAATCCTCTGAAATCCTTTTTTCCATTTCTTAATGCTTGAATTACTTTTCTCAAGTAACTTTTAATGTTTTCACAGGCATCTGCTTGATTTGAGAGAACGTCAATCCGATCATTAATCGGATTATAGTAGGTATCATCCCGATGCAGCCCTTTGTGAAAACTATCATCTAAACACACCCCATTTTGAGAGTCATTCACATCAATTCCACAGTTTTTTAGCTTTTGCAGCGCATCTTTCATTTTACCTGCGTTTTCAGCTACAACATGATGTGTTGGCCTTCTTTGAGAAGTTTTTATCGGATCCTTTTCTTGGCACTCTAACCTTTCTATTGCGGGGCGACTTGTATCGTTGATAATTCTTCTTCTGAGCTTATCCGCTGCTTGCTTAAATACCACCGATGTATCGATAGTATCATCAAAGAGTTTTAAGGCCTGATCAACACTCAATACAATGATTACTGCTGCAGTGCCTCCCACCAAAACAGGCGTAGATACTGGGGCTGTGGCCAAAATTCCCAAACCAGTTAACATGGGTACAGCAAAGACGGGCAATCTTAAAAAGACGGCACCTGCGGCACCCACATTGCTGATCTGCATTTGTATTTCAGGTTTAATGGCCGCAAATGACAATAGTTCTGAATTGAGGATCTCTGGAGGAGAAAAAGTTTGGACTAGGGTATCAGTTAGTCCAGGATTACGAACACTTAAGGTAATTGGATCCAAAGTGTCAAAAAAAGCGGGGGCTTGATACAATTCATTGACCTTTTCAATAAATTTAGGCCATTTGTTAATTAACGCTGCTTTTGCTTGACAGTCTAATAACTTAAGAGAACCAGCACTCCCGTTACATGTTGCATGTGTCTCAACTTTAAGGCAATATTTGCCCGTTCCGGTCAAACAGCGATCAGTTATATTTGCAGCAGTTTGAAAATTGCCCTCGACGGTTCGCGTTCCACTGGCCAATTGAATGCAATCTGAATCAGCCACAGCGATACTCGCCCTGACTTTGATTTCATCCAGCGCGGCGTTGGCGGGTAAAAAAGTGGGGTCATAAGACGAGACAATGGCCGTAAAACGCCTTTTATCTGGCTGATTGGGCACAGGGTCTAACACGATGGTCTGCTCCAAAGGCAATAAAAACCGATCAAAATCCAGTTGTATATCTGAGCTGCTAAAGTTTTCATCGACGCCTTCGATGAGGCCTGTGAGGGTCAATTCACCTGCGCTGCCAACGGTCAGCCCCTCGATTTGAATGCCAATATTTTTCCCACTGTCGCATTGATTGCTTAAAGGCACTGGCGAAATGGTTTTTTTGTTGGCGACTTTATCTTCTATTTTAAGACCCACTTTGGTTTGTTGATTTTTGATCTCCCTTTTTTGAGCCTGGGTAAGTGCATTAAATGAATAAATCCATTGATTGTTTAAGCTCTGCCCTGTTCCCTGAAGAGGGAGAGCTTGGCCATCTTTGTTTGAAAAAAAGACTTGGCTCTGAGAAAAATCCACGCCAGCGCCCTGATCTTTTAATTGAAACACCAGCTGATCTTGCCCCTGGGATTTGCGAAGTGTTGCTTTGATGAGATCTGGTGCAGTATTATCCAGCACCACGATCTGGTCATCCCTGACGCGGTCCCGCTGCTTCTCTGTCATCGCCACAATCCGGTAATTGCCATCGGCCAAAGCCTGCCCGTTCTGCTTCCCATCCCAGCTCAGGTTTTGCTCGCCAGTTAGGGCATTCCAGCTTTTGACCGTCGCGCCATTGCGTTTGAGCGCCACAGGGTAGGGCTCGCTGGTTTCGGCAATGCCCTTAAAGTTCAATCTGATACTTGCGAAGGATACAGCCCGCTGACTTTCCAAATAATCATACTCGGCTTGCCTTGTGAAACATATTCAGAATAAGGATTTGCCCTGTTTACTCCTGTGATTAAATAATTACCATGAGGGCTCCATGTCAAACTAATGTGCTCTGTCTCTGTGATCTCTTGTTCAAAGATTTTTTTTGTGCTGGCCAAGTCCCAAAGGGCCAAAAAATCTCCTTTGGGAAAATAGCGGCTGTTCTCTGGTGGATCCCAATTGTTCAAAATAGTCGCCACGTATTGGCGTGAAGGGTCCAAACAGGCTGAAAAACCCTGGTATTGATCCAGCACAATCCGCCGCTTTTCTTTTAAGGTCTGGCTGTCGAGAATATACACCGCGTGGTCCAATCCAAAAATATCATCTTCACGGGCACTCAAAATCAACTCTGAACCGTCTGGACTAAAGTCCAGACTTTCAATATTGCCGCCACAAAATAGGATCTGTTTGGTTTGTAACAAGGTTTTGCTACGCCAGTCCCACAGCCCTATCCAATGTTCGCCAAATCCACCCATATTCCAGTTGTGGTAAGCAAAAGATAACTGTGTGCCATTAGGATGAAAAGCCATAGAAATACCAGAGTCCAGAGAAAAACCTACAGCATTATCATTGAATTTGATCATCGTTTGAAAGTCGTCATAGCCAAAATTTTGAATTTGTAGCCCTGTGCTTCGTTCGACAATCACCACGTTGTTGTGATTTCGAGCGAAGGCCAAAAATTCACTGTCTGGACTCCAATGAGCACGTAAATTCGGAGCAAATGAACTACGACTCTTTTCTATCTCTGCTTCTGCCCAACTCAGATTTTTAGGCGGTAGGTATTCGTACGCCGCAACCTGAGTTTGATTTAGAGCATTAAAAAGTCGCAACTCGTACAGATTATAAATGGCCCCCCATTGGTGATCGGGAGAAAGCGAGAGCGCATTTGAGTCTAAATCTGAAGATAATTGTTGAGAATAATGACCTGCAATATCTGCCTGATGAAGCTCAAAACTAATTAAACTACCTGCAGCCCAGAGTTTTTTTTCATCTGGCCAGATTAGAGCGGGCAGAGCAAGAGTGTGGAACTCACTGTATTTCTCCAGGCGAATCATATTTTATTTTTTCAGCCCCGTTAACCCTACTGCATCAGGGTTTAAACGAAAGTTTTGCATAAAGGAAACGACTTGGGGAGTAAAAAAGACTTCAGGGTTTCCATTTATAGATGGGTAAGATAAATTCATAAAAGGCAAATTTGCTCCTGCTTTCTGAGTATAGTAGTTTATTAAAGCTTGATCTTCCAAAATGGCTCCAGCTATAGGGTAGGCAGTATCAATGCTATTTTTGTCAAGTCTAACAAAAGCATTAATTAGCCAACCATTGCGCCACCCTTTTATATTTACAAATTGAGCTTGGGGGTCTGTTGGTAAATAATCTGTTCGGAGCGATAAATTGGCAACTTCTTCTGCCGACTGGCTGAGAGCTTCAGGGCTAAACTTATTACTGAAAAATACCGAACCTTTGGGTAATTGTGTAATTTTGTTATAATTACCCTCTTTATTGAAAATATGATTTTTAAGCTGACTTGAGGCCTGAGCTAATTGTTTTGCAGCATCATTCAAATCCTTCAGATAGGCATTTTGACGGCCTGCTAATTTGTGATTTTGGGCCACATTGTATTTGTGGAGGGCAGCTTTTGCTTCATCATTAAATTTTTTCATTGCGTCAGCCCAAATTAGATACTGTTTAGTTGACAAATAATCCATGACATGTCGTTCATACATGTGATTTGTTTGATTTTGTGGCCATGCTTTAGGGACATGCAATCGAACAAATCACATGTATGAACGACATG
>JBIKWL010000272.1:0-4084 GCA_044356335.1 Candidatus Sericytochromatia bacterium
GCTTTGAGACCCACCTCGCTCTCTGTAAACGGCGAAAAAATCCGGGCTTGTAGAGGTGGCTCCATGCCAAGGCCACTGTCTCTGACACTGAAATGCAAGCACTGGGTCTCTGTTTTTTCCAAATGGGCCTTGAAGGAGACTTGGCCCTGATCTGTGAATTGCAGGGCGTTGCTGAGCAGGTGAAAGAGCACCTGATAGAGTTTTTTGCGATCGGTGTAGATCTGCCAATCTTGATTCGGAAAATCGCAGACAAAGGCCAATTGTTTTGCTTCGGCTTGGGGTTGAAACAGGGTCTTTAATTCTGAGAGCAAGGCCTGTAATGAAAAAAATGTGGCCTGAAGCCCCAATTGCTTGCTCTCACTTTGGGCAATCTCCAAAATTTGATTGATCAAACGCAAGAGATGCTGGCCACTTTGGCTAATCTCCTCAAGATAAGGAGCCTGTTCAGAGTGGGGGTCGGTGTTTTTTTGTAATAATTGGCTAAAACCCAGGATGGCATTGAGTGGCGTGCGGATTTCGTGAGACATATTGGCCAAGAATGTGCTTTTTGCCAGGTTTGCGCTCTCGGCCTGTTGGCGCATTTTCTCCAGCAAGATCTCTGTTTCTTTTAAATCTGTAATTTCCTGATGGGCGATCACGGCATGGGTTTTTCCACCCAATTCAAAGGGACGCGCTGATAACAAGAACCACAGGGTGCGCCCTCCAACTTCACAGGGATATTCCTGTTGAAAGCCCGGCGTTTGGTTTTCCAGCAACCGTTCCAGGTTTTTGCCGACAGAGTGCCTGAGGGGATCTGTTAATTCTGCCGCCAGACAGCGCTGCAGATAAGCTGTTTGCAGTGAATAGCGGTGATCCTGAAGCAGATCCTGGCTGTTGAGGTTTTTCCAGCCCGCGTTGATCAGCAACATTTCACCCTGGGGATTTAAGACACAGATATGGCTGGGCAGGGCATCCAACACCTGCAGTGAAAAATGGTGGGCTTCTGCGAGTTCGTGGTGGGCCTGTTTGATTGCCAAGGTGCGTTCGTGTACCCGTTTTTCCAGATCTCGGTTGAGGCTGCGGATCTCATTTTCAATCTGTTTGAAGGCCGAAATATCGCGAATGATGGCAATAGAATTGCCTGGGCCTTTAAACGAGGTGACGCCCAAGACCAGATCTGCGGGAAATGCTCCCTGGGTGAGAGAGTCAAACCACAATTCAGATTCGCTGCGCAAGGGTTCTCTTGCGGGCTCTGACCGAAAGGCTTGCCAGAAGGTCTCAAAAGCGGCCTGAGCGTGTTTGGGAATCAGATGGGTGATCGGTTTTCCCAGTAAATATTTGCGTTCCAGGCCGAATAAGTTTTCGGCCCGTTGGTTGAGATAGACAATCCCACCCAAGGGATTGATAATCAGCACCGCATCAGGCATGGTTTCGAGTACTTGGCGTAAATTGGCTTCGGTCTCTTTTAAGAGGCTTTCGGTCAGCCAGCGCCGGCTGATATTGCGATAATAACAGCGGATGCCGACAATTTCACCATCAGAGGTTAAAACAGGCTCTCCACAGGCCTCAAGATAGCGAATCCGACCATCGCCCCATAAGCAACGGTGCTCTAAAAAAAAAGCCGTTTTTTTTTCGCGGGCCTGCCAGAGCGTTTGGTGAAAACCCTCCCGATCCTCAGGGTGAACCCAATTTAAAAAAGTCTGGTAAGAAACCGGAAAATCCACGTTTGCCTGACCGAGCAATGCCGCCAATTCGGGATTGCATTTAACCTGATTTGATTGAAAAGCCCAGCTCCAGGTGCCAGGATTCAGATTTTGCTGATCGGCGAATGCGGCAGCCAATGTCAGTGACTTTCGCTCAGAGAAAGGGTTTTAAACGAGTCCTTCGGTGCTTTGAGTGGGATTTTGAACCAAAAGGTGCTGCCTTTGCCCACTTCGCTTTCGACCCCAATCTGACCGCGATGGGCTTCGATCGCCATTTTACAAAAGGTCAGTCCCAGTCCTGAGGAGGCAGGGTTGCTGCGATGTGACAATTGGACCTGCACGAATTTTTCGAAAATTTTTTCTCTGTATTCTTCTGGTATTCCGGGCCCTTGATCCAGGATAGCCAGGTAGATCCACTCATTTTCTACTTTGAGGTTGAGTTGAACTCGTTTCCCTAATTCTGTCAGTCGAAAGGCATTGGTGAGCAGATTAAACACAATTCTTTTGAGTAAAAGAGGATCCGCCATCATTTCGATGGGGGCTGGAGGTAAATCAACCTCAAACTGATGTTGAGATGCGATTAAATCGATTTCATCCAACCAATCTCTTAGACAGGAAACCAATTCCAGTTTTGCGTAGGTCAACGAAATTTTGCCCCTTTCCATTTTGCCCAAATCGACAATATTTTCCAGTGCAATTTTGACACTGTCCAGGCTTTTGTGGGCCTGTTGAATATAATTGGCAAAAGGGGCGGGAACGGCACTTGCATTTTCTGCTACCAGCGAGACATATCCTATTGCTCCGGTCAGAGGAACACGGAGATCGTGAACGACCATATGCACCAGCGTGTCCTGCATGGATTGCATTTCTTTTAATTGCTGTAATTGGCTTTCGAGACGCAGGTTTTTCTCTTGCAATTCTCTTTGCAGGGCATCAATGGTCAAATGGGTTTTGATCCGGGCGTGAACCTCTTCAATTTGAAAGGGTTTGGTAATATAATCTACACCTCCCTGACGAAAGGCCTGGATTTTGTCCTGGACATCGTCCAGGGCGCTGATAAAAATCACGGGAATAGCCGCAGTTTCGGGATTGTCTTTGAGCTGTTGGCAGACTTCGTAGCCGTTCATTTCGGGCATGTTGATATCCAATAAAATCAGATCAGGTTGTGCGTGGGCAACCGATTTGAGCGCCAATTTTCCACTTGGAACAGCCCTGACTTTGTAATTGTATTCTTTGAGCAATTCGGTCAGGACTTTTAAATTGGCAGGGGTATCATCCACCAATAAAATATTGCCCAATATGGGGGCTTCAGGCTTTTCGGCTGTCTCGCTCATGTTTCAGCCGGAAGCAAAGACGGTTCTTGCAAAAGCAGGTCGGTGATTTCTTCTGGAAGCATAAAGCGATAGCCCTTGCCCCGAAGCGTATAAATACAATTATAGCTAGGTTTTTTCTCGCTCAATTTCAAGCGAATTTTGCCAATATGGACATCCACCACTCTTTCTGTTACATCGACCGTATCTGGCCAGATACGGTCCAGAATTTCAGCCCGAGAATACACCCGTTTGGGGTGAGCGGCCAATAAATAAAAGAGGTCAAATTCAATTGCCGTCAACAAAACACTCTCTGTTTCCAAATGCACTTCACGGCTTTGGCGATTGATCAGCAAGGGGCCGTAGCTCAGGTGTTCGGGGTTAAATATGGCTCCCAGGGTTTCTGCCTGCTGCTTAATTTTTTGGCGGGCCAAAATTTTTCGAATCCGGGCCAATAATTCGCCGCTTTTAAAGGGTTTGATCAGATAATCTTCGGCTCCCTGATCGAGGCTGCTGACAATATCCACCTCTCTGCTATCTGCGGTTAAAAACATGCAGGGTGTCGAACAGAGGTTTTTGATCTGGCGAAAAAGATCCAAACCAAAAATATCAGGCAGGTTCATATCAATCAAAATCAGATCAAACTGCGCTGTGTTGAGCATTTGCAGCGCGCTGCTGCCATGGCTGACAGCCTCCACCTTGAATTGTTCCAAATGCAACAAGTCTACTAAAAGACGACGTGTGGTCAGGTCGTCTTCAATTACCAGAATGGCTGTGGGTAAGTCTCTTGATTCGTACATAAATTGTTTACTTGATCTATTCGGATTATAGCTCGAAGGGGTTCTTCTCTCAAAGTTTCGTCTTTCAACCCGGCTTGATTTTTGCAAAATTTCAATGTTATGATGGATTTGATAACTCTCAGGATGAAGAGTTTGTTTTTTGCTTTTTTATCTGGTTTTGGAAATGAATGACAAAACCAGAACACAATTTAAGGGATTAAATTGCATGTTTCAAGGAGGAAACGCGTCTTATGGCTATTCGGATTAACACCAATATTGCCTCTCTCAATTCCCAACGGAATCTGGCTCTCAG
>JBIKWL010000027.1:0-47571 GCA_044356335.1 Candidatus Sericytochromatia bacterium
CCTCAAAGCACTGTATAAAAGTATTCAAATTGCGCGCCAAGATTTGCGCCAGCAACGCCCCCATGTGGTGCTGGGCCTGGGTTCGTATATCACGGTGCCCACGATTGTGGCTGCTTGGCTCGAAAAAATTCCCGTCGTATTGCTCGAAACCAACGTGGTGCCTGGCAAAGCCAATTTGTACCTGGCCCGCATGGCCCAAGCAGTGGCCCTGGCCCATGCCGACACCGCTCAGTATCTTCCTCCTCAGACTCTTCAGCGCCTGACGGGCAGCCCGATTCGGCCCGAAATTACCCAAGGCCAACGAGCAGAGGGCCTCTCGCTTTTTGGTCTGGATGCCAATTGCAAAACCCTCACCCTGGTCGGTGGCAGCCAAGGTGCGCAAAAGCTCAATCAGGCTCTACTCGCCGCTCTGCCTGAGTTACTGGCCCTTGAAAACCTGCAGATTGTGCATGTCAGCGGCGCTGGCAATGAAGCTGAAATCAAAGCAGCAGCAGGTGTGTATGCTGGTCACCCCCGCTACCATTTGTTAAACTACGTAGACAATATGCCCGCCCTGTTGGCTTGCACCGATTTGGTGATTTCCCGGGCGGGTGCATCAAGTATTGCTGAGTTCCTGGCCTGCCAGATTCCTTCGATTCTGATTCCTGGCGGTTTTGGCGGTGGCCACCAACTCGACAATGCCCGCGCCTTGGCAGATGCTGGCGCAGCCATCCTGCTCACAGAACCCCAACTCGCAAGCACACCGTTGGGGCCGGTGATCCGGGATGTAATCATGGATACAGAAAGGCTGGACAAAATGCGTGAGAATTGTAGTCAGCTCAATTCCCCCCTTGCCGCCAATCAGGTAGCCCAACTTATACACGACACTATTTCCTATCCCAAAGAAGAGGCTCTTGCATGTTGAAGCATTTTGAACAGATTCACTTTATTGGCATTGGTGGCATTGGCATGAGTGGTCTGGCCCGCATTTTGCTCGCCCGCGGCAAACAGGTCAGTGGCTCTGACCTCAAATCCAATCGCTTAATCGAAGGCCTGATTGAACAAGGGGCCCCGGTCTTTATCGGCCACGCAAGTGACAATGTCCCTGCGGGAACTGAATATGTGGTGGTCTCCACCGCCATCTCCGAAGAGAACCCCGAAATTCAATCCGCCCGCGAACGCCATATCCCAATCATTCACCGCTCTGAAGTGCTCAACTATCTGCTGCAGACCTCTCGCAGCATCTCGATTACAGGCACCCACGGCAAAACCACCACTTCGGCTCTGACCGCCTTGATTCTGGTCGAACAGGGGCTCGATCCCACCGTGGTGATTGGTGGCGAAGTGCCCCAATTGGGCACCAATGCCTTGGCCGGTCGCGGTGAATTCACCGTCGCAGAGGTTGACGAAAGCGATCAGTCGCTGCGCCATTTGAGCACCGAAGTTGCCGTGATCACCAATCTCGAAGTGGACCATCTCGACCATTACAAAGGCCTGGATGAAATCATCGAAGCCGTGGCTGAATTTATCAGCCACCAACCTGCCAATGGGCGCATGGTTGTCAATGCCGACGATCCAGGTATTCAACTCCTGCTTCAACATTTGCCCGAAGCCCGACTCCAACGCTGCGTGAGTTTTGGCCTCGACAATGAAAAGGCAGATTACCGCGTGATCAATCCCGAGCTCAAAGAAAACGGCTCGCGCTTTGAGGTGCTCTATCAGGGAAATTCGCTCGGCCATTTTGAGCTCAAAATACCTGGCACCCACAATATTTACAATGCCCTGGCCGCGTTAAGCTGCTCCCATGCCCTGGGCCTGGATCTCAAAGCGACCCGCACCGCCCTGGCCGGGTATCAGGGAGTCAAACGCCGCTTCCAACTCGTGGGCAATCTCGGCAGTATTGCTGTGGTCGACGATTATGCCCATCACCCCTCCGAAATTCAAGCGACCTTAAAAACCGCGCGATTGCAAAAACGCCCGCTGACAATTGTCTTTCAGCCCCACCGTTACAGCCGTACCCAGGCTTTTTTACATGAATTTGCAGATTCGTTTGGCTTGGCAGATCGGATTATCCTGACGGATATCTATGCTGCCTCCGAAAAACCCGAAGACTTCCAGGTAGATATCCAGGATCTGGTCGAAGCCACCCACAAGGCCCACCCCAGCAAAGAGGTTTTGTATTTTTCGACCCTGCCCGAAGTCAAAACCTATCTGCTCAATCACCTGAAACAAAAAGAAATGATCTTAACAGTAGGAGCCGGTACCATTACCGAGCTGGCGTACGATCTGGTGGGAAAGTTGCCACCCAAATCTCCTGACCCCACGGGTAAATCCAATGAGCAAAAAATTGTCTATGCACCAGTCCGCCGCACACATCAAGAACGAAAAGTTGTCTGAGCATTTCCGCGCTCACGAGCCCTTGGCGCAGTACACCTCCTGGCGCATCGGCGGAGCTGCTGAATTTTATGTGGCTCCCGAAAGCGAAGCCGAAATCGCTCGCATTGTGCAATTCGCCCAAAGCCAGGGAATGCCCCTGACTGTTTTGGGCGGCGGCTCCAATGTCTTGCTTTCAGACCAAGGCCTGCCAGGTTTGGTCATGCATATCACCCACCGTTTTTCGGGCTTTGAATTCCAACCCGATGGTCATGTGGTCGTTAAAGCAGGCACCCGTTTAGGCACCCTGATTCGCAAGGCCATGAGCTTAAATTTGGGTGGCATAGAACAGCTTTGGGGCATTCCTGGCACCCTCGGTGGGGCTGTGGTCATGAATGCCGGAGCCTGTAATACAGAAACCTTTGCCATCGTCGAAACGGTCACCAGCTTAACCCCCCAAGGTCAACGGGTCACCCGCAGCAAAGCCGAGATCAACCACGGCTACCGCTGGAGCGATTATAAATACAATGGCGAAATTGTGCTCGAAGCAACCCTCAAACTGGCTCCCACCCAAGCGGAACTGATTGCGGAAAACTTTCAAAAGGCCGATCTGCGTCGCCAACCCCAACACAGTATTCGCCAACCCAATTGTGGCAGCGTATTTCGCAATCCCAACAATAATTTTGCCGGTCGCCTGATCGAGCAAATGGGTGCCAAAGGCCGCATTTGTGGTGGGGTTCAGGTCTCTCCCGATCATGCCAACTTTATTGTCAACACGGGCAAAGCCACAGCCCAAGACGCCTGCCGCCTGATTCAATCTCTGCAGGCCGATGTCTGGGAGCAATACCACGTACAATTGGAGCCGGAAGTCATTTTTCTGGGCGAATTCTAGGCCCCGTGAAAGCCTCTCCCGAACTGCCTTTTTCAAATCCTTCCGAAACCGAAAACCCCGTTCGCCGTCCTACTCAAAAACGGGGCTTTGACTATTTGGGACTGATGGGCGTGATGATTCTGACCAGCCTGCTCTTTCAAATTTGGACTGCGCCTTTTTGGCAGGTTCAAGAAGTCCGGCCCCATGGACTGAGCAATTATTCAACGCGTTATGTTCTCGGTTATCTCAACGGCAAAAAACTTGAAGGCAAACACCTCTTGCAAATCAACCCGCTGGAAATCAAAAAAGAGCTGATGGACTATCCCTTGCTCAAAGATGTGCGGGTGGAGCGCTCTTTTTTCCCTACGCGGGTCAATATTCATGTGGTCGAACGCAAACCGGCTTACCGTCTTTTTTACGAAGAGCCCACTCACCTGCCCTATAGCAACAATCTCTCCTTTTTAATCGATGAAGAAGGTTATTTGCTCAATATCCCCGATGGCCATACCCCCGCTCACACGATCATGACCAGCTTAGAAAAAAAACGCCTGAAAAAAGGCAAACTGGCACCAGAACATTTGCTTTTATTGAATCAACTCAATGCCTTGTACCAAAAGAAACAACTGTCTGTGCAGGGGGTGTATAACCTCTCAAATCCCGAAAACATCATTCTGCGGGCCCCCGAAATTGGGGTGCCCGTGTGGTTGGGCAAAGCCGAAAGCCTTTCGGTCAAACTGGGCTTGCTTCAGCCAGTTTTAGAGATCAGTAAAAAACAGCCCAAACCCGTCGATTATATCGATCTGCGGTTTTGGAAACACCCGGTGCTCAAAACCAAATAAACCTGTATGCCTATTCTGTTTGCCGCTATACTGAAGCAGCGAACAGCATTTAAAGTCTGTTATTGAGGGTGGAATCATGTTCAACAATAAACCCATCTTTGGGTGGTCTCTGCTTCCTGTCTGTTTGACTGTGGTCTTATTTGGACTCTGGCGCTTCAGCCAAATCCCCTTTCTGGCTTGGTTAGGCGTTGTCACTGCGATCATGGGTATGGCTTTGCCTGTCGTGGCATTGATCGTGGCGATGAAAGACTCCCCCGACAAAGTATCTGCTGAGCGAATCAGAACTTTGGTTATTCAGTCAGCCCTGACAGGGCTATCGGTTGTGATCTGTTGGAGCAGTTTCCAGCTCTTTTCAAGTATTTCAGCAAAAAATACGCGAATGACCAAAACCGTTGTGATTAAAAACCTATCTGACCAACCAATCAAAGATATTAGTGTAAATTATGCAGGACAAACGGTTAAAATAAATAAGATTCCGGGCTATGGAAGACATGAACTGCAAATTCAGATCCTAGCAGAAACCGTATTTAAGGCAAGTATAAAAGATAGTGCAAATACAGAAAGATCATCTCAAATTCTGATCGGACCTGAAAACAATTATGTTCAAGTCTTGGTTGATCTGCAACAAAATATCATGGCAGAAGTTCAATAGCCTTAGAGAGTGAGATTCCATAGGCCCAACACGCTCAATATGCTAGAATACCAAGAGTGTTTTTTGGACTCTATTTTTGGGAATCTATAAGGTGGTCTTAACCGTGGAAGCAGCAAGAAAAAAACTCTCAGCCGTTGCAGACATCAAAGTGGTGGGTGTCGGAGGTGGCGGTGGCAATGCCGTTAACCGCATGATCTCCTCTGGTTTGAATGGGGTGGAGTTTATTTCTATCAATACAGACGCTCAGGCCCTGTCTTTTTCGCAGGCTGAGAAACGCATTGCCATTGGTGGCAAGGTCACACGCGGCCTCGGTGCAGGCGGCAACCCCACCATTGGCAACAAAGCCGCCGAAGAAAGCCGCGACGATATCGCCTCGGCCCTCGAAGGCGCTGACATGGTCTTTATTACCTGCGGCATGGGCGGTGGTTCTGGCACTGGCGCAGCGCCGATTGTGGCTGAAATCGCCCGCCAAAACAATGCCCTGACCATTGGCGTTGTTACGCGCCCGTTTACCTTTGAAGGCCGCCGCCGCTGGCAACAGGCCGAAGACGGCATCAACAGCTTCCGCGAAAAAGTCGACACCCTGATTGTGATCCCCAACGATCGCCTGCTTTCCGTGGTCGAAAAGCGCACCTCCATTCAAGAGGCCTTCCGTGTCGCCGACGACGTACTGCGTCAGGGTGTGCAAGGCATTTCCGACATTATTACCATTCCCGGCCTGATCAACGTCGACTTTGCGGATATCAAAGCGATTATGGCAGACGCAGGCTCGGCCCTGATGGGCATTGGCCACGCCACCGGCGAAGGCCGGGCAATCGAAGCCTCCCGTGCGGCGATTTCCAGCCCCCTGCTCGAAGCCTCGATCGAAGGGGCCAGCGGAATTATCTTTAATGTGACCGGTGGGGCAGATTTAACGCTCTATGAAGTCAACGAAGCCGCCGAAGTGATCTACGGTGTGGCCAGTCCCGATGCCAATATTATTTTTGGGGCCGTGATTGACGACCGCATTCAAGGCGAAATCCAAATCACGGTAATTGCCACAGGCTTTAACAATGGCCAACGGCCTGCAGCCCGTCGCCAACAAGAAGCAGCGCGGTACAGTGCACCCGTGAATAAACCTGCAGCGCCCCCGGCTTATACCCCCCCGCCAGTGGTCGCTCCCCCGCCCGTTGCACAGCCAATGGCCCCGCCACCGCCTGTACAACAAGCTCCCCCTGTGGCTCCGCCTGTGCAGCAGGCCCCACCAGTGCCGGTCGCTCCCCCGCCCGTCGCCCCTCCTGTGCAGCAAGCTCCGCCGCCTCCTGTGCAGCAGGCTCCGCCGGTTGCGCCCCCTGTGCAGCAGGCCCCACCAGCGCCGGTCGCTCCCCCGCCAGCGCCGCCACAGCCCGCTCACGATCCACTGGAGTTGCCGCCCTTTTTGCGTCCCCACCGCTAAAACCCTGATCCTGATTGGAACCCGGCGTATCTTTCATGCGCCGGGTTTTTCTTATAATTCACATTTATTGGAAGATCCGTTTGCATTTCTTTACAATTCCTGAGTATAATCTGATCATTAGGGTGTACGTCTCCTTCAAGTGTAGGGAGATCCAAAGTGAAAATAATGATGATATTTGGGGAATCACTGCGTTTAACAAAACAATACAGAAAACATAATTAGAGATAATGTTTTCTGTATTTGGTGCGTGTTTCGATTAGAACCACGAACTTTCCCTGTGCATATCTCCTTTTTGGCCGTATACCCCTATGGAAAATTAGGCGGGTGTTGGAGAGAAGATGAAAATAAGCAAACAAAAGCTTTTTTGGCGTCGTTCACAAACAGGCACGGCATTGGTTACCGTTCTGATGTTGATCACGATTATGACGATCCTTTCTGCAGCTACCACCATGATTGTTTTAAACGGACAAAAACAAGTGTCCGTGCAGTTTATGCGCGAAGGACAAGCCGCCAATGTGGCCCGCGCAGGTTTGCAGGCGGGGCTCAGCTGGTATAAATCCCAGCTCACTCAACCTGTTCGCCAGGATACATTCAATGCAGATCATGTCTGCAGCATTCATGCTGCCTTCTATCCCCGTGAACATGCCACAGAGATAGAAAAAGGAGATACCCTTGATGACACGATTGGTTTAACAAAAGAACTCAAAGTTCAAGAACCCAATATTTATGGCCGTTATACAGTTAAACGCTATGATTGCTCTCAACCCGACACCTCAGAATGGAACAAACATGCCGCGCGTGACATCACCTTCAAACGGGGAAAACAAGATGGAGTCACAGTACCAGGTCAAGGCGTTGTGTGGTATCTGGAGAGCCAAGCTCAACTCTACCTAAAAAATACAAATGATCCCACGAAGCAGCCTGATGAAAGCCCTAATAAACTTTTGCAGACAACAAACGCCTCTGTCGAAATCAACCGCGTCTCAATGAGTTTATTCGGAAAACCGCTCCTTACATTGACAGGCACCACAGCTTCTACGTTTAATAATCGCTGTGAGTTGATCGGTGATACTCAATTGGTCACTGCCATTGTCAGAAATAGCACCACACCGGCCATTTCTGGCACTCCACTTTGGACCACTGGTGGAGCCGATCAAGATCATTTAATTAATATAGGTGGTGGAGAAGCCGATAAAACTGTTTTAAACACCTTTAACATGACAATGACGGAGCTCAAGGCCGTTTCAGACAAGGTCTATACAAACGTAAATCAGATCAGCGCAGTAGATCCGATTCCCTTTGGAATGACCTATATCGAGGGTGCGGTAAATGGCATGGGAATTGGGACTGACACATTTACATTTACAAATACCCGCCCATTAAAAGGCAGTGGTGTATTATTTGTGAATGGCAATCTTACCCTGAATGATGACTCAAACTCGGCTTTCAGTGGTTTGATTTATGTCACAGGCACCATCAATATGGGCTCCAGTAATTCTTTGGGCGGCGCAATCACTGCGGGACGCGTAGTTTGTACTCCTGGAACCCGTACGACACTTGAGTTTAACGACAATGTTGTCAATAATGTACGTCAGCGTTTGGGGTTGTATCGTCAGAACAATCTGACTGTCAGCATTTTTAAATAGACCTATAACAAACATAAATGATGATTGTTTTTCTGGATCTGGAATTAAGCAAATGGGAGAAGAACGGACAGTGAAAAATCAAACAAAATCCAGCCGCAGGCTGCTGAGAAAAACCAACCAAGCCGGTTTTACGATCTTAGAAGTCATGGTAGCTTCGAGTATTTTGTCGATGGCCATTCTTGGCGGTGTTTCGCTTCAATCTTCTCTTATGACCAATACCCGCAAGAGCAATGACAAAGCATTTGCCTCTGAAAAAGTCTTGCAAATGTTTGAAGAGATTCGCTCTCATACAGAAGGCAACCAAGAAGACTTTGATTCCAGCTTGGCCAGCTATAGCGACGGTGCCAATTATAATTTGGTCTTGAGTACGGATCGTTTCGCATCCAATCCAGCTGATCCCATCAGTAAAAATCGGCAACTTGAGGGAAAATGGCGCTTTGTTCGTCAGGTTCAAATCGAACCATTGCCCAATGATGAATACGCGCGCCGTGTATCGGTCACGATGTGGTACGCCGATGGATCCGGGCAGCCCGTTGACCGTGAACGACCACTGGCAGCCATTGCTGGCATTCTCAAAACCAATATTCCCCGTACCCCCCCCACCCAGGTATATGATTTCTTCGTTATCTCAATTGCAAATGCACCCAGTTGGTGGTCCAACCTGTTTGACTTCAAACCTGCTTATGATGCGGTTTTTGGCGACCTTGAATTTCGCAATCCGGGTCTAAAGCTGCGCAAGCGCTATATCTCTAACCTTGCCTATGGCCGCGATCCCTTTTATTTGCCCCATACAAATACAGAATTCACAGCAGAACACGCCTCAAACCGTCTGCCTTGGACCTATTATTATCCTGGCAAAGTTATCGCAACCAATGCAGGCAATACGCTCAAAGAAGATTTTGCTTTTAGGCAAATCAATACCCGTGTTCGCGGAGACGCTCCCGGTGGCAACACCAGTAAAATTTTTCATATTACTGAAAGAGACAATCTTAACCAATTCCGTCCTGCGGCCATGGCTGATGAATTCAACCATGGCTTGCGCTCAGCAGACCAGCGGGCAATGGAGCGGCGCCTGAAAGGCATGTCGGGATTTATCTCGTCTAACGACATTATTTCGAACCCCGACTTGGCGATTGTGAAAGATGCGATGCAGCAACCGTCACTGGTCAGCTTTTTGGATGGCATGAACCGCGGAGAATACCGCAACAGCATGCTTTCCAACATGCATGCCGAATTAACACCGCTGCCCCCAGTCACAAACTTCTCGTATGCAGCAAAGATTCCGAGGGACGAGCGCAATACCACCGCAGGTACGGGTGTCGGTCAAAGAGATTTTTTTGCACGCGAACGTGTTGTAAGCCACCCTGAACAGCTCTTTTATGCCAATGGCGACACCGATGCCATGCGCTGGCGGGTCTATGCCTACGATATGCCAGGTTTTGGCATTCCTCTCGACAGTGCGGCAACCAACAGTGATACATCAGCTAATCGGGCCTTGAAAAATGTTCCCCATATCAACTTTTTCATTCCCACCGACGGAACGGGCCGAAATGGTGTTTTCCCAGCTCAACCAGGTTATTTGACAAATCCTTTCTTTGATCCTGCAACGACGATGACAGGGAACGAAGATCTGGTCTTATGGCCAGAAAAAATTATCGGCAACGAAAACTTGCAATACCAATACCGCCGGACAGTGGATCATTGGCGCAAAAACCCCAATACGAATACCTTCAGTGGCAATACCCCTGATACTTGGTCTATTGCACTGTCAGATATCACCAATCCACTCACCCCGATAGGCAACCTCAAATCCCGCTTTTTGGTCGCGACCAGCAGGGATATTTTCTTCACAGATGAAGCTAATGACACCGTAAATAACAGCGAAGTTCAAAGATTGGGTAATGTGTTGGGCTATGGTACCAACGCTATGGGCACCTGGATCGCCTTCGCCCCCACAGATCCCATTGGTTCGATGGCAACAGTGGCAGCGGTCAATACTCCTGCGACAACGGCCTTGCAAAACTTGGTAGGTGCAGGAGACAAAATCCGGCTCAATGCTGGCATGGCATCAGCAGGCATTCCACCTACGAATTTAGAAAATTTAGATGTGCTCTATGGCCAAGCAGGCCTCAACGGTGGGATTGATATTAGCAACACGGCAGCAACAGTGGCCAATCGGGTCTTAAATTGGAGTGACGAATGGAATGGAACAGCCCCAGCAGGCGCGAATGTCGCGGCAAGCATTCCTGCAGGAGCAATCGTCTTGCGGGTTTCTAATCCAACAATGGGACATACCGAAGCCAACCCAGTGGTCACCCGTCACCGCGATTTTGATATCGGTTATAACCCGACGGTCTTTGGCCAAACCCGCAATGGAATTTCGGTCAATCTCTACAATACCCCCACCCGCCATGGTCGCCACGCGGCCTCAAATACCGGTCTCCCGATCGAAAGACGTTTGTATGGCTTGGAATATATTCCCTCGCCAGTGAACAACGGCTCTATTGTAAACCCCGTGGGAGACGATGTCTTTAGTGACGATTTTAGAACAGATTTAACCGACAATCGGGCTGCCAACCTGATTTATACTCGGGCAGGAGGTGCGGGTACAGCAGCCGGAAACGATGCTCCCGGTGCTCGCGCCCTAAACACAGCCCGCTGGGTGCTTCATCTGAAGCCCGATGCAGGTGTATTTGGCACCAATCTAAATAACCAGACCATTGCAGCTGAAACCCGTCTGATTGGTGGTCAAACAGGCAATAATCTGGTGGGAAATCTGGCCCATCTCGAAGACGGTCTCAATGGCGATGGCGATCCCCACAGACCGGATGATGTCGGCACGGGCGCCAATGAGAATGAGACCTTACGCACCAATTTGTACAATGTCTCCCGCACTTACACGTACAGGGGCACCTCGTTTGATGCTGTTGTGCCCAAAAGCGAGCAAACCCAGTATATGGGCGACCCGCGACACATGCCCTATGCCGATGTCAAAGCCCTTAACAATTACAACTCCTCTTTCTTCTGCCCCAGAAATGCTGGCGACGAAAACTGTGACAGTGGCAATATTGGCTTTGGTTTCAGAGATCGCGCTTTCACAAATGACAATACGGCTCATGCGACCACCGACGAAATGGGTGGCTACGATGGCTATACCTATGATGGTCGCTATGGGGGCCTTAACGGAATTGATGTCGATGTGCATAAAGCCTATAATATGTACATCGAAGGGATCATGTCCTCCAACAGTATTTACAATACAATTGCAGGGTATACCAACTATATTATTAGCTTGGGCGGTGGCATCGGCCAACGTGGCTCACATACCTATGCCTACCAAATCAAAGAAAGTCCGTGGGTAAGCACTGCGACCTCCGCTAACCAAGGTAATGGAGAGGGCAATGCCACTATTTCTGAGCGTGGCAGCGGAGGGCGTTTGCGCATGATCACCTCTGTAGCCCCAAATACGGCTTCAATCCAAAACCAAAGACAGCGTTGGTCGGGCTTCCACTACTTGGGAGAACTTTTTCCCGACGAGTATTACGATTTTTGGAAAGAAAATGGCAATTTGCCCGATTCGATCTATGCCAATACCGATGACTTAGACCTCGATGGTGATGGAACCACACAAACAGCTCCCGCCAATATCAACGGTCAAACCGCCCGTTTTTACCGGGCCCGCTACAGCGAAACCCCCTTTAATTTGGCGCGCCGCGAACGCATCACCCAAGAAGGCGCCGTCTCCGACTTTTACAATGGTAGCAGTGATCCAGGCACTGAGTCCAGCCGCATAAAACACAGCACCAACAGTGGAAATGGTGTATTGCAAGGCAATCCAACAGCCGCTGGTCGTTTTCTTTCAGATGCCTTTAATCTGAGCTTGCCTGAGACGATCACATCGACACGCTCTTTCTGTATTTCCAGCGGGAGTTGTACCAACCCCAATGGAAGCACCGGCGCGGAATATACCACGCCCTTTATGCGGGGCCGGCGCAATACGATTAAATACCTCAATTTGACGGGTCCGAGCCAAGGAACCGTTACCAATACTGCCACAGAGAATACCACCTTTTATCGCTTTGGCACCACCTTAAACGCAGCCAGCAGCTTGATAAAACTCAGCCGTGAAGAAGTGACCACGGGCGGGACAACAACTCCCGCAGACCCTGCAAAAATCGGCTATGCCGTCATTAATGGCTTGGACCAAGGGATGCTCTTTGGAGCCCAGAGTCTCTCGCGTTTGGCTCAGGCAGCCACCTTGCAGGGTTTCCTGGAAGGTGGGGATCGGACCATTCCTGGTGCAGCGACTGGCCGCGTGGTCATGTTGCCGCGTTTAGAAATGACAGAACCTGATCCCAATAAAATCCAAACCATTGGCAATCAGAATGTTGTCTTCAAAGCCGATTGGTTGCGTTGGGACTTGCGTAAATATTCCCCTTCCTACCCAGCCAATTGGTATGACAGCGCGCCATTGCAATTTAATGCCATGTACTCAGCCGATAATGGTGAAACATGGAAATACGTCAATACCAACAATAACGTGCCAGAGGAAAAAAAGGGTAAGTACAATTCTGCCGAACAGCTTTTGGGTTCTGCTGCTTACACCATGACAACACCTCAACAGACCTGGAATTTCACTTGGGATGCCGCCACCTTAAGTGAAGGGGATTACCTCCTCAAGATAGAAGTCTATCGTCAGGGATATGACGTCGGGTATTCTTACCACCAATTGTTTTTAACATTCAAAGATTAAAAATCTTGGGTGATTTTTAAACCGAGGAATGGGTTTTACAGCCCATTCCTCACAAATTATTTGTTTGCAGAGGAGGTTTTAATGAAAGCATCTCAAACGCTCAGCAGAGAAGCGGGGATTACCTTGCTAGAAGTGATGATCGGAGCGGCCATTACTGTTTTTTTGGTTTCGCTGATTGGCAGTTTCATCTTTCAAAACTGGCACCACCATCAATATTTAAAAATTCAGTCCCAGCTTAAAGAGCGGATGCAAATGACTTTGTATAAAATCGAAAGAGAAATGGCACAAGTCAAAAAGATCATGAGCAATGATACTTTGGGCAATGCTTATTTGGCCAAAGTTCCTTTGCCAACCACACCAGCCCCCACCGACGTGAGTCTGGTCGTTTTGCCAACAGTGAGGTCCTCAGGTTCCCTTGCTTCAAATAAACTTTGTACCCTCTATCCAGACGATTATCACTGGCCCTTGGCTTATGGCAACAGTCTCTTTTTTGCTCGACTCAATCGCAGCCACAGTAGTTATCCTGGAATTTCAACCCCAACCCAAAACGAACGCAATATCGACATCTACCAGTTTGTTTTGTATTATGTCAAAAATAACGATCCAACCCAACCCTTGATTGATACTTGGAATAGCTCACCGAGTATGCGCGGTCAATACCTCGTGCGCTGGGAAAGCCGACTTTATGCTGACTATAACCAATTCACAGATTATATGAACTTTCTTACTCCTGGGGATCGGACCATTGTCAATGACAAACTCCAGAGCATCGGCGTTGTCGCTCTCTGGAACCCCAATTCAACAACCCCCACAACCACTGGCTTTTATAATCGGGCTGCGGTAGTAGCCCCAACGGCAAAGGCCGTGGGCTATCAATTAGAGCAATTAAACAGTGGCCGGGGGGTTCTGGTTCAAAATGAAGGCAGTGCTGTTTACAGTATTGCTTATAACAGTCAAAATACCAAAGCCGATGCTAACTTTTTTCCACTGGATACCCCGGTCCCCACTTTTTATAAAAGTGCTCCCATCCCCGATGCGGGTGTCTGTGGGGCCCTTGCTCTACCTATAGCCCCCCCCACCTATGGTGGCCCCGCTCACGCCTTTCCGGGTGGTTTTGAAGTCGGGATTGTCGGCCCCAACAGTGGCCGCAGCGTTTTTGTGAATATGACCATGATTGGCCGTTTTACAGGCACACGCAAAGTGGAAAAGAACCATCAGCTCACGGCCTACGCCCGCGACCTTTAAGTTTGTATAAAGACTTTGTTTAGTTACACCACTGGCAGGGCCTCCTCTCCGATAAGAGACAAGTAACGATCTGACAGGAGGCCTCCCGCCATTCGTCTTGGAATGATGTATCTACGGGGCAAAGACTTTGATCAAAGCAAAGTCATTGCCCCTTTGGCTTTTGGTTATCTGGCTGCCTATTTGCACGAACATTTAAATTTTACAGATCTGGTCTTGGTCGTCGACGACCCCGAAAAGCTCTTGGCCCAAAACCCACAGGTGATCGGGATTTCGTCGTTTACCGAGACCTTCGAAGACGTGATCAAACATGCCCGCCATTTTAAGCGGGTGGCCCCCGAAATTCCGATCATTCTGGGCGGCGAACATATTTCTGCCCTGCCCGAAAGCTTGCCTGAGGCTGTGGATGTGGGGATTTTGGGCGAAGGTGAAGAGACCTTAACCGAATTGATGGCGCTGTATTTGCGCAAAGAGGCCACCCCCGACAATTTGGCCAAAATTCCGGGTCTGGTCTTTTGGCATGCGGGCAAACGGGTACAAAGCCCTTCACGGGCCTGGATCAGCAACCTCGACGATATCCCACCGCCGGATCGCTTTTTATTGCACAATACCAATCCCAATTGGCAGCAGGCCATTTTTACGGCCCGTGGCTGCCCGTATAAATGCACCTTTTGCGCCTCGACACGCTTCTGGCAAAAAACCCGCTACCACTCAGTGGATCGGGTGATTCAGGAAATGGAGTATATTCTCAAACACTTCCCCAACCAACCCCTGATCGCCATCAATGACGACCTCTTCCCCCTGAATAAAAAACGCCTCAAAACAATGGTGGAAGCGATCCGTGAGCGGGGCATTCACCGCAAAGTGGGCTTTGTGCTCAACGCCCGCGCGAGCGTCTTTGACGAAGAAATAGCCCGCCTGCTGCAAGCCATGAACGGCCAAGTTGTGGGTTTTGGGTTTGAATCGGCCAGCGACAAGGTCTTGACCGCAATCAAAGGCAAAACCTCGGCCAAAGAAAACCTCAAAGCGCTGGAACTCTGCGAAAAATATGGCCTGGCGGTGGTCGGCAATTTTATGAGCGGCGGCCCGGACGAAAATGAAGAAGACATGGCCAAGACCTGGTGGTTTATCCAGAAAAACCGCGATCGCATTTGGCACCCCTCGGTCGGTTTAGCGACCCCTTTCCCCGGTACAGAGTTCTGGGAAAGGGCCGAAGCCATGAAACTGATTGGCCCTGATTTTGATCGCTGGAATGCCTTGGATTTGGGCTTTCGCTCAGGTGAGTCGATCTATATGAACCCGGTGGTGAGCGAAGCTGAATTTGAACCCATTTATGAAGAGTTCCGCCAGTTCCAGGCCCGTCCAGACATTAGCAGAGAGCATTTTGGCCAAATTCGCGTCAAGCAAAAATATCTGGCCCAGGTGTTTGGTAAAATTGCCGAAAACTACTCACAGGTCTCACGGATTCTTGAATTGGGTCCCGACAGCTCTCATTTGGAACCCCTCTTGCCCGAGGCCCAACTCACACATCTCGCGCCCCGTCAGGCGGCGCTCGATCTCAGTTCTGTCGCAGATGAAAAATTTGAGTTGATTGTCTTGACCCACTGCTTGGAAAAACTCACAGACCCCTTAGGTGCTTTAAAAGAACTTTACCCCCTGCTGGCAGAAAAGGGTGAATTGATCTGTCTGAATTTCCATGCAGGCCATCTCTCCTTGCTGGTGGACCTACTCAAAGGGCGCTGGGAACCCCAGATTTTTGCCGTGAATCACCACAGGGCGTTGCGCTTTTTTAATGCCCAAAATCTCCAGGATTTGTTTCAAGCGGCGGGGTTTGAAACCGCACAATTGGAATTGTTTAAGTTTCCCGATCCCAAAGTTCAGGATGCAGCCCAACAACTGGCTCCCATACTGGCCCCCTTTCTGGATCTGGAGACCTACCACAAAAACCAGGACTGCTTCAGTTTGATTCTTACGGCACGGCAGCCCCAACCCGTGTCCCTGTTTACACCTACAAGACTCACCACAGAGCTGGCCTTGCCAGCGGCACGCACCCAATAAAGAATCGGTAAACACACTTGAAACTGGCATTTTTTCCCCTTTTTCATCCCTCTAATTTTGAGGGCAATGGCTTTCAGGGCAACGGTATAGACTATCTCTCTGCGTATTACCTGACCAGTTTGATCCCCTTTCTCGAAAAACAATTCCCGCAATTGCAGATCTGTCTGGAAATCACCCTGCCACGGATCATGGTGCAGCGCCCAGACTTGGTATTGATTTGGAGTACCACGCCGTCTTTTGGCCAGGTTGACCGGGTCGCTGAGGTGATCAAACAAAACCTTGAAGTGCCAATTATTTTGGCCGGCCCACATATTTCGCATTTGCCCCAAAGCCTGCCCACCCATGTCGATATTGGTCTCTTGGGTGAGCCCGAAATTCCGCTGAACCAACTGCTGCCGATCTTTTTAAAAGACCCCAACGCAGGCCCGATCAAATATGGCAAAGTGCCAGGTTTGATTTACCAGAGCCGGGGCCGAATTTACTCGGGTTCACCCACCAAAACAGTCCAAAACATTGACCAATTGCCCCTGCCCCGCCACAATCTCTTTCACAATTTACCGGGCCGTTCGGTTCCGGTGATTACGACTTCACGGGGCTCCCACTCACTCAACTCACTGCTCATCATGCCACCAGCGGCGCGTTTGCGTTTATTTTCAGCCGAGCGCATACTCGAAGAGATCAGCCAAGTGACCAAAGATTACCGCCAGCTCTACCGCAATTGGCCCGTGCCAGAAAATCTGCTTTCGTATATTTTTCCTGTGTATATTTCTGATGAACTCTTTTTAAGCCAGCCGGAACGCTTTCAAGCTATTTGTGAAGGTATTTTGAGCCGGGGGCTGGAAAAGTCTGTCTTTTTTATTGTTTCTGCTTATCCCGATCAATTGACACGCGAAAATTGCGAATGGCTCAGGCGGATCAATACCCGCAAAGTGATCATGACATTTGCCAGTTTTTCCAATCGGGCAATGACATTTTTTCCTGGCTCAAATCCCCAAGCTATCTCAAAAGCACTGGATCAGTGTGATGCCTTTGAAATGGGGGCAATCGGTGCGTATTTGGTCAATCCCCAATTCGAAACCTCCCGCCAAGAAATGGCGCGAACCTATTGGTATCTCTGGGAGAGACGCAGCCGCTTTGACAAACTACAGGCCGTTTACCTTCCGCCGATGCCCGGCACCCCACTCTGGGAACCTTACCAACAAAAATACAAGCTCAAAGGCGATGATTTAGAACATCAGCCCTGGCATCAATTTGATCCCGAAAGATACAGTCCTTCGGGTCCTTTGCTCAATCGCAGCTTGGACAATCTCAGCTTTCAACCGATCATGCAAAAATCTTTGGCCCTGGCTGCCGACCAAGGCCCCATTGCCGACGAAGAAAAAGCGCCTTTAAAACAAGAACAGGCACGTCAAAACCGCGTAAACTCGGCCAAAGTGGTACAAAAAAAATACCTAAAACCCGACAGTGATGTCTTGGACGTGCTTTTGGAGCCCTCTTTTGCAATATCCCCCCATTTGCCCCCCGATTTTTGCCGTGTCCAGAGCATGGAAATCCAAGGGGGGGAATTACAGGGAAAAGCCCTGCGGCCAGTGGATATGATCTTGATGCGGGGCTCATTGAGCTGCCTGAAAAAACCCGCTGAAGAGCTGAAAAAGCTCAGCCAATGGCTCAAACCGGGTGGAAAAATGCTGATTAGTATTCTCAACACCCAGAATATCGCGTTCATCTTAAGGACCCTCAACTGGGAATTGGAACGCAGCCGATACCCTTATAAACTGCTCAAATATTACTCAGAACAGACCCTGCGAGAGTTACTTGAGGCCCAGGGATTGGAAATTCTCGATACGGAATATACTATAATGAATAATATTCAGGGCTTTCGAGACTCAGCAGAGGGCTTTATGAAGCGTGTTCAGACCTTTTGGCCTGTGCCCTTAACGTCGGAACGCCTCTATATTATTGAAATCTGTATGCTTGTCAAGAAAAAAGGGAATTAAGCCCGACTTCGCCCAGGAAGTAAACCCAGGAAGTAAACCCAGGAAGTAAACCAATGTACGACCAATACCGTCAACAAATGTCCGAAAAGCTGAACAGCCTGCTCAAGCCAGAGCATCAAAAGGTATTGTGCGTTGGTGATTCTGTGCCCAATATTCAGAAACACCTGCAAGACCAAGGCTGTGAATTTGTGCATGTCGAAAGCCTGAATCCCAATTGGCGCGATGTCAGCCGGGATCAGCCCCATCTGCCACTCGATTTACCCCAGAAACATTTTGATCTTCTTTTGGTTTATCATGGCCTGGAACAGGCCATCGATCCCGAACGCCTAGTGCTGGAGCTGCGCAAATACCTCCAACCCGAAGGACAAATTTATATTGTGGCCTATAATGTTGGCCATATTTCTACCATTATTAACCTGCTGACCGAGGGCTGGGCCTATCAGGATGATGGCGCACTGCGCCACAACCACGTGCGCTATTTCTCAAATGAATCTCTGCGCAAATTGATGGACCAAGTCGGCTTTGAGTTTATCGACGAAGTCGTCTACCAAATTCAGCAATTGCCCGTTCTGACACGCCAATTGGCCCAGATTATGAAAAACCCCTATCTGAGTATTCTCAGCTTTATTATGATTGGCCGCAAACTGAATAGCTTCCCTTTCATTGACTTTGAAGACGACTCTGAAAAAGAAGCGCCTGCCAAAGCCGAGAAAAAAGTGGAAGCCCCCAAGCCTGCTGAAACCAGCAGCGAAACAGAAAGCGCTTAAATTGTTTCAGTAGCTGGGTCCAAATAAGCGATCAGCTGCAAGAGGCGTTTAAAAGGTCTGGGATCAAAGTGGGGAATCACACGCAGCAAAGGTTCCACCCGTTGATACCATTGCTGGGCAGCATTGGTCTGCCCCTGTTCCAGCAAAAGCTCTAAGAGGGCCAGATGGGCCTGGGGCTGTAAAAAATGGCTTTCTAAATAGGTTTGATAGGTCGCGATCGCCTGAAGTTTTTTGTCTTGCAAGGCCTGTAAACGGGCCAACTCAAAACCCACAGTGCCAAATTCAGGAAACATGGCCAAGGCTTCCTGATAGCGGTTTTCTGCTTGGACAATGCACTGTGTTGCGCTCAAAATTCGGGCCTGTAGTATCAAGAGCATCCAGCAAATCAGCCGAGACAGGTCATGGGCAGTGGCCTTTTCACGGTAAATTTCCGCGACCAGGCGCTGCCAATGCAAGTAAAAATAATTGTGGCCAAAGGGCAAAAGACAGTCGGTCAAAGTCAAAAGCGGGGAAGGGTCAAAATCGGGAGAGGAAAAGAGCATCAGGGCTTTTTGGCTATAAGGCAAAGCCCGATTGTAATCGCCCCGAAAAAAGCAGTACCAAGCGGCATTAAAACAGACCAGCGGCATCCAGGCAGGCCCCTGCAATAATCGCGCAAAGACACTCTCGGCCTGAATCTGGGGCTGATAACCCACTTTCGAAATCGGGTTAAACTCATAATCTGTCAGACAGGCCGCCAGCAGATGGGCCCATTCCCAGCTTTCACTGGGGGGGATTTGCGTGAAATCGCCTCCCATATAAATCTCAACGGCTTCGCGAACGGCCCATTCAGGGGCGCGGGCCAAAGGCAAATGGTAGAGATGGCGTATCCGGGTTAAAGCCTGTCGCTGTTTGCTCCTCTGGCGAAAAGAGCGGGTTGAAGCCTGAGCTGCAGAGGCAAAGACAGCAGGCAAAAAAGCCAATAACGTTTCAAATTGATGACTGGCACTCTGGTTTTGAATGGCCTGCAGAGCGGCATTCGCAATCTTTTGCCGTTCGGCTTCATGTTCGAGATAATAGATGATCTGCTGCTCAAAATTGGCTTCGTTGTAGAGAATACAGGCCTGAGCGACAGTCTGATCAGTAGGCAAATAATTGCGCACTTCCAGATTGGTCTCTTCCATCAAGACCACTGCTCCGGAAGCCGCCGCTTCAAAGGCCCGCAGATTCATTTCGCCACGAATGCTGTAATTAAAAACCAAGCGACTCTGGTTCAAAAGCCGGTTGTATTCTGAGCCATAGAGATGGGTATCAATACGAATCTGATAGCGATCGGCCAATTGCAACAGACGTTTCAAATAGCCCTCGCGTTTGGGATGCAAAGCCAGATTTAGGCTCCCGACATAGGCCACATCCCAAATTCGCTCCAATGGTGGAGAAATTAAATACGAGCGCTCTGGGTAGAGGGCATAACTGGGCCAATAGGCACAATGCGGCAGGCCTTTGGCCTGTAAAATATCCACCAGCCCCTGATCGCCCAAGACAAAGTCAAAGGCCTCGGCATAGGCCAAAACCGAGGTCAAATTTTCGTGCCAATCCGAGACCACCAAGAGCGTGGGAATCGGGCTTTCGGCAATATCCACAGGAATGGGACCATAGAACCCCCACCAGATCAACAATTCAGGCTGCGCGTCGGCAGGGAAATGGCTGAGCAAATCTGCCACAGTTGTGTTTTGGTAATCGTAGGGCAATTGGCGCTCGGTCTGAAATTCAGACAGAGAAATAACCATATCATAGGCCACAGGGCGGGTTTTCCAATTTTGACAGTCGAGAAAAAAGGGGTAAATCAAGGGGTCGTGTAAATAGCTGCCAAGCACGCGGGGGTGGTACAAAGGGCCCACCAGAATTTTGCAGGGTGCGGGCTTTAAAAGCGGCATTTTAGCATTCTCCGCGAGAGAGAAACCGCTGTTCAAGCATAAACGGGGGGCCGGGCCAGGATTTAGAAAAAACCTGGGGCTGGCTCTGCCATTGCCAAGGTTTGCCAGCCAACAAGGCCTGATAGACCTCGGGTAAATTGTGACTCAATGTTACTTCCAATTTTTCCAAATGGAAAGGCAGGCTTGGATCTCCGACCTGGGTCAAATAAGTGGTTTTTAAAAGAGCGGCATTAAAAGCCACTGCCTCGCTTAAAACCGCAGAGGAAAAGCCACTGCCCGATTGACTCAAGAGGGCCTGTAAAAGTGACTCTGCTTCACAATAAAAGTCATTGAGTTGGTTCTCAATACTGAGTTGGTAGAGCAAAAAATGCTCGGCCCCCAAAGAGCCGCCTTGTTCTGCAGAAGTGGGGTGAGAGACCCAAGTGGCTTCATTTTGCCCGGCCTGTAAACCAGCTGCTTTGGCCTGAAAAAAAGCCAAATTTTTAGCCAAAACCGGGTAGAGGACGGGATCTGGCGCCAAAAATGCCTCAATCAAGTCAACAAAAGAGAGCCCCGCACAACCATACAAGAGCAAAATCGGAATTTGCAGGGGTTTATCTAAATAATAGAGAAATTTACACATCCAAGCAAAGACCCGGGCCCGCAGCCAATCCGGCTTTGGCATCGTATCAGTGCCGATTACCATTTCTCCCCCTTCGAGAAAGTCTTGGGCATTCAGGCGGTCGGGAAAAAGGCTAACCCAAACCGTTTCAATGCCATGTTGGGCCCGGTATTCGGGCTGGGCCATCTCTGCATTGGGCAAGACAAAAGCATTGTAAAACTGCATGCGGCTGTGCTGACCACTTTGTACAGCCTGTTCAACCCCGCTCACAAAAGAAGCATAGGTTTCACCTGGCAGGCCCAGAATCATATCTGTATAAGTGGCAATGCCCGCTGCTTGGAAACGTTTTTGCAGGTTTAAGAAGGTGGGCAGAGAAATATTGTCACGTTTGATTTGTTTGAGGGTGTGGGCATCCATCGATTGCAAAGAGAGTGTGACCTCAGCAAAGATACCTGCCCGTGCCAGAATCTGATGCAATTCCCAGGTGCGCTCAGGCGAGTTTTTAGCGGTTTGCTGGTGAAAGGTGTGGGGGTAGCGGTAACGCTGGTAGACCCGCGCCAAATACGTGGCCAAGTCAAGATCGCGTTTGAGAATGCCAAAATTGGCATCGGCACAGAAAATCATGCCAATCTGATTGGCGCCAAACCATTCCAGGTCGGCATTGAGTTGCTCGATCTCAAAGAGACCCAATTTGCTGGCAATCGCGGAGCCCCAATCACAATAGGTGCAAGAAAAAGGACAGCCACGATTGGTTTCCCAGGTGGCAATCCAGCGGGTTTGGGGATGGGCACGCAAAAGGGGCTGAAACACACCCTCGGTGTACGGGGAGGGAATCTGCGACAGATCCCGCGAACGGGGCAAGGGTGGCTGAGTGACAAATTGACCTTTGAAATTAAAATAGCTCAGCCCCGGAATCGCCTGCCAGTCATTGTCGGGATAGGCCTCTAAAATAGCGGTAAAGACCGCCTCTCCCGGCCCATGGCAACAGAGGTCGATAAAGGGGTGGGTCCGCATAAAGTCCTCAGCGTGATCCGGCACATGGGGCCCACCAAAGATGATCAAAACACCCGGATTTTGCAATTTGAGCAATTGGGCCAAGGCCAGCGAACGTTTGATATTCCAGATATAGACACTGAAGCCCACAATTTGCAGTTCCCGCATCTGCAGCGCCAAACGTTCAACCGATTCAGGTAAAAATACCGGGGATACAAACGCAAAGCGCGCAGGATCTTTTAAGTGTCGCAGGGCGTAAGCCTGCAACAGCCCAGCGGAATAGGGAAAAAACTGATGCCACTGAAAGCGTTCACTGAACTGTACCAAGCCAAGCTGTACAGGGGTTTGCATCAGTGCCGCTGTCAGGAAGCGGGTTGTCCTTGTTTGAGGGCTGTTTGATGGTCTTGAAAGGCCGCTTTGGCCTTTAAAAGTTGATCATGCCGTTTGGAGAAGTCGTCCAATAAGCGCATATAATCGGCACGAATCAGTTCAAAATCCTGCAGATTGTGATAGCGCTGTTTGATCATGCTGGCCATGACCTCGTATTGGTCTTCGGACTTGATCGTCCCGGCAGCCGTAAAACACTGCATACATTCGTTGGCCTTTTCGTTCAAAACGTGGCGCTCTTTGATAATCAGATCCCAGGTATCATCCACCTGCTCTTTGAGGTGATTGAGCTGCTCTTGGGGCGTCATTTCTTCAAAACTTTTGTCCACGGGCCGGTAGTTTTCAATTGCCGCCTGCACCGCTTCTTTTTCAGCTGCCAAGATTTCAGGGGTGATGTAGTCATGGGGTTCAACAAAGAAAGCCCCACAATCTGGACAATAGCCATCGTGGCCATCCAAAAGCACGATGTGTTTGCATTCTTGACAGCGAATTTTTAATTGATCCCGGGGCACATCGGCTGGGGGCGCAGTGTTGCGGGTGGCTGCCACAGCAGGCCGAGAAACCGTTGGTGCAGACTCTTCTTTGGCTCCCCCGCCAAAAAGTGAGGAAAACAGGCCACCGCCTTTTTTCTTTTCGGGTTTGGCAGCACGGGCCCGGCTTTGACCCACGAGGCTGTCATCCACATATTCGAGTGGCTCGACATACATGGCCCCACATTCGGGACAATAGTCTTCGTTTTTTGCGGCGACAAAACTGCATTCTTTACAACGGATGGCTGCCATGGCTCAACACTACACCTTTTTTGTTTCTTCGCTGGGCTGGGGCTCCGCGGATTCAGCCGAAGACAGTGGCAGATTCACTTCCAGAACGCCACTTTCAACGCTTGCATCGGCGTCCGGTTCAGTTTCCGCTTTTTCTGAGCCCTCTTCGAGCACTTTGGGGTCTTTGGCCTGCCAAGAGGCATATTTGCGCTCGGGTTTGGTGGGCGGAGCTGCACCTTCTACCTGCTCAAGCAATTCATCGAGCTGAGCGCTATCAAGGGTTTCACGTTCGATCAGCAGGCGTGAAATTTCATGCAAAGCATGTTTGTGCTCAATCAGCAATTTTTGGGCCCGATCGTGATTCTCATCGAGCAATCGGCGAATTTCGCGATCCACATCACTGGCAACCTCTTCGCTATAATTGCGAACATCACCAAAGTCACGCCCCAAAAAGACCTGTTCATTTTTCTTGCCCACCGTTCGCGGCCCGATTTTTTCGCTCATGCCGTATTCAACGACCATTTTGCGGGCAATTTCGGTGGCCCGTTCGATATCGTTGCGGGCACCTGTGGTAATTTCTTCTGCGCCAAAAATCAACTCTTCGGCAATCCGACCACCGAGCAACATTGCAATTTGATCATGCAGGTAGGATTTGGAAGCAGAAACACGGTCTTCGGGCAGCGACATCGTCAGGCCCAGCGCCATACCACGGGGAATGATGGTGACCTTGTGAATCGGATCGCAATGACTGAGAAAGCGCCCGACCAGGGTATGTCCCATTTCGTGATAGGCCGTGATCTCTTTTTCTTTTTCGGTGATCAGCTTGGTTTTCTTTTCGGGACCGGCAATCACACGGTCGAGGGCCTCTTCCAAATGCTTCATGTGAATTTCTTTTTGGTTCTCACGGGCAGCCAGTAAGGCTGCTTCGTTGGCCAGATTGGACAAATCTGCACCCGTAAAACCAGGGGTGCGACGGGCCAGCACAGAGGTCTTCACGTTTTTGGCAAGAGGCTTGTTTTTGGTATGTACTTCGAGAATTTTTTCCCGGCCTTCGACATCGGGGCGATCGACGATCACCTGACGATCAAAACGGCCGGGACGCAGCAGAGCCGCATCGAGAATGTCGGGACGGTTGGTTGCGGCAATCACAATGGTGCTGTGATTGTCTTCAAAGCCATCCATTTCAATCAGCAATTGGTTGAGGGTCTGCTCACGTTCGTCATGACCACCGCCAAGACCTGCGCCACGCTGACGACCAACAGCATCAATTTCGTCGATAAAGATCAGACAGGGGGCATGTTTCTTGGCCTGATCAAACAGATCCCGCACCCGCGAGGCGCCCACACCCACAAACATCTCGACAAATTCAGAACCGCTGATACTAAAAAAAGGTACTGAGGCCTCACCTGCGACAGCTTTGGCGATCAGGGTCTTACCCGTACCTGGTGGGCCTACCAGCAAAACACCTTTGGGGATTTTCGCTCCAAGGGCTTGGTATTTATCGGGAGACTTGAGGAAGTCCACGATCTCTTCGAGTTCCTGTTTGGCTTCATCTGCGCCAGCGACGTCATCAAAAGTCACTTTGGGGCGGTTTTCCATCACCATTTTGGCCTTGCTTTTGCCAAAAGACATCGCTTGACTGCTGCCACTTTGGGCCTGACGGATAACAAAGATCCAAAGTACAACAATGATCAGCAGGGGAATCAGAATGGGAGAAAAGAAAGAGATCCACCAATTGCTCTCGGGTGGCTGGTCAACCCGAATGACAATCCCTTTGTCGACCATGCGGGTCAAAAGCTGAGGATCGTTTTTGGGGGTAAAGACCTTGAGACGGGTGCTATCTGGGCGGGTTCTTGCCAATAAAACCTGATCCTTGATCAGAACTTCTTCGATCTGACCCTGATCAATTTTTTGCAAGAACTCAGTATAACTGACGTTCTTTTCACGGTAGCTTTGCTTGTAAAAGGAACTTACAAAGACAATTCCTACCAGAATTAAAAAGATATATAAACCTGCGTTTTTTAAGCCCTTGTTCAAAAGATGCACCCCATCGCAATAATCGGTCGTTAACAAGTCATTCAGCAAGACGTTGAGAGCTTGAACCAGATATACTATAACAAGTTTGACAGCTGAAAGTTAAGAGTTTTCAAGGAGATCCAGATGGCCAGCGAATTGCCCCTAACCGAATACCCCAACCCCGCCAGCCAGAATCTCGATCAAATGGGGATCTCCGAAATTATCGCGTTGATGCTTCAAGAAGACCAAAAAATGCTCAAAGCCTTTGATGGCAATGAAGAAGTCTTAACACAGGTCATTGCACAGACTGTTGATTGCCTGCGCAAAGGGGGCCGCTTGATTTACATTGGCGCGGGCACAAGTGGCCGCCTGGGCGTTTTAGACGCTGCAGAATGCCCTCCGACCTTTCGAACACCCCCAGGCATGGTCGTGGGTCTGATCGCCGGAGGTCGGGCAGCACTGGAACAGGCTGTAGAAGGTGCTGAAGACAGTCAAGAAGATGCTTTGGCAGATTTGGCGGCTTTAAATATCACGCCCCAAGATATGCTGATTGGCATTGCCGCCAGTGGCCATACCCCTTATGTGCGGGCCGCTTTGCGCCAAGGACGCAGTCAAGGCCTCCACACGGCCCTACTGTCCTGCAGTCCGGTTGAACAGACCGACCCAGGTGTCGAGTTTTATCTGATCTTGCCTGTGGGCCCGGAGATTTTAACCGGCTCGACCCGTCTAAAAGCGGGAACGGTCACCAAACTCGCTTTGAACATGATCTCCACGATCAGTATGATTCAACTGGGAAAAGTATTTGGCAATCGCATGGTCGATGTGACCATCAGCAATGCCAAATTACAGCGCAGGGCCCTGCGCATGTTGCAAGAGCTGGGCGACCTACCCGAAAGCAGGGCTCAGATCCTCTTGGAACGTGCCGGAGGAGAGGTCAAAACCGCATTGATGATGCATTGGGGCGAAGTGGATGCAGATCTGGCTCGCTCCCATTTAGCGGCCGCAGGCGGGCATTTGCGCCAAGCCCTGGAAGCATGCCGGGTGTCTTTGCCCCAATGAGTTTAAACGGCAGTTACGGCCTGATGGTGGATTTGGGCATCGCCCCTTCCCCCGATAAATTGGAAAAACTTTACCACGCCCTCTGGTCTCCCGGCTGTTTAAATGGCCCCGACAGCACCCTGTCTGAATTTGGCAAAATTCCGCGTGGGGCTCAGGGCCACTTGACCTTGCCTTCGGGCCAAGAGATTGCCTGTTATACCCGCTTTGAACGCGACAATCTGGGCTATCCAGCCAATTGGCAGCCCCCTGTTTTATTGAGTTTGGGACTGGTCGCTTTGGAGCCAGCATTGCCTCAGCACCCCGAAGCCCAAACCGCTTTGGAGAATATTTTAAAGCACATCCAGACACTCTTGCCTGTACGGCTGGCGGTCCTTGGACACAGCAATCTTTACCAGATTAACGCCGAATTGATTGGGCCTGAATGGCTGGATCTTCAGCAAGACTTGCTTTTGGGTCTGTGGCTGCCCAAGGCCCACCCGCTGCTCAAAACGCTCGGGATCGAAGCGGGAACGGAAATCGCGGCACTGCTGCCGCCAGATTGGTCGGGTTGCCTAACCGACTTGCCAGAACACGACAAATACCAGCGTTATAAAGCGGGGTTAAATCAGCACAAAGCGGAAATCAAAATTCAATTGCAATGGGAAGATGAGCGACCAAAAGAAGCGGGTTGAATCAAGCTCGGCGGTCGAGCCGCTCACCGAGCAATTCTTCGCCCGCTTTTAAGCTGGCCACAGCAGCCTCAGACAGGCGACGCACCTTGAGTTGTTGAATCATTTCTGTTGCGATGTCCACAGGCTGTTTTGCAGATGATTCGCGGGCCACGACACCACTGGGTGCCGCTTCTTCAAAGGTCACACGCCGGGCCTCAAAGCCAGGGGTCTCAAGATTGGCCAAATTGTGAGCAGAACTGTTTAAAGCAAAAGCTGAAGCCTGCAAAGCAGACAAACCGGGATTAAAAGCGGGAATATTCATGGCCCCTCTTTTCTTTCCATACCTGTGCCAGACCTTTAGAAAAGGGCTGGATAATATGCAATCATGCGTATATAATAACCTATGCAAGCGCTATTTTGCATTGTTTTACGACAATCAAGCCTGAATAATCCAACGAATGAAAGAATGACACCGAGAGTATAATACCCATGCCCGCACGCCACTTGGTCGCCAAAGAACTGTCCAAATTGTTAAGCGTTTTGTCTCATCCGCATCGCATCCGTATTGTTGAAGAACTCCGCCACGAAGAGCGCGATGTCAACTTTCTCGAAGGGATATTGGGAATCAGTCATGCCCGTGTTTCTCAACATTTGGCCCTGATGCGCTCAAATCGTCTGGTGCTCGAACGCCGCGATGGCCGCCGGGTGTTTTACCGACTCTTTCAACCAGATTTGGCCACTTGGCTGATTGAGGGCCTGCAATTTATTGAAGGTGAATTAGAAGCCTCTCAAGACATGCACGAAGCAGTCAAACAGGTCAAAGAACTTTGGTCTGGACCTGCTTGCCCCCTTCCCTCAAAGCCACCACTGTCTACCAAAAAGACCACGAAAGAATGACTACCCGCTTTGGCATCCTCTTGGCTGTCAGTTTTTTGACACTGGTCTCTCTGGCCGCCTGTCGTGGCCAACGCCCGGATGGAAATCTCCCCAAAGCGGAAATATACATCTTAAAAAGCCTCCCCGCCAATCTGATTTGTGAAAAACTGGGTTCTGAGGCATTAACCGATGGCAATGGCTGTGGTCAAATGGATTCAGGAACTTCGCCATCCTATTTGGAGCGCTTACACTATAACCTCCGCAAGCGGGCTGAGCAGGTAGGCGCGAATCTGGTGGTCACCCACAATCTGCAGGCCGGAGAATACCGCGAAGGCTGTGCTCGAAACCAGATCGAGGTCACTTTTTCGCTTTATCGCTGCCCCATGCGTCAAATTTCGCCAACACCCCAACCTTAAGGAAAGAGCCATGTTTCAACTTAGAATCTGTTTCGTTGACTCTGGCCCCATGGATTACACCGCTGAAAGCCCCTATTTGATACCCTTGGGCGGCTCCCAATCGGCTCTCTGCTATTTAACGGCAGCCTTGGCCGAGCGCGGTCACGCAGTCACTTTGCTCAACAATACCAGTACACCCGGTCTGTTCCGAGGGGTCGAATGTTTAACTCTGCCCGAAGAGCCCGAAGAGCTCTTTTTAAACCGCACTTTTGATGCGGTGATCAGCTTGAACTCCCTGCTGCCGATGAGTACGATTCGGCCTCACTTGCCCCCCAATACGCCATTGCTGCTCTGGACCCAGCACACAGCCGAAGATGTGAGTATGTTGGCCCTGCAACACCGTTTGGTGCAGGAGGCCTGGGACAGCTTTATCTTTGTCAGCCGCTGGCAACAGGCAAACTATATCCAGCGCTTTGGCTTGCAGCCTGAGCGCACCTGTATTCGCCGCAATGCCATTGCACCGGCGTTTGCCTATCTCTTTGCGGATAAAACCCAATTGGTCTCAACCAAAGCCAAAACACCCACCTTGGCTTATACTTCGGTGCCCAATCGGGGTTTGGCAGTACTTTTGGATATCTTTCCCTTGCTGCGCGAAATTTTCCCACAACTCCAATTGCAGGTTTTTTCCTCTTTGCAAACCTATCAAGAACCCGAAGATGATCCCGCATTGCAGGCCCTCTACCAACGCTGCCGCGAGACTGAGAATGTCAGCCTGCGCGGTTCTTTGCCCCAGCCAGAACTGGCGTTGGAGCTGTCCAAGGCCCATTTGCTGGCTTATCCCAACACCTTCGCAGAAACTTCCTGTATTTCAGCCATGGAGGCCATGGCCTGTGGCTGCGATATTATTACCACCCAAATGGGCGCCCTGCCCGAAACCACAGCAGGTTTTGCCCGTTTGGTTCCCCCCGAGCCCCATGAAAATTATGCCCGTCGCTATTTGAGCGCCCTGACAGATGCCTTGATGCTCTGGCTCAAAGATCCCCAGGCCGTTGTCGACCGACTCAGCAATCAGGTCATGCACACCAGTCGCCGCAATACCTGGCCCGTTCGCATCTGGGAGTGGGAATCGCTGCTCTTTCAACGCTGCCGCAACCCCAAGCAAGATTATTGGCCCGAGGGCTTGCCCCGACTCAAAACCCAGGCTCAACCATAAACGTGGTTCAAGAGCTGGGCCAGTTGGGTGCGCTCTGGATGATAAAGCAGACCAGGTTCGTGTAGACAGGGTGACAAAACCCCAATTTTTTGACGATTGCGCAGGGCCACAGCTGACTCTTCCGGATCAGCATGGGCCTGATGCTCGCCCCAGACATCAACCGAAAAAGCCATCGGAATGCCCAATTGGACGAGCCGATTGGCAAAGGCCACGTCTTCGTAGCCCCAACCTGAAAAAGCCTCGTTAAAACCACCCGCCTGCACAAAGAGCGAACGGGGAAGCGCCCAATTTCCTCCCCAGGCATAGACCTGGGGATGCCTGACCATATCTTCACGGCAACTCAGACGCCCTTCGGGGGTGAACCAGAGGCGGATATCGCGAATATTGACCTGTACCCCTGGCTGGAGATAAGAAACCAGCGTCTCTTGTTTATATGAGCCAAAATAGCCCCAGATGGCCGTTGGGGGCAAAGCGGTAAAATACTCAGCATAAAACCCCAGCGCCAAGGGATTGAGCAAAATATCTCCCGAAAGAAAAACCAGTTTTTCCGATAAAAGCTGTGATACAGCCCGATTGTAAGAACGGCTCATGCAATAATCATGGGGACGCCAATCGTAGCGGAGAGGCAAATCAGCCCCAAATTCCGCCACAACAGCACGGCCCTGGGCTGAGCCATCGTCAACCACCAAAATCTGTTCGGCCAGCAGGGTCTGCGCCGCCAAAGCGCGCAAACAGTTACGCAGATGGGCTTCCCGCCCCACTGAAGTTAAGACAACCACACTCAGGGACATGCCAAACGCCAATTTTCCAGCGGAAAACGCCCGGCTTTAAAATAGTCTGGAATGCGGTCTCGGTCCTGAAGCAGCAACTCGGCCAAGGCCTGGGCCAACCAAGGAATTTGCAAAAGCCCCTTGGTGGCAAAAGCCGAAAAGACATAGAGCTGATGAAAGCCTGGCACAGCCCCCACGAGCGGTTCTCGCTGGTATTTCACCAATGTGCGTACCCCCGACCAAAGCTGCTCCAATTCGGCATCGGCCATGGCAGGCACGACAGAAGCCAAGCCCTGGCGAATCTGCTGTACACTCCATTCGGGGCTTTGGCAGGGCTGCTCAGCAGGATAAAACGTCGGCCCCGCCAAAACGCGTTGCCCCCCCAAAGGTAAGACATATCCACCACAGCTCAATGCGGTATCGAGCCCCTCAAACTGCGGGTGTTGAAAGACCGCCACTTCTCCTCGCATGCGCTGCAAGGGCAGCTCAGGAAACCAGAGGGGTAAGTCTGCCGCCACAGCCAGCACGACCCGCTCAAAGGAGTGCAGACCCGATTGGGTCTGCACTTGCCAGCCTTGCCGAGAGGCGAGCGTCGAAGGAGGCAATAAACAACGGACCCGCTCCAAATGCAAGGTCACCCCCGCTTGCTGAAGTGATTGGCTCAAGCTCTGAATCAGCGCAGGCATAGCCACCCGCCAAGCCGGTTGCACCGCATAGGTCGCAGTCAGCTCTGGCAGCGCAAAGAGTGGCCGAAAGGCCTCGGCCTGCGTGGCACTCAAACGCGAGATCTGTGCGGGCAAACCCGGTTCCAAACGGGCATACGAGCGTTCAAAACGGGAAGCAACAGCGGCATCAAGGGCCGGGCGCAAGAGCAGAAGAGGCGCAGCCAGGGGCTCAGCGCTGTCTGATTGCAAGGCTTCCAGCCAGGCCTGACTGAAGGCAAAACATTGGGCATAACCGGGTTTGGGAAAGAGACTGCGACCAGGTGTCAGGTGCATCAGCGCAGCAGGCAAACCCGAAGCCCCGGCCCCCGCTGAATGCGCTTCAAAGATCTGCAGGTGTTCCGCGCTCAAACCCGCTTTGAGCAGGGCACGGGCCAGCCCCAAACCCGCCAGTCCTGCACCCATAATTGCCACCGATCCAGAGACAGTCACGTCAAACCCCTCACTTGAGGTATTTTTCTTGAGACAGCAAGGTGTAGCCCGACAAAGCCTCAGGATTTCTGGCCGCCAAGGTCATTTCGCGCTTATTGCCAGAACCTTTGCGCGAGGCCAAATAGAGCCCGGATTGGGCCATGGCCCTGCGCATCGGTGTTGAGGCACCATAAGTGGTGATCAAGCCCGTCTCGGAGAGATGGGCCCTCTCCCAGGCAAAACAGGGTTCTCCCCAGCATTCGGGATTGGCGGCAGGCCCAAATGGATCGTGGTAAACCGCATCAAAAGACAGCCTCGCCGGCAAGGTGGCAACCTCCCACGCACAGGGATAGAGCACCAATTCAATCACCTGTGCGCGTATTTGCCAGCGCAATTGAATAGGCAGAATGGGGGCCGCGGGAACGTGAGGGAAAGTCACGGCTTGCACAGCTTGGCTTAGGGCTTGCTGCAGGAGTTCATAAACAGCCGGGTATTTGAACCAGCTTAAATAGGCCAATTGCGCCAATTTTTCAGGGGAGAGCGGGGCATTTTCAACCACATGGTAGCGCAAGGTACCCGCTTCAGCTCGGGCCAAGAAGGCCTGAGCTGTAACCAAAAAATTCATGCCCGGCCCCAAGCCCAACTCCAAGACAGACCAATCCCCCCCCCGTTCAGGCAGACGGGCACCCGTTACAAAAACGTAGAAGGCCTCGCTGCGGGCTCCTTGCAGCGAGCGAAAATAGATATTTTCAGTCACATTGTAAAAGGTATAAGAGCCATCGCCGGTTTGGATCGGAACCAGATGAACAGCCACAGTTTCTCCTTGGCATCAGACTTCCCCCAGTTTACCCCGAGGCACCTCAACGCTGAACAACTTGGCGGAACCAATCCGCCATTTGCTGGCTGTAAATGGGCTGATTAAAGATCAGATGTTTTTGAGCAGCAATCCGCTCACTGAGCGCTTGGCGGTAGTTTTTATTTGTGCCAATTGCCAAGGCCCTGTGAATATAATCGCTCAAATCTGAGGCAATGCCATCAGCAATCCCCATGATTTGGTAAAGCCCTGTGGCAATCCGGCAACGCAAAAATTCACTGGGCAGAGTCACAATTGGAGTGTGCATCCAAAAAGCCTGAAAGGCCAAATTCCCCCCCCCGAGGCGCAAACTGTCCATAATCACATCAACCTGGGCCATGACTGAGAGAAAATCAGATTGGTTGAGCCAGGGCAAAAAATGAATGCGGCTGCAAAGTTCAGGGAAAAGTCGCTGATAGTGCTCAAGCAACGTTTCTTCCAGCCCACGGTAACTCACAAACAGCCACTCGGCATCGGGGTCTTGTCGGAGAATTGCAGGAATGATCTCGGCAAATTCAGGATCCACGCGAAAGAGGGTCATGGGAAAGAGGTAATAATGTCTGTCGGGCTTGAGTCCCAGTTCTTCCCGACTTTTAGGCCGAGCTGGCGCTGGAGGCGGAAGATAGGTCACAATTGGGCCATCAAAGGTGACGAGGGTTTCGCTGTAATGCTGTTGCGCCTCGGGGATTTCAAAGGCCGACCCCGAAAGATAATAGTCCAAATTTTTGAGGCCCGTGGTCATGGGCAAGCCGGTTAAGGCACATTGCACGGGCGCCACCCGATTGGAAGCCAGGGAATAAAGAAAGGGGTCCTGACCAATATCCAAATAGAGCAGAATATCGGGGCGGGAAGCGTTGAGGGTACTCAAACAGGCCTGCAAATCCCAAGAGAGTCCCTCAAAATGCGCCACTTGGCTTTTGACAACGGCGGTGATCCCGTCGCTGGTGCCTTCGCCCAAATAAAAAGCCGACAGTTCTAAATCGGATTGCTGGCTCAGATAGGCAATCACCCCAAGAAAATAATGCATGGTGGAATGATTCCAAAACGAAGGGGAGACCATGCCTATCCGAATCTTATTCGGGCTCAGCTCAGGGCGCGGTAGCGGCTCAGTTTGCACAATCGGAACAATTTTTTCCCAGAAGGAACTGATGCGCCGTGTGGTTTCGACCTCGTTCCCCCCCTGGGCAAAGATCCCAAACAGGGGGCTGTCGACATCAACCCCACGCTCATGTAAGACGCGCACCCGTTCGGGTGACAAAAACAACTCTAACTCTTCCAAGTATTTAAGAAAGCGCTTGCGCCAATAAGCCATTTCTGACACAGACGTATAAACTTGGGGAAAGAGAAAGGTATTTTCAATCCGAAAAGCCAAACTCTCAGGAAAACGCACCAAAGCTTGGTTTAAAGCGTGCTGACAGGCCTCCATACGATTGCGAAACTTGAGGGCGCGAATCAAGTAGATCCAAGACTGCTCCAAATAATCCATATTCAGATCGATCACCGCCTGAAAATAGACCACGGCCTGATCATATTTTTGGCTGCCATACAGCTCATAGCCACAGCTAAAAAAATTATGGTAGAGATCAGGATCTGCGGGAGAGAGGGCAATCGAGCGCAGAAAACAATCAAGGGCCACGGCATAATCGTGCAAATAATGTTTGCACACGCCCAAATAGTGAAGAGCCTCGCTCAGGTCTGGTTGCAGGCTTAAAACCCCTTCAAAGGCTAAAGCGGCAGCCCCATAATCTTTGTTTTCGAGCAGGCCAAAGGCCCGATCCAAGCTCGTTTCTAAGCTTTCTGACATGGGCCCACGTAAAAATCTATCCGGATGGCTTTTGTGCAAGACAACATACCTGTATAGTATCCTGAATCAAGTTCATTCACCAGCGGAGACAGATATGGTACAACGCATTCTGATTGCAGGAGCCTCAGGCGGCTTGGGAAACACCCTTTATCAAGCCCTGCACAAGCGCTATGAAGTCTTGGGAACCTGTTTTCAACATTCCCAGCCCCATTTCCAGACCCTTGATTTGCGCGATTCTGAGGCCACAAATAAACTGCTGGCAGATTTTCAACCCGATCTGCTGATCAACACAGTGGCCTGGACCGATGTCGATGGCTGTGAAAGAGATTTGCGCCAAGCCTTTGGCTTAAATCTGGAAACGGCCCTCTCGATCAGATTGGCGGTGGCTGCCCAGAATTGTAAATTGATCCATATCTCCACCAACGATCTGTTTTCGGGCTTACAAAGTCTGTCCAGAGAAGATGACAGACCAGAGCCTGTCAATGTCTATGCCCGTACCAAATACATGGCCGAACAATTATTTGCAGATCTGCCCAATGCGTTGATTCTGCGCTTTACCTTTCTCTCTTGGTGGACTTCAGGCAAAACCTCTTTTTCGCGCTGGCTGGTGCAGTCGTTGCAGCAGGAGCAGACGATCAAACTCTTCAAAGACCAATACAATGCCCCTCTCTATGTGGGCACTTTGGTTGAGTGGCTGGAGCAGCTCTGGCATTTGCAAGGCGTTTATCATCTGGGCTCCGAGCGCCGCAGCCGTTTGGACACAGGGCTGGCTTTGGCCCAAGCCTTAAATTTGAATACAGATCTGATCGAAGCTGTGTCGGTGCATGATTCCCATCTCTACGCCCCCCGCCCCTTAGATGTCTCACTGAGTTCTGAAAAACTCAGACAAGCAACGGGCCTCTCCGCCAGTTTTGACACGGAAATAGCCAAATTGGCAGCGGCCTTGCCTGCGGACCTCAAGCCCAACTGAGCCTTGTCTGAAGGTTAACCTACAAACTCCTCTTGTTTTTCCAGGGCTGTGGCCTGATAAGCGGAAACTTGGCCTGTCGCTCCATCTAAGCGCAAGACATAACCATTTTTCAATTGTTGGGTCGCTTGGGCCAAGCCCACGACAGCAGGCAATTTGTACTGGCGGGCCAATTCGGCCCCATGGGAAAGCGCACCGCCCAACTCCAAAACCAGCCCTCCCGCTTTGGTCAAGGCCTGTTCCCAGGCAGGTTCAAAATAATCGGTGACCAAAATTTCGCCTTGGCGCAGCTCTTTCAGATCGTCACTGCGCAAGACTATTCGGGCCTTGCCCAGATATTGTCCAGCATTGCCCGGCAGGCCTTGTAATTCCACAGATTCCAATTTTTGTTTGCCCCCCAGACGATTGCCAATTTTGCGCTCGTATTTGCGGGCCTGGATCAATTCTTTGAGCTCTTTGATCTTAAAGGCATTCATGGGCGCCTGCAACAGATGGCGAATTTCGGTCAATTCCAAATAGAAAATATCGGCCTTCGATTCCAAAGGCAAGAATCGGCTGATAGCCCCCATCATCCGGCGCAAAACAGGCACAAACATCGAGCAGTAAAAGGCCTCCTCGTCAGCCGTTTGCACACAGGCCTGTCCAAGATGTAGAATCACCCGCAGCAAAACGATATCAGGCAAACGCCAGGGCCCCACAGTTTGAAAAATCTGTTGCGTGAGTTCTTCGCGCTGCACAGGAATGCGCTCATCCCAAAAGACGCGCTGATGTTGGATTGCCTGCTGCAATTCTTGCAAAATCGGGTGCGGCGCATCCACCCAAGAGGGGTAAAGCGGATCAAGCCCCGTGCGGAAATAGCCGCTGGCCCCAAAATCGTCTTTTAAAGCAGCCAAAAATCCCGGACCCACCTCTTGGGTTTGCAATTGCTCCCAGAGAGCAGAAGTGGTCTGCAACTTAAACAGACTCAATAAGCGCGGCTCGGAGCGAATTTTATCAACGGTCTGGTCCATCATTTGATCCGCTTGGGCTTTGCGTCCGGGCAGGCCTTTAAACAGGATATCAAAGACCGGGGGATTTTCCTGGGCTTGAAAATAGGGCTGAATCAAACCACTGATCAAATTTTGAGAGGAATCAGACAAACAGCGCACCAACAAGGCCGCCTCTAAGAACAGAGCCACAGCATTGCTCAAATGGTTCAAAGCCTCTAAAAGAGCCTCAGGCTCGCCAGCAGCCGGGTCTTCTGACCAAAAGGGCGAAACAGCAGTCAGATAATCCTGGTACAGTCCCTGCCAATAGCCTTGGGCTTTGAACAGGGTTTTTAAGACATCTGTCTGGCTGCGCCAAGCCGGTATTTCCTGCTGATGGGTCTGAAAAGCTGCCAAGGCCTGCTGAAAGAGTTTTGGAACCGACGGATGCCAATGAACCATGTAATTGACAAGGCGAAAAGCCGGGACAGGCAGGCCCGTAATGCCCAAATACTCGGAAACAGCCTGCAGAGCCTGTTCCAACAGCGGATGTAAAAAGCTCCAGCCCAGCGGAGAAAAGGGCTGTTGGAAATAAGGAGCAAGGGTATCGAGGCATTCCCACTCCGACTCCTGCACCACAGCAGCAGGCAAAGGCGGTAGAGCATGCACCTGAATAAACTGAAAGCCTTTTTCGGTTTTGATCCACTCCAGCGAGACAGGTCGCTGATAACCTGCGACCGCTTTTTCAGCCAAATCTGACAAAGCCTGTAAATCCGCTTCATTCAAAGATGGGTGTTTTTGTAAACGGGCATCGAGGGCAGATTGTTTGACGGAGCCATCTTCACCCAATTCAAAAAAAGAAGTTTTGGTCGCAATGTGTTGCCGACTGACCTTTTTCAAAAAGCGCTGCCAAACAAATTGATCAGGCACCAAAAGCCCACGAGAAACGGCCTCATTGAGACCCCAGGCTGATTCAACCACCATTTCTTGATCGCTGTTATTGCCAGGATTAAAACTGATCAGACTGCCTGCAGCACGGGGTTTGACAAAGGGCTGTACCACAATCGCAAGATCATCCAAGCGTTTGATCAATTGGGGCTGAGAAAAGCGATAAGCCACCACTTCGTCGAGCCAGATATAGGCCCAACAGACCTTGAGGGCTTTCTCGAACTCAATCATGCCGCGAATGTTCAGCAAGGGGCGCAATCGGCGGGAAAAAAGCGGAGAGGCGTAAGGCACCGAAGGCCGCAAGACCAGTGCCATTTCTTGCTGCTGTGTTAATTGGCGGTAGGCATTGCGAATATCGCTTAAGACATCGACAGGCAGGGGGTATTTAAAAAAACTGTGCTGAATCAGACGTCCCATCTGTAAAGTTTCCTGAAAGCCCAGGTTGTGGGGCTCCTCCAGAGAAATGCCAAAACTTTCTAGACAACGCCGATAGGCCTGGGTTGTGATACAAAAAGCAGGTGGAATTGGCAACTTCAAACGCTGGGCAATCCCCAAATTTAAGGCTTTCAAGCCGATCAAAGGAAGATCATGGGGGGTCGCGTCAGAGAGCCAGATTACGTTACTGCCTTTGGAAATCTCATCTGCCGAGGGATTCCGTGCCACGTTGATGCTTGATCCTTTCAGGTAACCTATCATATTATGACATGGATCATTTTTTTTTGTGAATGCAAAGTGAGGACAAGAGCCATCGACATCCTGGACTACCAACATCCTGCTGTCACCGTAGATATCGTACTGTTTACCATCATGCAGGAAGACCTCAAGGTATTGCTAGTACAACGCAATACAGAACCGTTTATGGGCTATTGGTCTTTGCCTGGTGGCTTTGTGCAAATGGATGAAAGCCTTGAAACAGCCGCGTTACATAAGCTCAAAGAGAAAACCAACGTCGACGATGTCTATTTGGAGCAGCTCTATACCTTTGGGGAAATTGAGCGCGATCCGCGCGCCCGCGTGATTACGATTACCTATTACGCCTTGGTCAATTCCGAGAAATTTACCCTGCACCCCTCCGAAGCGGTGAGTGATGTGCGCTGGCATTCGATGTATCAACAGCCCTCTCTGGCCTTTGATCACCAACGGATTATCGAATTGGCCCTGCAACGCCTGCGCAATAAACTCGGCTATACCACTCTGGGCCTGCAATTGCTGCCCGAGAAATTCACATTGCCTGAGCTCTGCCGGGTCTATGAAATTATTCTCAATCGCCAGATCGACAAACGCAATTTTCGCAAGAAAGTGGCTTTTTTGGATATCCTCGAAGACACCCAAGAGACCACGCAAGAGTTTTCGAAAAAACCTGCCAAGCTCTACCGCTTCAAGCAAAATGAGAGTCTCGACATTCAGCTCGGCAGTAAAAATGTCTTTGACCCCAAAATTCCGCGCAGCCTGACGGGTCAATAAACAACGCTACTTGAGACGTTTGTTTAAAACTTCAACTTCTTGGCTCAACTTTTGAATTGTCTGGGTATCTTTGTTGTCGAGAATAGCCTGAAACAATGCCTGAAGTTTGGGCTCCTGCAAGATTTGATCGGTAAATAGGCTATGTTGAGATAGGGCCTCAAAGGTTGGACGCTGGTTTTGATCGGGGTGCATCATGGCATTGATCACTTTTTCATAGGCACCCAGGGATTTCACTTCGTATGACTTGGTTTCAGAAGATGTCTTTTTGGCGCTGCTTTTAAATAAAGCACTCAAGCCTCCCGACTTTTTGGTTTCGACTTTTTTCTCATGGCCCAAACGCGTTTCTTTGCTGCCCTTTTGATAGACCCGGTTATTTATATTTTCACCAAACAGGGTCGTATCGTTAAAAAGATTGTTCGCCCCTAAAGCAACACCCTTGTCCTGTTGCTTTTGTAATTCGGCAGAAAGAAAATTGCCTGTCAAAAGCTGACGAGACATCACCCCCAAAGACCAGACATCAGCTCCTGTCGTGATCTTTGTGTCTTTATTTTTATTGTCTTCAGAAATAAATTTACCGGCATTTTCAGGAGACATATACACAGGAGTACCCCATGCAGATGAACCATCCACAGTATTTTTGGTATGTGAAATGCCAAAATCCGCTATTTTCAACTGCCCTTGGGCAGTCACAAAGATATTTTCAGGCTTTAAATCTTTGTGTAACATGCCCCGTTGAGACTGCACATATTTCATCCCTCGCATGGTTTGCGCCAGTAAAGAACGTTTGAGCAATTCATGGGTGGTGGGGGTTAAAGCCTTGTTTTTCAAAGCAAGGTCTATTTTGTCAGAGACATCTTTTAATTCCCCTTTTGACGCCACTTCAGTAACAGTAAAAAACTCACCCAAACCTTGTGATTGAGAATCAAACAAAATCCCTTTAAGGGCCAGTACATTTTCATGACCTTGGCCCTCTGGCCCCATGGCATATTGATGGGCCCGAATTTCTTGTTGCATATTGCCAAACCACGTATCTGGATCGAGATTGCCCCGTTTGAATTGTTTGACCACAACCTGCTCTTTTTCTTGAGTCAGCGGATGGGTGGTCTCAAATAAATGCGCAACCCCAAACCCCCCTTGGCCCAATTGCTTCATATGGGTATAGGTTTTGCCATTCAATTGTATTTCTTTTGGAGTCTTGGTATTTGAGTCCCTTTTTGATACAAAACCCTGACTTTCAAGCTTATTCAAACCTTCTTTTCGCAAGGCATAGAGTATCTTCTGGGTATAATCTTCCTGGTCAAGCGTCAGATCCTTGATCTTGCCATGTAAGGCCAAATTGAGATCCTCAAAAAGCTCTTTTTCAGGGCGCAAAGTCACAGTCCAGATCAGTTTGGGATCTGTTGTCTTTTGAATCAAACCCTCTGCTTTTGCTTGGGCCTGCTGAACTTCTTCGTCAGAGTAGGTGTCTTGACTTTCGCCAAAAGCGGTTTTCATCAATTGCTGAAGATCTGTTGCCGATAATTCTGTGCCTGGCACAACATGGGTCAGCTTGGTTTGAACGAAAATATTGTCCAGCTCCAGTATTTCTGTCTCTGCCTTGATGCGGGTTTTGGCCGATTTCAAATCTTTCGCTTGCCGGGCTTTGTCCAATTCTTCCAAAGCGTTCAGGCCTTCAGGGCTCATTTTTTGATCCCGGCGTTTTTCGATTTCTCCCATCAGTTCAGCTTTATTTACGAGCTGTTGCCCAGTCACCCCTTCTGGCTTGCCGACTTTGTTCAAAAACTTGACACTGTTTTGAACCTCTTTGGGCAAACCGGCTTTTAAACCTGTGAGAATGGCATCCACAAACGCCTGTTTGTCTTTGGGCAGACTTTGATAAGAACTGTCTTTTAAATTTTTGAATTTGGGATCGTTCTTTTTCAATTGCCCGACAGCATCGGCGAGCGCATCCCGCAGTTCGGTTTCACTTTTTTCGAAAAACATCTCTTTATAGCCTGGGGTGCTCAAGATCTCTGCAGATAATTTCTGGGCCTGACTGATCAAGGCTTTGCTCTGTTTGGCTCGGGTATTGATAATTCCCGAGGCATCCCAGGACGTGAGCTGTTTTTTGAATTGGGCCTGCACCAAACTGCTGAGGTTGTTTTTTGTCCAACTCGGAAACTTTGTTTCGGTTTTGGCTTCAAGTTTGGATTCGGTCTCGACTTCTTTTAAAGTCACCTGTTGAGAGGTCTTTTCTAAACCTTCGATATTTTTGCTCTGGGTCTCTGTGCGCAGATCCGTCAACAGGGGCAATTCCGGCGGCAAAAGATTATCCAAATCTAAGAGCGTGGGATTCTCCATTTGGGTCTCAGACGTTTGGGACTCAACCAGATCAGTCTTGTTCTCCTGTTTGAGTTTCACGGGTTCATTCATTATGAGATCTGAATCATCACTTTCAGAGAGCGCAGAAGGCGCTTTTAAATCTCTTAAATCGGACATCAGCGCGATCTTTTCTGAATCTTCGAAATCGACAGAACCCGTGTGCAATTCATTTTGCACCCGTTTTTCGTCGCTTAAATCCTGCTCGACAGACTGATGTGAAACACGCTTTGTGGACTTCTCTGATGTTTCCAAATTTTCGTTTTTTTCGTTTTTTTCAAGCGGAGATGGAGGCACTACCAAACCATTATTTGAAACCGATACCGGGGGCGTATTGACCATCAGATTCGATTCACGATTGACTTGCATAGTCCAATTATTCCTTTGAAAAATTCAGATTTAAAACAAAACAAGCGGAACCCCTCTCTTTGAAAGGGGTTCCGTGTCTTAAAAAACGGCGGTAAGATAACCTGCGTCAGTCAGGTTGATCTTGCCATTCACAATTAGTCTACTTGCGCGTCTTTGGGCAAGAGGTGTTTAAAGCGGTTCTTATCGTGGGATTTGAGATAGGCTTCTTCGGCAGTAATCAAATCCGCTTTGAGTTTTTCTTCAATCGCCTGATCCATCGTCATTTGGCCGTCTTTGCGTCCGGTCTGCATGATCGAGGGAATCTGGAAGGTTTTGCCCTCACGCAGCAGGTTGGCGACAGCAGGGGTGCCTACGAGCACTTCTTGCACACCAACACGGCCCCCGCCTTTTTTCTTGAGCAATTGCTGAGCCACCACCCCTTTGAGAGAATCTCCCAACATCGCCCGGATTTGTTCCTGGGCTTCGGTCGGGAAGGCGTCAATCAGACGGTCAATCGTTTTGGGGGCAGAAGAGGCGTGCAGGGTCCCAAAGACCAAGTGGCCTGTTTCCGCTGCGGTAATGGCCAACTCGATGGTTTCCAAATCGCGCATTTCGCCAACCAGAATCACGTCCGGATCTTCACGCAGTGCGGCTTTCAATGCCGAGGCAAAACTCTTGGTGTTTTTGCCAACTTCGCGCTGGTTGACCAGACTTCTTTGGCTGTTGTGCACAAACTCGATCGGATCTTCGATCGTGAGAATATGGTCAGAACGGTTTTTGTTGATATAGTCCACCATTGCAGCCAAGGTCGTGGATTTACCGGAGCCCGTGGCCCCTGTCACCAAGACCAGACCTTTGTGCAAATGGCAAAAATACTCGGTCAAAATTTTGGGAATCCCCAATTGTTCCGCCGTGACAATCGTGGTGGGAATAACGCGGAAGACGGCACCCAAGCCTTTGCGCTCCATAAAAATATTGGCACGAAAACGGGATCCCAATTCATCAACACTGTAGGCAAAGTCCAAATCATTGGTCTCTTCGAACTGCTTACGTCCGAAATCATCCATAATTTCATAGAGCAGCGGGCGAATTTGCTCTTCGTTGAGTTTTTGGCTCATAATCGGAATCAAATCGCCGCTGAGACGGATCAAAGGGGGGTTATTGGGTGAAATATGCAGATCGGATCCGCCTTTTTCCACGAGAACTTTAAACAGGCTGTCAATTTTGGCCATTTTTGGACTCCTTGGCATATCTAGAAAAAAAATATCTTGATCAAACACCGTCAGCAGGCTCCCCCCACTTAGGGCATGGGTTGTGTTGACAATATCTGATATTATAGCCTGGAATCGAAACAGCCCCAATCCCCCTGACCTAAGTCAGGTCGCCGTTCAGGGCTTTTGGCTGGGGACAGCGGTGGGGATAGCCGATTGGGGAGAAGCTTCGGGCTCCAACTTGCCATTAAAGCGCTCGCGCCAATAGCCCAACCAATTGAGCACAGCAGGCAGGCTATACGAACCTTTAACGGTGGCAGAATGCCTTTGTTCATCGGATTTAAACTGGTAATCCAGGGCCCAATTTTCACCCAAGCTATAATTCAAGCCCAGCTTATAAATTGCCTGCTCACCCGAATTTAAAGTACCCTCTCCCCCAATGCGCAGACGGTTGAGAAAACTCAATTGCTCCAAGCGCTCCTTGACTACATCTTTCCCGAAAAAGAGCGGGGCCGCATCATTCATCCAAAAGAAGGGATTGGAACGAATTTTAAAATTAAAGATCGGCCCACTCACTGACTGTCCGACAATCCCAAACGACAATTCTTCAAGGCCCAAAAGTTCGGAAATCCGCGAGGTAAGAGGGCTGAACAGCCCGCGCAAAAACACATCACTGAACTTTGAGGCCAGCCCCGTAATATTGCCCTGGCTGAGATCGCTGACAGCCTCCCCACCAAAGATCTGATTAAAAATCTGGGTATCGGTCAAGCCCTGTTTATTGGAGAACTCGATCGTCATTTTATTTTTGACCAGGTCTTCCAATTTGCCTTTCATGATGGCTTTGACAGCCTGATCCGCCCCTTTGACGTTAAAGCTGGTTTCAATCAAAATATCGGGATTCAAACCCGCCGCCTGTCCCGCCACGGTCGTGCGCACCTTGGGAAAATCAACATTGAGCTTGTCGATCTTGAGGGCATTGTTAAACAAATAGAGCGTGCCTTTTTTGGCTTGAACATCCCCTGTGATCGCCAAATTTCCACTCCAATGGCGTAAATTAATGCTTTTTTCAGAATAGACAGGAATATCAAAAATCGGCGAATGCAGCCAATATTCTTCTGGGATCTCAACTTTGAGGCCCCCAAAGAGATAAGAGGCCCGTTTGGCTTCGCTACTTTCACTTTTGATCTCGCTGGAGGAGGACAAATCCTCTTGGTCATTTAAGAAGGGGAAGGTCGTCTCGCCGTTTTTACCCAACACCACCTTACCGGTGATCACCGGCTGATCAACCAGACCTTTGATGCGGATATTGGCGTCTTTGATCGCGGTCTGGGTTGTGAGCAGACCAGGCATTGTGTAGCGAATCAGCAGATTCTGCCCGGTGGCCTCCAAATTGAGAAAAGAGGGTAATAAATTTAAGAGGTCCATATCTCCTTTGACTTCTAAATTGCCCCCGGCCACCTTGCCACGCAAATAAGCCAAATTCACTTTATTGGTAAAAACCTCGCCCCGGATATCAATTTCACTCATTACTTCTTTCAGAGAGGGAATGTAGACCGTTGCATTGTCCATACTCAAAGAGCCTTCAAGTTCTGGCTTGCGCGGGGTACCCACCAATCGCACCAAAACGGAGCCCTTGCCATCACGCCAGTCGAGTGCGTTGGTAAAGAGATTGATCAGACCAAAGCTTTCGTCTTTGAGGCTCAGGCTCAAATTGACAGGTTTGTTCATATCCGTGGCCGGGAAATCCCCATAGACAACGATTTCTTGGTTGCCACTTTTGAGTTCCACACGCAGATCTTTTAAATAGCCTTCGTTATAACCAGAGATGGTATCCAGCCGATCAAAATACAGTTGGTTCATCAAGAGCCGATCCACGGTCAATTGAGCTGAAACCTCGGGTTTTTGCAGACTGCCTGTAGCCACCGCCAAGAAGTCCAAATTGCCTTCTAAACGGGTATCTTGGCCCTTGAGAAAAGGATCTGCCAATTTCAGACTCAGCCCTTCTCCCTGCAATTCAAACTGCATATCCTTGTCGAGATCAAGATCGCCAGCAGCCCGCAAAACCCCACCGCCGGGCTCTTGAATATAGGCCTGATCGACATGAATATGGCGATCGGCATATTGGGCTTGAAGATAGCTCTCGGCAATCTGACTGTCTTGTATCTGGACATTCTGCAAAAGGCCCTTGAGATCCACTTTGGGCTCAGCCACCGTTCCTTTGACCTTGAGATCGACAGAGAGTTTACCTGCCAGGGTATCCGCCAAAGCTGGTTTTTTTTCTGTTGTCCCCATTTCATCACGGGTAGCCGGGGGAATGGTCCAACGCTCCCAGTATTCAGTCAAAAACTCATCCAGGGTGATACTCTGACCATGCCCATCAGAAAAGACGTGTTTTCGCGCTTCTGGCAAATTGTAGAGCATGGGCAAGGGATCCGCTGGAGGGACATCCAATTTGGTGCGGCGCTTTTCGAAGGGCGCACGGGTCTCGGGCGGCAAAAGCGAGAAAAGGGTTTTAAGATCGAAGCGGTAGGCCTGGGCCTGCAAATCCAAACTGGGGCTGGCTGAATTTAAATCCACCCGGCCCTGCAGATCCACATGCTCTTCGTTTTTTTTGATTTGGGCCTGACGAATATCAACGACTTTGGCGGCATAATCCCCATCAAAATTGAACTGATCAAGTTCAACTCCGGCAACCATCAAGGCCTTGCCATCTGCCTTAAGTGCGACTTGTACATCGCGCCGAGGAGCCCCCTGCAGATCCATCCGCAGATTCACTTGCCCTTTGTCGATCTGGTAATTTTTTAAGAGGGGCAGGTCTTGGCTGTAGACGCCGCCTTCAAGATGGGCCAGCAAGGCCCCAGACCAGTCCTGGCGCTCTAAGCCTGGCAAAGAAACGCTGCCATTGCCTCGCAATGCTGTTTTGCCCTGATTGAGTACCAATTGATTCATGTCTACCTGTCCCTGCTGCCAATCCAACTCAAAATCCAATTGCCGCAAGTTCTGTTGGATCGGAGCGCCCGGATTCAAAGGGTAAAACAAAGCCAGCTCTCGCCCGTGGACATTTCCCTGGGCCGAAAACGCCTGCCAATTTTTTTGCATGGCCCGCAGCGAGCCTTTGAGACGGGCCGAAAAATCTGCCTCTCCAGCTTTAAAATAAGCCACAGGGGTCCATTTATTGGCTGTTTTAAGTGGCAAATTCTCAGCGTCCAGCCAAACGTCCAAATCGTCGAGGGCGCGCAGATAAAGCCCCATCTTCACGGCACCGGCATCTGCGGAGAGGGCTTGCAGCGTGGCCCGCGTCAGGGGCTGGCTATAGTCAAAATTGAGCATCATGCCGGTGATTTCAGCCAATTTATGACTTGCGGGAAAGTCCACACGTGCAGAGCTTAGGCGGCCATGGGCCCGGGGATTATTTAAAGGGCCACTTGCTTGAACCTGAAAATTGACCCGGCCAGCAGGGGCATAATCTGCTGGCAGCGCCAAAGCAAATGTCGATTGAATCTCCGCCAGCGAAACCTGTTCTCCCTGCATGTGGGCAGAGTCGATGAGTGGGTGCTGGCCCAAGCTGAGCCGGGCTGAACCATGGACCTGCCCCGCAAAGATACCGGCCCGCAATTCGGGTACATCGACCTGCTCGGCCCCATAGCTGAAACGGGTAAAACCCTGATGAATATTGACTTTCTGAACACGGGCCTGGGGAATATTCACTTCACCGGCCACGCTCAAATCGCTGAGTAAACCCACCAAATGGAGTTTTGAACTCAAGTTGCCACTGGGCTGCATGGCCTTAAACGCGTCAATCGCTGGATGCATCACAGCCGAAGCCGCTTCAGCCAGATCCAGTTTGGCAATCTGCAACTGGGCATCCAAGCGGGTCAACTTGGGCTGAAGGTAGTGCAAAAGCTCACCTTGCAGACTGAGTCGATGGCCGGGGCTGGCCAAATCCAACCAATGCACCTCAATTTTGTCCTGGGTAAACAACGTTTCGGTCGAGAGTTCCAAAGGCAGGCGGTACATCGGAACACGCGCCCGCAGATGATCGGCGCTGAGGCGGCCGCGGTAAGCCAATTCTCTCAGTTGGTAATCCGCCCATTGGGCATGGGCCTTGAGATTTAGAGCACCACCCAAAACGACCAGATCGGGCACACGGGCCGCATAACGCGCCAGATTTGGCAGATCTGCGCTGGCCCATTCTGCATCCAAGCGGGTTTGACCTGTCCAAATATTCAAACGCCCCAGGGCGTCCAGATTGCTCAGACTGCTGCGCAGGCGGGCAGAAAAATCGAGATGCTCCTGATCGACCAATTGGCCTTCAATCCAGGGTAATTTTAATAAACTCTGCAGGGGATAGAGGGAATCCTGATCGCGAAAATTGAGCTGGCTGTCTTCAATCCGAATCTTGACAAAGGGCAAGTAGGGATGAGGGCCCGGCGGCTCTTCTGGCTTGTCTTCGCCAGGCTTGAAACGAGGGCGGATATTGAGTTTGCCCTGCCTGTCCCGCAAAATAGAGATCCGGGGCTGGGTTAGAATCACCTGATTGTGAGAGGGAAATCCCAAGAGATAATTGACCAAATCCAGCTCCAGGGTCAACCGCGGCAGAATCAGAAACGGCTGAGCAGCGCCCCGATAGCCATAGAGGCGGATATTCTCAAACACAATCCGCTGCGTTTGTGGACGCAGTTTTAAATCTGAAATCGCCCCCAATTGCAGGGGCAAAGCAGTCCATTCCCAGCTTTGACTCTCTGCGGTTTCAATCAGCAGCCGTTTGAGCGCTGGCGGAGGGTCGTACAGCAAGAAAAACAGGGTTGCAACCAAAACAGAGACCAGTCCGACCGCAAAACGCAAACAGCCCCAGACAGCCCGCAAAATACGAAGCAAGGCAGGCAGAACAATCGTTTTAAAGCGCTGGCTCATGCTCAGGAACGACTCAAATGAGATCCGAGGCTTTACGCGCGGCAACGAAAACACAATAGCACTGGTTTTCGGGCCATTTTTTTTGCAAGACCCGATCCACTCGGCTCAATTGTTGACGTTGAAATTCAGTGCGTCCACACAAGGCCAGGATGCCTGCCGTCTGATAATGGCTTTCGGCAAACGGCTGGGTCAAAGCCTCTAACTCGGGCAAGCTGAGATAATCCCAATGCACCGCCCAGGAGACAAATTGTTTGCGCAAAAACATATGCCAATGGGCTCCTTTTAAATTTTCGGCAAAGAGCAGCCAGCCGCCCGGCCGCAAGACCCTGAGAATTTCAGCCATGACCAGCGGTTTGG
>JBIKWL010000028.1:0-47381 GCA_044356335.1 Candidatus Sericytochromatia bacterium
GTTCAGAGATTGGGTGACTCTGCCCGCAGACAGGATACCACTGATATCTGTGTCGGAGAGTCCATTGTCTTTTAAGATTTTAGTGGCTCCCGCTAAATCGCCACTTTCTACTGCTTTTTTAAAATCAGCGTTGCCAGTGATGCTCGCAGCAATCGACTCTGCGGTTTTGTTGATCAATTGTCCAGGCAAATTTTTGGCGCCGCTGGCATTGGCATTGTCGCCCGTAAACAGGCCCACAATCGGATTGCTTGCACCGCTCACACTGTCGCTCAATTCACGGCCTGTCTGCAAGAGCGGAGCGAAGAGTCCCCCTACCACGCTTTGGCCGGAGCCACTACCAGAGCCGTTGCCCGAGCCGCCTTGAAAGTTCACGTTAGCCAAGACGCTTGTCAAAGCGCTATTGGGAGCGGCAGAGCCAGTCTGACTACCCGTTGTGCTGGTCTGACCTCCAGTTGAAGGTGCTGGCGCCGTGATGCCACTGATGCGGCCACCCCGATCGACAACGGCACCAGAAATATCGGTGCCACCCGCCTGTTGGGTTTTGAGGTTGCCAATACCCGCCAATACTTGGTTGGCGGCAGTATTCTGCGCACCGATGGTCAGCCCACGTACAAAACCATTGGAGGTACCCAATCCAAGTAGGCCTGCAGCTCCTTTATCGACAGAGACATCTTTGCCCCCCAATTTGCCCGCGAAACCGCCGTTGCCATCGGCCTGTACATTTGTGAGGCCTGCTGCTTGTAACAAAGATACGGCTGAGAAGGCTGCTCTTTGTTCGCCACTTAAGATGTCATTGCCATCGGCGCCTTTGAGGTTATTGGCCAGAGCGGCCAGGCCTTTTGCTGCGTCGGTTCCGCCATTGGCCAGGCCTTTGACAGCTGCGCCGTCCAAGGCCAGAGCCGGGCCTGTTTGGCCATTTTGTTTAGCGGCAATCGACAGCCCAATGCCCTGAGTGGCACCCGAGGCATTGGATTCATCAAAGCTGATATTGGCAACCCCTGTGATCGCTCCCCCAGTGGCCCCTTGACCAGCTGTGTTGAGCGCCGAGGTGAGGTTGGTGGCTGCCTTGACCGCATCTATCACGGCACCGCCGCGATCGCCGCCTGCCAGCAGAGCGCCTACAGATTTTGAATCCAGGTTGACATTGCCGTTAATGGTGATGGAATCACCGGTTTGACCGGCATTTTGCAGACCCGCACCCAAAGACAGGGTTTCGATACTGACCCCTTTGGCCGCCAGTCCCAAAACAGCTTGCGCTGTGCCGTTGGCTTTGCCGTCGGTGATGCCACCTGCCAATTTGTTGATCGCATCTTCGCCAATTTTGGCGCCATTGCCCAAAACAATCGAACCATTTTCAAATTTGGCACTTTGGCCATTCGCCACCAGAGCAGCAATCACAGATTGTGCATTTGCGCTGATATTGCCAACCTGGCCACCGGTGTCACTGACGGTTTGACCGACGACATTTTGGCCGCCTTGGCTTAAGGCTGTGGTGCTTTGAGCCAAAGCACCTGAATCTGTTCCATTGATACTCAGACCTTTGGCTGTATCGGTGCCCGTGGTTGCCAATGTGGCATTCGCCAAATTGACCCCTTGGCCAGCAACTTGAGCCAGGCCTTGTACCGCTTGCTGGCTCAGACTTCCCAGGTCAATAGGTGTGCCTTTCGGTGTGGCAGCGGTGTCTCCGCTGGCAGCGGTGCCAGTGGTACCAATTTGCAAACCACCGCTACTACCCAGTGAGACTTCTAAACCTGAATTCCCACTGAGCGCACCCTGTGAAGCCAAGGTGCTGAGATTGGCCAAGGCACCTTTGGCATCGCCCAGAGAAACCCCTTCTTTGGTTTTTCCGCCCGCACTGATTGAGAGTTTTCCATCAGCACCAAAACCAACTGTGGCACCTTTGTCTCCGCCAATGCTGAGGGACAGACCCTTGGCGCCGACAGACAGGCCACCTAAGTTGACTCCAGCCCCTTGTAATTGGGCCAATTGGCCAATTTGACTGGTCAATTGGCCAAGTTGTTCTTTGCTAAAAGACTGGGTTTGGCCACCGGCAGTGACACTCAGGCCGCCATCTTGGCCCAGACTCAGGCTGATGCCTCCCAGATTTGCTGTGATTTTGCCTCCGTCGCCACTGCTCAGACTGGCTTTGCTCAAGTCAATGCCTTGAGCGGCGAGACCTTGCAAGGCACCGAGTTGCTCGGCGTTGATCGCATTGTTTCCGACTTTGGCTGCAACTGCCCCATCTTTGCCGATACTCAGGCCCAGAGCACCCAGAGCACCTGTGACCTCGCCTGCAGGATTGACCCCGAGCCCGAGTTGACCCAAATTTACGCCTTTGCTGGCCAGACCTGCAAGGGCCCCAACTTGTTCCAGTGAGATGTCTTTGGTGCCAATCGAAGCAGAAACAGCGCCATCTTTGCCGATGCCGAGTTGAACAGGACCCAGGCTGGCTGAAATACCGCCATTATCACCAACACTCAGGCCGATTTTACCCAGATCGAGGCCTTTGCCTGCCAATTGTTGGAGGCCATCCAATTGAGCGGTGCTGATTTCTTTTCCACCCAGCGATATTTTGCCATCTTGGCTGATGCCAATATCCAAACCTGCTTGTTTGAGTGCACCCAATAATTTGACTTGATCGCCTGTGAGATTGAGACCGCCAACGGGGGTTGCAGTCCCCCCTCCTTGGCCGGTACGACCTCCGGGTAGAGGGACAGTTCCGCCAATATTGATGCCGCCACCGCCACCCTTCAATTCTGTGAATTTAGCGCCTGTTGCAAGAATGCCAGCCAACGGGTCTCCACTTTCAACGGCGGTTGAACCGCCTGTTTGTGGGGTTTGAGTACCAGGGGTCGGGGGGCCGCTCAGAGCCAGTGCACCGGCCTGTTGGCCTGCACCCACTGCTGCGCTTAAAACGCCACCGACATCGAGCTTTGCTCCGTTGGCGAAACCTTGGCCCAGGGCATTTTGAACTTGGCCCAGTGCCTGTTGGGCAAGGCCACCGCCAGCAGCCAATTGGCCCACCAGTTCTTTGCTCAGGTTTAAGGTCTTGCCTCCAATATCCAGACTCAGGCCACCATCAGCGCCTTTGGTGATAGCGCCCAAGCCGGGGATCTCCGCTCCTTTTGGGAGGCCTTTGAGCAGGCTTTCTGCCCCACCTTGTTGGGCGCCTTGGAGCAGCGCACTGATTTTACCCGTGATTTCATCGCCACTGAGCAACCGTTGGCCGCCCTGGCCATCATCGGTGGTTGCGCCACCAAAAATTTTACCGGCGGCTTCTTTGAATTGGGCAATATTGGCATCAGTGATGCCGCCTCCTTGAGAAAGCCCTTCAAGGGCTTTATTTAAACCGGCCTCGCCGCCACCAGGGGCACCTTCTCCCCCTCCTTTGTCGCCACCAGCGCCAACAAGGCGTTTGTAGCCATCGCCAATTTGTTTGAAGCCATCCGTATTGCCAGAAATGGCACTGCCCACAGCGGCAAAAGGTGTAGCGACAGCCAAAGCTCCAGCGGCAGCTACTGTACCAACGGCACCTGCAATGGCCTGTGTGGCAGCTTTGCCGACCTTGGAGATTGGATCGACAATGGCGCTGTTAATACCTTTGGCCAACGCATTGGCTTCGACGCGTTTACCATTGTCATCGATATATTCACCTTTGGTGATAACATCTTTGACTTGGCCGAGCTTGTTCGCAATATCGCCCAAAGCGCCCTTTGTGGCTTTTTGCAAACCCAGAGCTTCTAATAGTTTTTCAATGAGCTGGGCCAACTCTTTCATATCGGCTACAGCTGCTTGTCGTTCGGCTTTTTTCTCATCGTTGAGGCCAATGCCTGTGGAAAATTTTATTTGGTCTAAGAGACCAGAACCAAAGCCTTTGAGCTTGTCGCCAAAGCCGCCTCCGTCTCCATTGGGGTTGATCACCTGCTCGGGGCCACCGCCGCCACCAGGAGGAGGAGGAACTACTTCACCTGTACCGCCACCAGGAGGGGGTGGAGGTACAATTGCGCCGGTTCCACCACCAGGAGGAGGAACTACTTCACCTGTACCGCCACCAGGAGGGGGTGGAGGTACAATTGCGCCGGTTCCACCACCAGGAGGAGGAGGAACTACTTCACCCGTGCCACCTCCGGGAGGCGGTGGCGGTACAACCTCACCAAGTGGGCTGCTTCCTAATACGCTTTGGAGTTTTCCGATAGTGGCATCATCTACTTTTCCAGACGGATCTAAGCCTTGAGATGATTGAAAGGCTTTTAATGCGCCTTCAGTCTTGTCTCCAAACTTGCCATCCAGAGCCAGAGGGCTCCCTTTTCCGCCACTTTCAGCGCCAGGAATACTAATGCCGAGTTTGTCTAAGGCACCATTTAACGCGCCCTGCAATTTTCCAACCAAACCGCCAGCTCCGCTCAAGGCTTCTGAACCAGGTAAACCGCCGCCAGATAAACCCTTCTGAGCTCCTTGGCTGGCAAAACCAGCTCCTTTTTGAAGGCCTTTTAGATCCCCCAGATCGGGGCCACCGCCACCGCTGCCGCCAGTAATTCCTTTGGTTGCGTCGACTGCGCCTGTGACCGCACCTTTGGTTGCGTCGACTGCGCCTGTGACCGCACCTTTGGTTGCGTCGACTGCGCCTGTGACCGCACCTTTGACTTTGTCGACAACGCCCGTTGCAACATCTGTGACCGCCGCAAGAGGACCGCCGCCGCCGCCACCATCGCCGCCGCCAACAACTGGAGGAGCGGGAACATTTGGATTGCCACCGCCGCCGCCGCCGCCGCCACCGCCACCACCAACAGCAGGAGCAGCAGGTCCAGCAGGCGCTCCCTCTTTTTTCGGAGCAGCATCTACTTTTTCGCCATCACCTTCGGGCTTTGGCGGTTTTTGAGTCCCATTGATCTTTTGAGCAATATTGACAGCTGCACCAATAATGCCAACAACAGCTTGAATGGTGGCAACCACTTGCTGCTGTTGTGTCAGACTAAACTGTTTTTGTGCCAAATCTTTTTGGGTTTTGGCAGAAAAGAGTTCCTGCTCTGCTTTCTTTTTATCGCGACTTTGTTGGTTTTTATCTACTTTTTCAGAAATATCTTTGTTGTCATCATTGACTTGGCGTTGTGCCTGTTGGATTGCCGAGGCAACATTCCGGGCTTTGGTGGTCGCTTCCCGGGCTGCCGAATACATTCTGATATTCATGGGGTTTATAATCCTTCCCTAGATCCGATTGGTTCTACACATCAACTGAAAAATATGTTTAAACACCAGCTGCAAGCTGGGCTTCGATCTGCTTGAGGCGTTTCATGGCTGCTGAGGCCTGTTGTTTGGCTGCGTGATATTCAACCCTCATTTTTTTCGCCTCTTCATCATATTCTTTGGCCACTTGGGCCATTTTCATAAACTGGGGGAGAGCGGTACTCAAGGGCTTAAAGATGGCTTTCTTGAAAATCTCGCCGGCCCCACTCATGACGCCGCCGGTTAACAAGCCTGATTTCTCAAACCCTGATCTGGTTTTATCCACTGTCGCAGGGCTGAGTCCGAGACCTGCTTGGACTTTGGGGTTCTCCAAAATTCCCATCACTGAACGAGAGGTTGCCTGATAACCGGGTGAAATTGCGGCACCCCGATCAACCACACCCGCAATGACTGCCGAGCCATTTTCACTCGCAAAAAAGCCATCTTGACGTTGACCGGGTTGGACCTGGCCGCTGCCAAAAAGGGCTCCTTTAAGAGCATCACTCATTTCGAAAGTGCCGTCTTCTTTTTTCTTGAGGTGTTCAGGGCTGAAGGCAATGGGGGGGCCATCAACAATCATGGCTCCTAAGCCCTGTGCTCCTCCTTCTGAAGAGCCTTTTCCACGGGTATTGTCCCTGACCAAGGTGGCCATTTCAGTCATACTCAGATTGCTGAATTTGGTGACACCCCCTGTCGTGGTATTGACCCCAAAGGCACTAAACGAACCTTTTTTAGTGTCAAAGGTGACAACGGCACCTTGCTCGGTGGGTCCAGGAGCAACCGCACCTGTTTGTCCGCCGCGTTGGGGTTGGCTGGCTGCAATCGGAAATGCACTCATCAAGCCCGCGTTGCCATCAACGGTCATCTGCTCTGATTCTGGCGCTTGGGGGACCTTGGCCTGATCATTTTTGAAGTGTTTGGCCAGATCGCTGATGCCGTCTACCATGCCCCCCACGAGGGTGCCAATGCCGACAATGGCCGCTGCTGCTTTGGCCGTTTTGGCGCGCTCTTCAGCCATTGCGGCTAACTTGCCCTGTTTCCAAGCCTTGATATTGGCACTTGTCATGTCATATTCAGCTGTGATTTTTTGGCGCACCAATTGATCTTTGCTGGTGGCATTGCGTTTGCCCACATCGGCGACTCGCTGATTGGTATCGCGGAGATTTTGGGCCATCCCCTGCTGCATCTGTAAGGCCGCATCTGAAGAGCGAATCGCATAATCAAAGGACATAAAACTCATATCAAGGCAATCCTCCGTTTGTTCTTAACCACTGTGAGCAGATTTTCTCACGTCGTATATAGGGCTGTTTTGCTTGTTAAATGCCAGATTAAATAAACACTTAACAGTTATTTAGTACAAAGCCAAAACAGACCTGTTTTGACTATATACCCAAAAACCCGAGAGTTTTATGCAATGGGATGATCAATTTATCGCGATTGGCATGCTGTGCTAAAATGGGCAGCATGACTGAACGCTTTTATTTATTTGCCCCCAATAAACTGGACTATATTCGCGGCCAACGCCCAGATGTGCCCTGCATTCTCTGTGCTGTGCGCGAAAATCACCCGGATGTCGCCAATCTAGAGGTCTACCGCAGTGACCTGTTTTTGGTTTCCCTCAATTTATATCCCTATAATCCAGGGCATCTGATGATTGTGCCCTTGAGACATATCGAGTCCCCCGAAGAATTGACTGAAGAAGAGGCTTTGGCGCTTCATCGTTTGCAAAAAAAGGCTCTGACCGTGATTCGCCAACTGTACCCGGTGCGGGGCTTTAATTTGGGCTATAATCTCGGTGAAATGGGTGGCGGCAGCATTGCCCATTTGCATTTGCATCTGGTGCCCCGTTTTCGCAATGAACACGGTTTTATGACCACATTGGCCCATACCCATATTGTGGTCGAAAATCCACGCGATATGTTGGAACGCTTTCAAAAGGCCTTTGCCGAAGCCGAGGCTTAACCGTCAGGATGGATCGCGTCGTTGGTGAGCATATGCAAATTGCGGCCGTCTTGCTCCACCATCCAGGTCTCTTGGGGTTGGTATGATTTGTATTTCTGCATATAGTCAGAATTAAACAAAAGCGTTTGATCGTCTTGGGTCCAACGTAAATTCTCCAGGCGTTGGCTGCGCAAATACGTCACCTGACGGGGGTTCGTGCCGTTGATATCCATGATGTATATTTCTGGCTGGCCGGTAATCGTGGAGATATACGCAATTTTTTTGCCGTTGTGAGAGACAATGGCACCGTAATTATCTCCTTCGCGAGTCAATACGCGGTGGTCGCCGCCTTCGCGGTCCATAATAAAGACCTGGCGTTGGTTGGGGTCGGATCTAAAATTGGCGGAAATACTGGAGGTGTGGTTGGTAAAGACCAATTGGCGGCCATCAGGGGTCCAAGAGGGATTCATATTAAAGGTGCCCAGGGTGGCGGCTCTGGCCATCAGGTTATTTAATCCTTTGAGGGTGCCCAATTGCTGGTTGTAAACAAAAATCCGATCTTGCAACATAAAGGCAAATTGGTTGCCATCGGCGCTCCAATCCAGGTAATAGAGACGACCGGATTCATTCACGGAGGTGATCTGGCGAGGCATGGTGCCATCGGCAGACATGGTCCAGACACCATCTTGGACTGTCATTTTGGTGGAAGAGTCAAACGCGATATAGCCAATTTTGTCTTTTTTGGGGGTCCAGACCGGGTAGGTGCGATAGAGTCGGCGGGTTTGTGAGCCTGTCAGATTGACCTGCTTCATGCCGTATTTGTCTGTTTTCCAGATATCGTATTCACGCTCAAAAAGAATATCCGTTTTGGCTGGTGCTGTGGTATCCATCCAGATTTCGAGGTATTTGGTGCCGTAAGGCTCGACCTTGATTTGGCGTTTGAGTGCCATATGGCTCTGGTGGGTGATGTCTGCGTCAAGCCACTCTGTGGGCAGGCCGTTGAGATAAAATTCCCCTTTTTCGTCGGTCTTGACCGAGGTCGAAAGACTGGGAATGGAGAGGGTCGCATTGGCCAATGGTGCATTGTAGTGCAGAGAGACAACCCTTCCGCGGATATCGCTGAATTCACCTGAGGGTTTAAAGGGGGTGCAAGCAACGGCCAGCAGGCTCAGTGCCAGCGTGGCGATGGATTTGATGGGGGTTGGGGCCATGAGGGCTCTCCTCGTTTTTCATTCTCGAAGTTGATACACACAGTGCATTCATTAAAGCAAAAAATTCTCTTCTGAGCCAGGGTCGGGGCTCACAAAAAGCCGCTAAACCTGAATAAATCAGGTTTTTTCTGGCTCAGTCAGCGGTGTTTAGGCCAATAATTCTTGGGCATCTACCACGGCCAAGGCCGTCATATTGACGATATCACTTACGCTGGCACCCTGTTGCAAGACATGAACGGGTTTTGCCATGCCCATCAAAATCGGGCCCAGGGCTTCAGCTCCACCCAATTCAATCAATAATTTATAGGCAATATTGCAAGATTGCAAATCAGGAAAGACCAAAATATTGGCATCGCCTTTGACCTTGCTAAACGGAAAGAGCCGCGAACGCACGGGTGAAACCGCTGTATCGGCCTGCATTTCGCCTTCGACAATCAAATCTGGGGCTTTGGCTTTGATCAATTCGGTCGCTTTGCGCACTTTTTCGACCTGGGGGTTGTTGCGCACGCTGCCAAAATTGGAAAAAGAGAGCATGGCCACTTTGGGTTCGATGTCAAAGCGGCGGGCCACATCAGCGGCCGACAGAGCGATGCCGCAGAGATCCTCGGCGGAGGGGTCGATATTGACTGTTGCGTCACAGAGGAAATAGAGGCTGTTTTCAAACATCAGGATATACAGGCCAGCGACCTTGTAAAAGTCGTCTTTGAGGGGCAGACACTGCAGTGCTGGGCGCAGGGTATCTGGGTAATGTTGGGTCAAACCAGCGATAAAGCCGTCGGCGTCCCCTTCATCGACCATCATTGCGGCAAAATAATTATAATTGTGGACCAATTGCTGTGCATCGGCCCGAATCATGCCTTTGCGCTGGCGTTTGAGGTAGTATTTTTCACCATAATGTTCCAGGCGGGGAGAAAGACGGGGAGCGATGATCTCGAGTCCCTGGGTTGAAATTCCCAGGCTGGCGGCCATTTTCTCGATGGTTTCTTTATAACCCAATAAAACGGGGTGGGCAACGCCATCATCAACGAGTATACGGGCTGCCTGAATGATTTTTTCGTTTTCGCCTTCGACAAAGACAATCCGCTTGGGTGCGGTGCGGGCTTTGTTGTGAATCAAGCGCATCAATTCGCGCGAAACCCCGTAGCGGTTTTCCAATTCTTGGCGGTATTCTTTGATATCCAATTGCAGGCGGGCCACGCCACTTTTGATTGCCGCTTCCGCCACAGCAGAGGCCACCCAGACCAGAATACGGGGATCAAAGGGTTTGGGAATCAGGTATTCGGGGCCAAATTCGAGTTTGTCGAGATTATAGGCCTGGCAGACGCTGGCAGGCACCTCTTCTTTGGTGAGGGCGGCCAGGGCATGGGCTGCCGCCAGTAACATTTCTTGGTTAACGGTGCGGGCGCGAACATCCAGGGCGCCTCTGAAAATATAGGGAAAGCCCAGCACATTATTGACTTGGTTGGGGTAATCCGAGCGGCCTGTGGCCATGAGCAGATCTTTGCGCACAGCCACCGCATCGGGATAGGTAATTTCGGGGTCGGGGTTGGCCAGGGCAAAGACAATCGGATGGGGAGCCATGCTGGCGACCATGGCTTGGCTCACCACACCTTTGCCCGAAACGCCAATAAAGACGTCTGCGTCTTTGAGGGCTTCAGCCAGGGTGCGCAGAGGCGTGTCTTGGGCAAAAAAGGCTTTGTATTCATTCATGCCCTCTGTGCGGCCGATATAAACCACGCCTTTGGAGTCGGTCATCATAATTTTATTGAGATCAGCCCCCAGGCTGATTGCCAATTTGGCGCAGGCCACGGCAGCAGCCCCCGCACCACTGAAGACAAAGCGGCAATCTTCAATTTTTTTTCCTGCCAGCTCCAAAGCATTGATCAGGCCCGCCGCCACAATCACAGCCGTGCCATGTTGATCATCGTGAAAGACGGGAATTTCCATCGTCTCCCGCAGTTTTTCTTCGATATAAAAACACTCGGGGGCTTTGATATCTTCGAGGTTAATTCCGCCAAAGGTCGGTTCCAGGGCCTGAACAGCAGCAATTAAGACATCGGGGTCGTTGGCATTGAGTTCGATATCAAAGACGTCGATATCCGCGAAGCGTTTAAACAAAACGCCTTTGCCCTCCATCACGGGTTTGGCTGCATAGGGCCCGATATTGCCCAGACCGAGTACAGCGGTGCCATTGGTAACCACGGCCACGAGATTGCCACGGGAGGTATAGGTATAAGAATCATCTGGGTTTTTGGCGATTTCCAGACAGGGTTCGGCTACGCCAGGGGTATAAGCCAAGGCCAGATCTCGTTGGGTATAACAGGGTTTGGTGGGACGAATGGCGATTTTTCCGGGTTTGCCTTGGGAGTGATAGGCCAGGGCCTCTTCTTTGCTGATCATTGTTTTGATATACCTTTGAGTGCTGTTGTAAACCAGGGGTTGTAAAGATCTGCCCCCACCTGCTGGCTGTCTGTGCGGAGGGGGTGGATCTTGCTGTCAAAATAGGCGGCAACTGCTTGTACAGCCAGTGGTACCTGTTCTGAACCAGTCAAGTCTGCTGCATAGCTGCTAACAAAATGGGTGTTTAAATGTCCAGCCTGGAACTCACGGTGTTCCAGAATCGCGATCAAATAGGGGATATTGGTGGTCAAACCCAAGATCACGGTCTCTTTGAGGGCCTGAATTAGGCGCATTCTGGCCGCTTCGCGGTCGGGTCCCCAGGCGATGAGTTTGGCCAACATCGGATCGTAATAGGGCGTGATTTCTTGGCCAGGAAAGAGGCCGGAATCAATGCGTACACCGGGTCCCATCGGCCATTTGAGTTTGTGGATTTTGCCGGTGGTGGGCATAAACTGACGGCTGGGATCTTCAGCATAAATGCGCACCTCCAAGGCATGGCCTTGGGCCTGTAGCTCTGATTGTGACCAGGCCAATTTTTCACCTGCTGCAACCAAAATCTGGGCACGCACCAGATCCAGGCCCAGAATTGCCTCGGTCACAGGGTGTTCGACCTGCAGACGCGTGTTCATTTCTAAAAAATAGAACTGGTTTTGCGGATCGAGCAACATCTCAATCGTGCCGGCATTGATATAATTGACTGCCTGAGCGGCTTTGACTGCCGCTTCGGCCATTTTGGCCCGCAAATCAGGGCTCAGTGCCAGAGAAGGCGCTTCTTCGACAATTTTTTGGTGGCGACGCTGAATCGAACATTCCCGCTCAAACAGGTGAAAGGTCTGACCGTGGCTGTCGGCCATGATCTGAAATTCAATATGCCTCACGCTTTCAAAATAGCGTTCAAGAAAGACCGCATCATCGCCGAAGGCATTCAGCGCTTCGCGTTTGGCGCTGGCCAGAGCAGCGGGGAGTTCTTCGGCTTTGTTGACGATACGCATCCCTTTGCCGCCACCCCCGGCAGAGGCTTTGACCAAGAGTGGAAAACCAATTTTTTCTGCTTCGGCTTGCAGCCGTTGTTCTGATTGATCATCCCCATAATAGCCAGGGACGGTGGGCACACCGGCTTGATCCATGCAGCGTTTGGAGGCGATTTTGCTGCCCATCAGCTCCATGGCCTCTGGAGAGGGGCCAATAAAAACAATTCCCGCATCTTTGCAGACTTGGGTAAATGCCGCATTTTCACTTAAAAAACCATAACCGGGGTGAATCGCGTCGGCTTGACAAGATTTTGCCACCTCCAGGATTTTTTCGGTATTGAGGTAGCTTTCACGTACGGGGGCGGGGCCCACACAATAGGCCAAGTCAGCCATTTGCACGTGTAAGGCCAGGGCGTCGGCCTCGGAATAAATGGCCACAGGGGAAATGCCCATTTCTCGGCAGGCACGAATCACGCGCACGGCGATTTCACCGCGATTGGCGATTAAAATACGTTTAAAAGGAGGGCTTTTTGACATGGTCTCATTATGCCACAATTGACAGAGATTGGATTTCGTCTGTGAGCGAGAATATGTTACAAATGTATAGCATCGCTTGATACTTAGATGTGCCAGATGTGTCAGATGTGTCAGCCCAGCCTGAAAGGAATATTCTACTACCATGTCCAAGTCCTCCCTGTCTCGTTTATTTTTGGCTTCTGCCTTGCTTTTGGGGGCTGTGGGAAGTTTTCCCAGCTTGGCCCAGACCGATACTCAATCCGTTCAAAGCGTACGTGAAAGCGTAGGAGCAGTGACCATTGACTGGAGTGAAGGGGTGGTCCGCGTGACTGGCACCGGTGCTCCTCCGGATAAGGGCTCTGCTTCCCAGCGCCGCCTGATGGCCGAGCGAGCTGCCATTTCCGATGCCTATCGGGAATTGGGTGAGGCCCTCAATGGGGTCCGTGTGGATGCAGAGACCATTGTCAAAGACTATATCACCGAAAGTGACACCGTGCGTATCAAAGTCAGCGCCATGGTTCGTGGGGCCCAAAAAGTTGACAGGCGCTTTCTCAGTGATGGCTCGATCGAAATCGATATGGTACTCAAACTCTATGGCCAACAGGGCTTGAGTGGCATTTTGCAACCCCAGAAAAATGCCGCTCCACCCCCGCCTGTGCCTGAAAAAATCAAGCCCGATGCCAATCCCGGTGACTATACCAGCGTGATTGTCGATTGTCGTGGACTCGGCTTAAAAGCCGCGATGAGCCCCGCTTTACTCAATCAAAGTGGGGGTGAACTCTATTTGGGTCATTTGCCTGTCGACCCTGATTTTGTGATCGATAAAGGGATTATTGCTTATAGTACCTCTTTGAATGAGGCCCGTCGCCATGAACGCGCCGGAAATCTGCCTTTGATTGTCAAAGCGATCGGTGTCAGTGGCAATTTTAGCGCAGACGCAGTTTTGGCCGAAAAAGAGACCGCCTTGGTGCTCGGACTCGAAGCCAAGAATAAGATTCTCAGTCAATCTCACGTGATTTTTGTGCTGTAAATTTAGCCCTTTTCCTGCTCGCTCTTTTTAAACGGCAAAAGCAACATTGCCAGGAGCTGGGTTTGTTCTGGGCCTGAATGCTGGGCCAATCCCAATGTGATTTCATTTTGGGGCTTTTGGGCTTGGTTCGTGTAAGTTCCGCCCAGATGATCCCAGAGTGAGAGACAAAAGCCATAATTGCTGTTGGTCTCAGCGGGGTTTTGCGAGTGGTGAATCCGGTGTAAATCGGGGGTAATAATGCCCAGTCTCAGTGTTTTTTCCAGCCAGGGAGGCAGGCGAAAATTGCCGTGATTAAAAATGGAACTGGCGTTGAGCAGAATTTCAAAGGCCAGCACCGCACCCGGAGAGGGGCCCAGTGCCAGCACGCAAAAGGCTTTGTAGACAAGTGAAAGCAGAATCTCAAGTGGGTGAAAGCGCAGGCCTGTGCTGGCATCAAAGCCTGAGTCGGCATGATGCACCCGATGTAAACGCCAAAACAGCGGCAAGGCGTGAAAGAGCACATGCTGAAAATAAATCAAAAGGTCAAAAACCAGCAGAGCCAGCAGCAGTTCAAGGGTCACAGGCCAATTGACCTGATTTAAAAGTCCCCAGCCTTGGCTTTGGGTCCAGACGGCACTTTGGTAGGCCAGAGCCCCCAGGCTAAAGCGCAGTACGAGACTGTTGATCAGGGTTAAACCGAGATTGTTCCACCAGCGGGGGGCCGCCAAAAAACCTTTTCTGAGTGGTTTAAGTGCTTCTATCAGGCTGATCAGGGCAAAGACCAAACCAAAACTGCCCAGACGCAAAACTGTTTCAATTTCCATGCTGTCTTCTTGTCTGTTTTTCTTTACAAGGGAGTACCCATTCCAGCGAACAGGTTTCATGTGCGTGTAAGACCTCAACCAAATTCCAGCCCCCACCCTGTTTGTGATAAACCGAAAGTTTGGCGTTTCCCCGTTTGCTGCAGAGCCATGTTTTGGCCTGGCCATCGAAACTGGCCCAGTTGTTTTGGGCCAATTGCTGACTTGCCACTGCAAATTTGGCCTCAAAGCGCCATTCACCACTTTCGCCCTTGAATTCGCACTCTCCCGGTTGCTGGCCCTTGTTGAACTGCCATTTGGGCTTGGCTTTCAAGGGGCCCCATTCAAAATTTTGGCCACGGTAGCAGAGCGAAAAGGTGTGTGCTGGCAACTTGAGCGGGCCGAGCGCCAGCATCGCCGAGACGCCTTCTAGGCGGGTTTCAGCATCTTCGAGAAAGGTATTGCAATGGACCCAGACCCAGCTTTGGGGCTGAGAACTTCCCCAGACATGGCCCAACATGCCGGGCTCTTGATCCAGGGTATAGCGTTCGCCATTGAAGACAATTTTGCCAGAGCAGAGCAAGTGAGGCATAGGGCTGCAAAATCGTCTTTCTTGCAGATTTTTAGGTAGATATTTGGGTAAATTGGGAAAATGCGGTGGCGGACCCGCTTCAAAATCGAGATCCCAGTGCAGGCTTTGACCTGCTTGGTTTAAATAACCCAAGGCCCCCTGGGAGCGCAGCCAGGACTTGCCTGTTTGCACAAAGAAAAACTTGTCCGAATTGCGCACCGAATCGAGGGGAAAGACCTCACGAAAGGTCTGCGTCGGCTTTTGCGACTCAAACCACAGTCCCCACAATTCTGCGTAAGCTTTTTCTTGGGAGGGCCGCACAAGGGTGTGACGGCACCAGAGAGCGGCATCGTGTTCGGGTAAATCAATCAGGTAATACCAGGCCTCGTGAAAAGGCCTGTTTGTCTGAAAGAAAAAGGGGCGATTGGCTGTGTCTAGATCTGAAAATCCAGTCAATGATCAGGGTTTATCCGATTTGGGTTTGGTTAAATCCACGCCCCCGGATTTGGCATTTTCAACCCGTTTTTCCATGTCTTTTTCGAACCCTTTGAGAGGGGGCTCGTCATGTTTTTGGCGTTCACCTTGCACTTTTTGGGGCAAAGGGGTTTTGTCTTCAGGATTTGGCGTGCTGAAATAAAAGGCGTAAGCACCATAGGCAAGGGCCCCCAGCACAACCACCCAAAATAGGATACTGCCGACTGTTTTATTCATGGCTGAGTTCCTTCAACTTTGACTAAGATTTTGACTAAGATTCTAAGTGTATTATTCACCATATTCAAAGCTGTATCAAGGGCAGATATCACGGTATACTTAATCATTACTTTCATAAGGACCTTTCTCATGGCTGAGGCTCAAAGCCGTGCCCAGGCTTGGCAACGGCTGTTTACCCAAAAAGGCTGGTTGCAGGGCAAACAGATTCATACCCCCCCAGATATCCGGGTTTATCTTTACTTTCCCCCGGCGACCACGGATATTAACTCGATTCAGTCCATTTGCCTGGAGCATGAATTTCAAATCACCGATGATTTTATTATTTACCGTTCGTCTCCCCAGGAAGAAGAATATTATCTCTGGGAAGACATTCAGTCGATTCGGATTACCACCAATTCCCGCAAAGGTTTTCGCTGAAGGAACAAAATCGTGAAAATCACCACCTCTGTAGGTATAAACATTTATTTTTTTTGCTCAGGAGTGCGCCACGATGTCTAAAAAGCTCTCTCTCAAACTGCTTGCCCTTGCCGCTTTGATGCCGGTGGTCTGTTTCTCTTGGACCCATTCGGCCCGCAGTGCCCAGCCTGGTCTGACCCGGCCGCTGGGATCTGGCACCATTAATTGGAGTACTTCGATGATTCGCGTGACAGGTTCTGGCGCGCCACCGAGCAAAGGCAGCGCTGCCCAAAAACGCTTGATGGCCAAACGGGCAGCACAAACCGACGCCTATCGCCAATTGGCAGAAGCGGTCAATGGTGTTCAGGTCTTTGCTGAGACCACAGTGAAGAATTTTGTCACCGAAAGTGACGTGATTCGGATTCAGGTCCAGGCCGTGATCAAAGGGGCCCGTCCTGTGGGGCCTGTGCGCTATCTCTCCGATGGCTCGGTCGAGATGGATGTCGAAATGCCGGTCTTTGGGGCTGATGGCTTGGCCCAGGGCTTGGACTTTGGCAAAACCCTGCAGCAAGAGATCAACAAACCTTACAGCATGATCGATGGCCGCTTGGCTTTTATTGGCCCGATTTTAAGAGCGGCAGGTCAAGCAGAAAAACCACCCCTGCAGCGCGGACAGCGTTGGCAACAGGCCCAGGGCAAGGCCTATACTGGGCTGATTATCGATGCCACGGGCTTGGGAGCAGAACCTGCGATGGGGCCTTTTATCATTGGGGCAGCCAAACGCATCCATCCCAGCAATGCGATTGGCATGGATCCCAATTTAATCGTACAGCAGGGGCCTGTTCACTATGTTGAAGATCTCGACGAAGCCAAGTCTGACAATCAGCGCCTCGGAGGCAATCCATTGGTGATCGAAGCCAAAGCAGCCCAGGGCAAACCCACCAATACCGATATCTTGCTCGATGACAGTGCAGCCAAAAAAGTGCTTGAAGCCAATCAACAGGGGCATTTTCTCGAAGGCCTGAAAGTGGTCTTGGTGATATGAAACCCTTTTATCAAGCCTGTTTGGGATTCTTGCTTTTGGCTGCGCCGGTGGGTTTGCTGACAGGGGGATTTTCTCTGCCTGTGGCCCAGGCCAAACCTGTTAATAAGCCAAGTCTGAAATCTTTGGCCCAGATGAGTGAAACGGAAATAGATACCTGGCTCAAAAGTCTCAAGGGCAAGTCGTTTGTGCAGCGGATCGAAGCTGTCTCTGAGCGGGCTCTGGGCACACCTTATGTGGGCGGACCGCTGGGAGAAGGGCCCTCTGCTCCCTATGATCAAAAGCCCCTGATCAATTTAAAGCAGGTCGACTGCGTGACCTTTTGTGAACAGACCCTGGCGTTGGCCCTCAGTCCAACGTATAAACAAGCTGTGCAAACCCTGCAAAAAATTCGCTATGACAAAGGCGAAATCAAGATGGAGTGCCGCAATCACTATTTTATGGCAGATTGGATTCCCAACAACGCCTGGTTGCTGACAGATATTTCTGCCCGTTTGCCCGGAGCCACCCCACTCACGCGCACCATTAGCCATAAGACCTTCTTTGCCAACCAGGGCTTTCAAGGTATTCAGGTTCGTCAGCCCGACCGCACCCTGACAATCAGTTATATCCCCGAAGACAAATTGGCCCAGGCCTTGCCGCAGTTACACAGTGGTGATGTCGGCGTTTTGATTCAGGATTTGCCAGGTATTTTTGCGGCCCATACCGGCTTGGTGATCAAAAAAGGGGACAAACTTGTTCTACGCAATGCGACCTCGCTCTCGCCTCTCCAGGTGGTAGATACCCCGTTTGAGGATTTAATTGCCTCTTTGAAAAAAAGCAAGCGCTTGATTGGCATGAGTTTTGCTCGGCCTCACCCCCAGCCCAAACCATGAAGCTGGTTTTTTTTACCCAGGCTTTGCTGTCCCAGGTTTTGATCCTGTCTTTGACAGCGGGGGTGGCTCATAGCGCATCCCAGAGCACGTCCCAGACCGTGCCACAAAGTCAGAGCAACGCCAGCTCACAATTAGAGCAGACCCTGAGGCTTGAAAAAGAACTCAAAGGGCCGAAATCTGCCAAAGCTGAGTCGGCACTTTTTAATCTATTGCGAGAAAACCCCGACAGTGTGCTCAAGCCCTACTGGCTGCATTTGCTCGCGCGCATTCGCACCAGTCAGGATGACCCCCGCAATTATCTGCGGGGTCAAAAAGCCCTGAGTACCGCTTATTATGCCTGGCGGGTTGTGCAAACCCCGATTCAACTTTGCAGCCGCGACTGGGAAGTGTTGGTTCGGCTTCTGCCCCAATCGCCAGTGGTGCCTGTGATCTCAGATTCAGCGCTTTTGCAGAAACGTTTGCACTGTACCCAGTCTTTGAGTGCCGGGGAACAATTGGTTTTGGCCCGCTGGCTCAAAGAGCAAAATTACCCCTGGCTGATCCCGGCTGTATTAAAAGCCAACAAGACTCCCGAAGCCCAATTTGAAAAGGCCATGGCCCTGATGGCCGAAGACAAATTTGCCCAGGCTTATCCGTTTTTGCAGGCTCTGCTCAAGCAATCGGGCAATCGCCACCCGCGCCAAGAATTGTTGCTGCAGGCTGGAATTGCCCAAGCCCGTTTGGGGCAATTGAATTCTGCCCGCCAGTGGTGGAGCCAGATTCCCAGCCGTGATCGGGTCTATTATCCCGAGGTGCTCTGGCAGGAAGGCCAAGCCGCTCGGCGCAGAGACAATAGCACAGAGGCTGCCAGCTATTTCAAACGCTTAAGCGACCAGTATCCAGAACATGCACGCAGCTCTGAAGCCCTCGGAACGCTATTGCGCTACGCTTTTCCCGCTTTTCAGCCTGCTCCGGTGATTGCCTTGAGCCGGCGCTTGCTCCAATACCATCCGGCTTCAGAAGAAGCGCCAATGGCACGTTATTGGCTGGCCCGCGCCCTTACCGCTCAGGGCAACCATGCTGCTGAGGTCCAAACACTTTACCAGAGCCTGACCCAAGGGCCGATCAATCTGTATTATACCCACTTGGCTGCCTGTCGTTTGAAAGGAGATGCCTGTTTTCAACGCTTGGCTTCAGATTTAAATTACCAAGCCCCTGACTTGGCTCTTTTTGCCAAAGAGCCGCTTTTGCGGATGGTGGCTGAGCGGTCAGACCCCCAAATTTTGGAGACGATCGCGCCTTGGCTTGAGCTTACGACAGAACAGCAGGCGCTTTTGCATTCTTATGGTTTTCTCAAACGGGGCAATTATTTTCGCTCGATTCGCACCCTTTGGCGGATTCCCAGTCGCGACCCAGAGATGCTGCGTTTGATGTATCCGCTGCATTACCAAGCCCCCATGAAAAAGTATGCGGCTCAGTATCAATTGCCTCTGACACTCGTTACGGGTTTGACTTGGCAAGAGAGCATGTACAAAGCCGATATCCGCTCTTCAGCCGGGGCGACAGGTCTGATGCAACTCATGCCTTATACTGCACGGGAAGTGGCAGCCAAAGCGGGCTTGAAGAATTTTCAGCAGAGCCAATTGACCCAGCCTGAGATCAACATTCAGTTGGGGGCCTTTTATTTGCGTGAACAGCTCAACCGCTGGCAGGGCGAGTTAATTCCCACGATTGCCTCTTACAATGCTGGGCCTGGCGCTGTGGGGCGTTGGCGGCAGCAATTTGGCAAAATCTCAAACAGCTTAGACGAAGAACTGTTCATTGAGCGGATTCCCTACGAGGAAACCCGCCGCTATGTCAAACAGGTTTTCAGCCATGCCTGGGCTTATGACTGGCTCTATGGTGCTTAGTGCGTTAAAACGGCTTGACCTTAAAATCAATCGAGGGCAATGAGCTTTCGAGGCTGTCCAAGCTGATTTTTTCTTGGCCCCCATCGCCGCCTCTCCGTTTGGCTTCCAACTCTTGTTGCTTTTCGAGTAATTCTCCCAGACGTCCCAGCAGTACTTGTGTCGTGAGGGTGCTGGTGGGCTCCATTTTGGGGGGGATGCCGCTGTTCCAGCGGCTGGCCAAAATTCTGACATCATTGGAGCTCAAGCCCCGCTTGATATTTTGCAGGGAGATTTGGTAAAAGCGAATATGGTATTTAAAGACCTTGAGGGTATCTTTGGAAATGCGCAGCCATTCCCGAATGGGTTTGCTTTTGGGGGCCATCGAAGATGCTTTACCAAAATTGGCAATCGAAACGGAGATCGCTTTTTGGGCTTCTTCCAGGGCGCGAATGCGCAAAGCCACATGGGCGTGCTCTGGGCCATATTGTAAAATATCACGGGGCAGGATCCGTGATTTGATCAGGCCCTGTTGTTCTACTCTGAGGATGAAGGTGTCTTTGGTGTAAGTGCTTTTGATTTTGTTGGCAGCCTCAAAAATATTTGTTGCCAAATGATAATTCAGGACGCCGGTCAGAAATGCATTGTGGGCGACTTGGTTGTTTTTTGTTTGGCCCGTGATCGAAAGGGGGTATCTGGCTTCGATCTTTTTGCGCTCGGCCTCTTGTTCGGGCGATTCTTTGGGCGCTGATTCTTCTTCTGAGGAAGATTCGTTTACCGTTTCGTTGATATAAGATCCCGAAAGCGCACCTTTAACAGTTGTGCGATTTTCAGCAAAGGAGGCAGGTGCGATACTCCAAGACAAGGCCAGTGCCAGGGTCAGGGAGAGCGAGAAGAGGTGCTGTGGTTTTTTCATGTTTATTCAAACTCCTTCACAATCAGGATCATCATACCCAAATCTGGTGCATGAATCAAGCCGTCTCATGCTTTTATCCAAATGATTTGAGCGCAGATCACAGGGTACTGAGATCAATTTCAAGTGATTCGCGGGCGAGATAAGACTCAGGGAAAATGGCTTGGGCCTCACTTTCCATCTGAACCAACATCTGATCTGAATGCAACGGGTCGTGGTGATAAAGCATCAGGCGTTTGACTCCCGCCATAGCGGCTATCTCGGCCGCTGCTGTGTGGGTGCTGTGCCCCCAACCCGTTTTACTCTGCAATTCGTCGGGTGTGTACTGCGAATCGTAAATAAAGATATCACAGCCTTTGGCAAATTCGACCAGACGGGGGTCGAGGCTCTCGAGGGTATACTCCATATCGGTGGCATAGACGACGCTGTGGCCCTCATGTTCAATGCGAAAGCCGTAAACCCCGCCCGGATGGTTAAAGGCGCAGGAACTGATCATCAGGCCGGGTTCGAGTTCAATCGTCTCTTCTTGGAGCTCGATAAAGTCAATGCGAGCCCCCATTTGATCCAGTTGAACCGGAAAGTATTGGTAGTTCATTTGGCCTTTGAGCACGTCTTCGAGCCGCTCTTCGGCTTTGCTGGCACCGTATACCTTGAAGTGATTATTGGCAATAAAAGCGGGTGAGAAAAAGGGAAAACCCTGGATATGGTCCCAATGGGTATGAGAAAGAAAGACGTGCCCGGTCAGATTGTGAGCCCGTTTATTGCGCACCATTTCATTGCCCAAGAGCCGGATTCCTGTACCCGCATCGAGAATAATCAGTGTATCAGTGGAGGGAATTACCTGTACGCAGGAGGTATTTCCACCTACATCCATGGCTTCTTTCCAAGGGGTGGGGATGGAGCCCCTAACACCCCAAAACCTGACTTTCAAAGTACACCTCTATTATTCATGATTTAGTTTTAACTATTCTGCCAGAATTTCTGGCAGTTGGATGTGTCAAAAGAACGCTTTGCTTTTAAAATTGCGAAATAGGAGAAGGTGCGACGTTTTTTTTATTATACCTGTTTCGTCTCAGGATCAATGCATAAATCTGCAAAATAGCAAAAAAGCGCAACAAAAAAAAGGCCAAAAAAGCCGGTACGACCAGCAGATCTCGATTACTTAAACGAGATCCTCAACGGGATCCTCGCACGCTCAAAAGGGCAGGCGGGAGTCTCTCTCCTGGTAATTGGACGCCGGGTAAACTGGCTATTTCTTTTAAATTATCGCCAGCTGTCAGCGATTTGAGAAAGGCCAGCAGATCCGCTTTGTCTTCTCCGCTCAGGTTGAGGGGGTTCATTTCATTGGAAAGATAGGGATTGGGAATGCCCCCTTGGACATAGAACTCAATCACCTCTTCAAGGCTGCGCAGAGAGCCATCGTGCATATAAGGCCCTGTCAGTTCGACATTGCGCAGGGAGGGCGTGCGGAAGGCGCCTGTATCTTCAGCCAAGCGGGTCACTTCAAACCGGCCCAGATCGGGTTTGGGTTGGTTCATGCCGACACCCAGATTGTGAAATTTATTGTCGGTACTCTGCAGGCCTTTGTGGCAGGTTGCGCAATGGGCCTGACGTCCAAAGATGATCATGCCCCGCTCTTGAGACGGTGTCAAAGCGTTTATATCACCGTCGATAAAACGGTCATAAGGCGTGGGCTTTTGGCTCAAGGCCCTTTCAAAGCTGGCCAAGGCCTGTGCGATACCTTGGGGGGTAATCGCTGTGCCGAAGGTCTGTTGAAACTTGCTGCGATAATAAGGCAGCTCACCCAGTTTTCGCACCACGTTTTCCAATTTTTCGTTCATTTCGATCGGGTTCTCGATCGGGCCCAGGGCCTGTTCTTCGAGGCTGGCTGACCGGCCATCCCAAAATTGTGTTTTGTACCAGGCGGTGGTGTAGATCGTTGGCACATTGCGGTGACCCCGCTGGCCTGTGACCCCGGCTGCGTTGGGCTCAGCATTGGAGAAGCCGCGCTGGGGCTGGTGGCAGCTGGCGCAGCTCATTTGGTTATTGGCAGAGAGGCGGGGTTCAAAAAAGAGCCGAAAGCCCAATTCAACTTTGGCCTGGGTCAGGGGATTTTGCGGTGGCACGGGCACATTGGGGAAAATGCGTGGGGCTGAATTTTGCGCGAAACCTTGCAATGTTTGGGTCGGTAGGGCAGATCTCAGCTTTTGTTGGGGCAGATTTTGACAGGCCCCCAAAAACAAGAGCAAAGAAGACAGGAGCAGGGCAGGCCCAAGCGCTGCAGGCCAGAGCTGTTTAAACGACAACATGGTTGCTATTCTTGGCCTCCGCAGAATCTGGGTGTTTGTTAAAAATATTAATCATATTGTAACATAAATTTAATCAATTCTTGCCTGCAATGCTACGGAAAAGGGCGGAGCCTGTGTTTAAATTAGTGTGTTTCGGTCTATCCATTTCTGCTGAATCAGGCGGAAAAAAAACAAGGTGTTATTTATGGCTTTGCGGGTCTTGATCAGCCGATTGTTGGCGGTGTTTTTGTGGGGCTTTAGCCGCCTGTTTTATCGCTTTGAAACCCGCGGGCTCACTCCCCCTGAACCCGCTTTTTGGCAAGAGATCCGGGTCTTTGCTTTTTTGAATCACACCAGTTTGATGGAGCCGCTGTTCTTTGGGGCTTTCCCATTGGCTTTTCTTTGGGATGCAGCAGCCAAGGCCCGTATCCCAGGTGCAGACAAAACCATGAAACGGCGGATCGTCGGGAAGTTGTATCAGTTTTTTTCACCCAATACGATAGCGATCTCACGCAAACGGGATGAATCCTGGCAGCTGTTTTTGGATGGGATAGGCCCCGATGTTTTGGTTGCTTTGGCTCCCGAAGGCCGAATGATGCGCCCCAATGGCCTTGATTCTGAAGGCAAAGCCATGAGTGTGCGCGGCGGGATTGCTGATATTTTGCTGCGCATGGGCAGCGGCAAAATGCTATTGGCCTACAGTGGTGGTCTGCACCATGTCAATCAGCCCGGCCAAAAAGGGTTTCGCCTCTTTCAAACCCTGCGAATGAATTTTGAATGGCTGGATATTGCTGACTATATTCAGGCTTTTGAAGCGTCTGAACCGAGTCATTTCCGCGTTTTGGTGGCCCGCGATCTCGAAGCCCGGCTGGCCTTGCACAAACCTGTTTCTCAGGCTTAAAACGGCCAGACATCTGACATAGACGTATTCTCGACATTTCTGCTATACTTCGGGTTAATTTCGGTGCAGGTTTATAACTCCCAATGAAACAAGTTGAAAAAGTACTGGTGGGGCTGGGTGAACTGGGCTTTTTTGCGGGCCGCATGTTCAGATCTCTCTTTTCGGCTTGGCCCGATCCCCAATTGGTGCTGTTGCATATGTATAAAATTGGGGTCGAAACGCTGCCCGTTTTAATTGCCGTCTGTGTCTTTGTGGGCACCAATATAGCCTTGGTCGGCTACCATATTTTTAAAAGCTTTGGCGGTCAACAATTTTTGGGAGCCTATGTCGGCCTGAGCTGTGTGCGTGAATTGGCACCGATTCTGACGGGAGCCATGATGGCTGCCAAACCAGGTACAGATATCTCCGCCACGATAGCCACGATGCGTGTCAAAGAGCAAATCGACGCCCTCGAAGTGATGTCAGTGGATCCCTTTCAATTCTTGATCGTGCCGCGTCTGATTGCCTTTATCTTTGCCGCTCCGCTGCTGGTGCTCTTTGGTGCTTTTGCCTCGGTGGCTGCAGGCTATTTTGTTGCAGTCTATCAATTGCACTTGAACTCGGGCCAATTCTTAAATGATGTGCGCAATTATGTGCTTTTGCAAGATGTCTTTAATGGCATGCTCAAAGGCGGGCTCTTTGCCATTGTCGGCTGTGTTTTGTCCTGCTTTTTTGGCTTTTACTCTCAGCCGGGTCCCAAAGGCGTTAGCCGTGCCATCAATCTCTCTGTGGTCACGATTGCCAGTTTTATCGTGATATTTAACTTTTTTCTGACGGCGGCAATTTATGGTTGAATACGCAGTTGATTTTAAAAACGTCCACAAAGCGTTTGGCAAACAAGTGGTGCTCAATAATGTCTCCTGCCGGATTGAAAAGGGCAAAACCACCGTGATTGTGGGCCCAAGTGGCACCGGCAAAAGCGTCTTTTTGAAACTCTTGGTGGGACTATTGAAACCCGACAGTGGCTCTATTTTGGTCGATGGCAGAGATATTACCCAATTGAAAAAATCTGAACTCTTTGAAGTTCGGAAAAAGTTCGGTATGCTGTTTCAGGATGGTGCACTGTTTGATTCCCTGGACGTGGCTGAAAACATTGCCTTCCCGCTGCGGCGCCATACGCGACTGAAAAACAAGGAAATTATGAAAATCGTCGAGGATAAGCTGGACCAAGTGGGTTTGCCCGGTATTCAGCATAAATTGCCATCTGAACTCAGTGGTGGTATGCGTAAGCGTGTCGGTCTTGCCCGAGCTTTGGCACTCGATCCGGAAATTATCCTCTTCGACGAACCCAATTCTGGCCTGGATCCGGTCATGTCTGACGCCATTGATAAGCTGATTATTCGCACCAAAGAACATACCAAATCGACTTTTATTGTGATCAGCCATGATATTCCCGGTACCTTTCAAATTGCCGATCATATTATTATGCTCTATAAAAGTCAGGTGATCGCAGCGGGAACCTGTGAGGAAATCCAAAACTCCACCCATCCGGTTTTGGTACAGTTTTTTTCGCGAAACAGTGATATTCCGATCGATCAGAATTATGTCACTGGAAAATTGGACCTGCGCCCCTATGTAACGGGTGAGCTGGCCGGAGAGGATGCAGATTGAGATGAGTGTCGTCGGGATTTCGCTGGTTAAAGTCTTAGAGCATTATTTAACGCCCCAGCAATACAAACGCTATGTCCGGGATCGCCGCAACCAGATGGTCTCTCCTCAGCAGTCGTATAACGCGGCATTGCGGGATTTGAGCATTCGCGATACTGAAGCCGCGATTTTTAATTTGATCAATGTCTTTGAATCTGAGCCCAAGCATTTGCCTGCGTTGCACTTGGCCCGTACGATGCTCTTTGGCTTAAACAAACTCTTTCATGAAGCTGGCGGGGATTTGCAAAAGTCCAAATACCCGAATATCAACAGTTGGCGCCAAAAAGTCGAAAAACAGATCCAGGAATTGGAACTTGAAGAGCAGCGCGTGCGCAATGAGATTTCCCAGACCGAAACCAAAAAAGGTCTGTTTGAAGGTCTCTTTGGCGGTGCCAAACGTCAGCGGCGCACGGCCCAACTCAAGCAACGCCTGCAAGAAGTGTTAAATGAATTGGCCCAATTGCAAAAACGTCGCACCCAGGCGATTAAATTGGTGCAAATTCAAGAATACGCAAACATTGTCAGCTTGATTCTTGAAGTCTGTATGTTCCCAGCCCGTTATAGCTGGTTGGCTGTCGATGAGCAAAAATCCAACGAATCCAAGTACCAGACCCAGATCTGGGTTGGCTAAACCGCTTGGCTCACATTCGCCGGGTAGCGTTGGTGGGACTGGGCTTTTTTTTGATGGGTACTTCTGCACTCAGGGCCCAGCCCTCCCCCACACAGGCTGAAATTATCTCCCGTCAATTGCCTCAGCCCGATTATCTCTTGCTTTTAAATACGGCTTATCCGGTCTGGATTGCCTGGGGCCAGCCTGAACAATTCAAGTTGTTTGACGTGCAGCGCATTTTTTTGCCTGTGCCAGAGCGCAGTCAGAGCAGAGAGGGCTGGTGGCAGTATCGGGCTCTTTACCGCTTGGCAGGCAGTCGTTCAATCGTCCTTGGCTCTCACCCCAGTTCCGATCTGCGTCCAGATGATCCCGTTTTGGCGCAGGTGGCTTTGTCTTCGGGTGAGCGCCTCACGCTTTATCGCACGTCGACAGGCGGTCTGAGATCTTCGGTCTGGGGCCCGTATCCAGGTTATTTTTTTCAGAGCCCGGCTCCCAGCACCCCTGGTTTGCCCAGTCCCGGCGATCAAGCGATAAGTTTGCAAGAGGCCCTGGATTTTGTCGCCTGTTTGCGGATCATGGATCGCCAAACCCTCGTTCCTTGATACCTTATTGAAACATCAAAAGTGATTCCCCTTTTGGAGGCAAAATAGATATGTTGACCATTAATGGACATGCCCTGACCCTGGAGCAAGTGGAAGCGGTGGCCGTTGAGCGGCAGATCGTCAGCCTGGATCCCGCTTGCCTGCCCGCTTTGTTGCGGGCCCGTGCCGTAGTCGAAGCGGCGATGGCCTCGGGAGAGGTCGTCTATGGCGTGAATACAGGCTTTGGCTATTTAAAAAACCGCACAATTCCGCCCGAAGATATCCGGGCCCTGCAGCGCAATCTGATCCTCAGTCACGCCTGTGGGGTTGGAGAGCCCTTTCCCCAGGAGCGGGTAAGGGCCATGATTCTTTTGCGTGCCAATACCCTGATTCAGGGCCATTCAGGTGTGCGCCCAGTGGTGGTTGAAACCCTCTTGGCCTGTCTCAATGCTGGGATTCATCCGGTTGTTCCCAGCCGCGGCTCTGTCGGGGCCAGTGGCGATTTGGCCCCCCTTTCCCATTTGGTTTTGGCGCTCTTGGGGGAGGGGTTTGTGGATTATAAAGGCAGCCGCTGGCCTGCGGCACATGCTTTGGCTGAAGCGGGTATCGTGCCTTTGGTGCTCGAAGCCAAAGAGGGGTTGGCCTTGATCAATGGCACCCAGCCCATGTCAGCTTTGGCTTCTGCCGTGGTCTTTGGCATGGGCCAATTGCTCGATTTGGCTGATCTCATTGCAGCCATGAGCATTCAGGCTGCGCTGGGTTCTTCCCAGGCCTTTCGCGCTGACCTACATGCTCTGCGCCCCCATCCAGGTCAGGTCTTGAGTGCAAAACGTCTCTGGCAAGCGATGCAATCCAGTCAAATCGTCGATTCTCATGCGGGCTGCGACCGGGTCCAAGATGCGTATTCTTTTCGCTGTTCACCCCAGGTACATGGGGCCAGTCGCGATACCTGGGGGCATATCAAACAGGTGCTGGAGCGCGAGATCAATGCCGTTACCGACAATCCTCTGATTCTGCCTGAAAGCGGTGAGATTATCAGCTGTGGCCATTTTCATGGCCAACCGATTGCGCTGGCGATGGATTTTGCGGGCATTGCTTTGGCTGAGTTGGCGAATATTTCGGAACGCCGAATTGAACGTTTGGTCAACCCGCTATTGAACCAGGGCCTGCCCGCTTTTCTCACCCCCCACGAGGGCCTCAATTCGGGGCTGATGATCGCCCAGTACACGGCAGCAGCATTGGTTTCCGAAAACAAGGTCTTGGCCCACCCCGCTTCGGTGGACTCGATTCCAACCTCGGCCAGTCAAGAAGACCATGTCAGCATGGGCACAATTGCGGCCAATAAAGCCCTGAGTATCTTAACTCACACCCGACAGGTCTTGGCGATTGAATTGCTCTGTGCCTGTCAGGCCTTGGACTTGCGTCAGCCGCTTCAACCTTCGCCCGTGGCTGCTGCGGCGCTGGCCGCTGTGCGAGAGCAAATTCCGTTTTTGCAAGAAGATCGCTATTTGTCCCCAGAGTTGGAATTGGCGAGTCGCATGTTGGCTGATGGCCGTGTTTGGAATGCGGTCAAAGATCTGTTTGTTGATGAGTCAGCTTGTTAATTAAGGGCGCTGATCGGCAGCCTGAAAGCCCTGATAGAGCGCAAAAGCGCGGCTGACATATTGGGCCTGGGTGCCATAATTGCCTTTGCTCTCGGTTGGGTTTTTCCAGGCCGGATAGGCCACTCCCGGAAACGTCTTGGCCAGGTCTTGGCCCTTGTTTGCATAGGTCTGTTTAAATTCGGCGGCCAGACAGCGCAGGCTGTATTCCGGGTGATTGCGCAAAACACTGGCCGTCGCTTTGACGGTGGCTGGAAAACGCTGATTCAAACCTGGGATTTTTTTGCCTTTCCAGTCTTGGGCTTGGGTGGCGGCAATGCCTGCTGCGTGCATGCCTCCGCCGATCTCTTGCATACGCGGATTAAAGGTCTGGCGGCCTGAATGGTAGCTCTCAAAGATGCAATAAGCGGCCAAGGCAAAGGGGTCGGTTCCCGTTTCTGCGCCGATGCGTTTGAACAGCTCACCATAGGTCTCTTGCGACGGCGTTTTGCCTTTGCCAGCAGACAGATCTCCGCTCCAGGGGCGCTCCCAGATTTGCGGCAGATCCTTGAGGATTTTGTCGAAGTGATAGGCCGGGCTGCGGTCTTTGCCTGCTGGATAAAAACCAGGGAATTGTTTGGCTTGAAAATTCCAGCAGGGGAAGTTCTGAGCTGGATTTGTGGGGCCATCCAGGCCCAGAGACTGGCTGGGACGCGAGCTGCCCTGGGCCGTAAGAGTGGACAGTGGCCCACTGCCGGGTCTGCTGCTTTGGCCTATTTTGGCGGGGGAACTTCCCGATGCACCTTTTGTTGAAGATGCCGCCGTCTCTGGGGTGGGTTTTTTCGGCGGGCTGGCAGGAGCGGCTGGGGAGAGCCGAGTTGGCTGAAGTGGGTTCATGGGGTCTTCTTTGCAAACGCTGATGATCACCTGTTATTTTAGCCTGTCTCTGGCCTTAATACAATCAGACAGGTCTTAAGGGCCTGCCACTGTATTTTGCTGCAGGGTTACCGCTGTTTGGGCCAGCAGTCGGCCATTCACCGATGTTCCTGTCCCCAGGGTGATTCCAGACTGTGAAAGCAGAATACCTTCGAAATGGGCGTTTGTGCCTAACGCGGCGGGGCCTGTTGTTTGCCAGAAAATATTTTTAGCCTGGGCGCCACCGCTTAAATGGACGGTAGTGGTTGCGGTTTGGTTAATACCCCCTGCAATTTGGAAGATCCAGACATCGTTAGGGCCCCCAGAAAGCGTCAGATCTGCGGAGATCGTCACTGCGCTGGTCCATTTATACAGACCGGGAATCAGGGTCAATCCACCCAGATTACCGCTGCCGAGATTCGTAAAATCGGGTGAGATACGTCCTGCTGCATGGGTATAAGCGGCTTCCATATCACTGACAGCCACACTCAGGTAGGCAGGTGTGGGGGCCGTTAAATCTGCGCCATAGAGTTTGCCATTCACCTGAGTTGAATTTGCAAATTGGCCAGAGCTGTCGAGAACATAAGCAAACCCAGTCACTGCGGGCAGGGCGATCGGACTCATACCCACGTCTCCGGTGATCAGAGACGGACTGACGTTGGTCACCCCTGATTTTGCCAAAATCGCGAATTGCTCTGCACTGCCGAGCAGAACCCGATCGGGGCCGTTGGCGCCATTGATGACGGTAATCTGTGTTTCAATTTGGGCAGCTTCTGCATCTTTCAGATGGAGATCCACCTCCAATTGGGCTGTACCCGTGATGTTATAAGTCGGAAATGCGCCCACTTCAACCCGTCCGGTATTGCCATTGACCCCGCCCGTATGGGAGAGATAACAACTCCCTTCGGCATACTGATAATCTGAGCCCAGGTGGGTCAGATTGCTGGTGCCGTCAAAAACCGTGTTTTGGTCAAAAGCGGCGACACCAACATAAAAATTCCCTGTGGTGATATTTGAAAAGGTAATCACCTGGCTGTTGCCACTTAAATTGCGGGCAATTGTAAATGGCCCATGGGCGATGTTTAATGCCCCTGGGGTTGGGGTGTTGGCGCTTGCGATCAGAAAGACCCGAAAGGACTGTATCTGGCTGATTTCTTTTGCGGGCTTGCCATCGAGAGAGGCCTGGGCATGAAAGCGTTGAGACGTCGAAGGGGTTGTAATTTTGACCTTGATAGAAGCCGCGTTGGATGGACTTTTGGCCGAATTGGTCTGTGAGAAGGGCTGCGTGCAGGTCAGATGCAACAGGCAGGTACCTGCGATCAGGGCTGTCTTCAGACAGAGCGAGCGAGGCGTTTTAATCATCCAATAAGCTCAAGGTCAGGGTCAATGGATCTGTTCCGGTTACCCCAAAACTGCTGTCGACGCTGACCCGACCGGGGAAAGTGGGGCTTTCGCCACCGCCATTGGAGACATAATAGTGTTCCCCGCCAATTGTGGCGCCAGAGGCCAGATTGGTGATATTCGCTCCGCTGCCATTTTGGCCGTCGTAACCGGCTGCTGCAACATAGAAGCTGCCCGCTTGGACCTGACTAAAAATGACAGTTTGGCTGTCTCCACTGGCATTGATTCCGATTTTGTTGACGGTGAAGGGCCCTGCTGCTGTGGTCAGTGCGCCTGATGCGTTGAGGACCAGATAGAGTTTAAAACTTTGAAAATCTGACACTGTTTTGGCTGCCTGAGTAGAGAAAGGGGAGAGCAGCCCAGGCAGCCGCACGGCGAAAAACGCTCTCCCACCTTGTTGTGTATTCAGCTCAATCGGCTTTGCCTTGGACTGAATGGGACTATTGAGTGGGCTGAGGGCAGAACATCCCAGCAGCAAAAGACAACTCAGGTAAACCGCGTGTCGTATTTTGCTTGGCATGAGATGCACTTTCTCTTGGCTATTAAAGATCAAGTTTGTAAGATCAAGTTCGTATAAAGTTCAAATTAATTTAATTTAATCCCAGCTCAATCTGGGCTTGTTAAGCTTAACTGAGTGTCTTTTCAGAAGCCGTTCTAAGGAGAAAATGGATGTCCAACCCCCCGAGCAAAAGAATGAAATTCAGCTTTCTGGCCCTTGTATGTTGGGGGCTTTTGGCCTGTACCAGTCAGACCCCGCTTGATCCCGAGCTGTTGATCGAACCCCGCTCGATTCAGTGGGGAACCAAATTGGCAGGAACCTTTTCTCTGCGCCCGGACTCTCTTTTTCGGGCTTCTGAGACGCCTGTTTTGAAAATGCAGATCAGCGGACTGCGGGTGAAACAGGGGGAACTTCATGTCACTGCCGATCTCTCCCTCAGTCAAAACCAGCTTGCGATCGGCTCTCACAATGATATTTGGGGCCAGGACGGTCTTGTGCAGAGAATATCGGGGAGTTCGGTGGGGCCGATCAACCCCTATGGCAGTGCGGAACTTGAACTTGCGTTGGGTTTACCCGCTGGTGCTCAGGGGCAGATTTGGGTGGAACTAACCCTCCGGGATCTGCATAATCAGAGCAAAATGACCCGTTTTTCTGTTCCCCTGAGCATTCAGTTAGCTGGCTGAGACGGGATCAACGGGGGCCGTTGAACCATTTGTGACCGTTGTGTTGGAGTCGATGGTTGCGCCAAGCGCATCTAACAAGAACAGGCTGATGCCCAATTGGTCTACTTCGGTAATGGCATAACTGGGCGCGGCCCCGACAGCGACTCCGCCAGTGCCGTTCCCACCTGTACTGGAAACGTAGACGTGTTCCCCGCTGATGGTGCTGGTGGATGCCAAATTGGTGATATTGGCAGCTCCTTCCAAGGCTTTGACCGCGACATAAAACCGTCCAGTAGAGGCCCTGACATTGGTAAAGACAACGGTCTGTGCCATTGCTGTCAGGTTGACGGGGATCGTAAACGGACTGAAGGCTGCGCTTAAAACACCACTGGGAGCCGTTGCGTTGTCGATCAGATAGACCTCAAACGCGGTGATGTCTGTTGAAACTTTGTTGGACTCACCCCCGGTAGAGGCCTGGGTTGTCAGTCGGCTACGGCCATTGGTCAGATTAATTTTCATCACCACTGAAGCCGTTGTTTGGGCGCCTCTGCCAACGTCAAGCACGGTGACCTGCTCTTTTTTGGCGTGGAGTTCGTTCACAATCTGGGACACAGATTTGTTTGTGATGGGGAGTGAGCCGAAGTTGCTTTGACCACTCAGTTGGGTTGGTGAAGGCTGAATAGGAGCAGCACAGGCCAGCAGGCTTGAGACGGCAATCCAGGGGAGAACAGCGAGGCTAAGAGGGTGTCTTGATAATTTCATGGTTTTTCTCGATTCGTTTTGACTCTTTCGGTGGGTCTGCTCTAATCATGAATGCAAAATATATAGATATCATCGAGGAAGTGTTGATTTGATGCAAATTATCAATAAAGTTTGTGATGAAATATTAAAATTAAAATATTTTATAAAAATAATGCTAAAATTAAATAAAATAGAATAATTTAATTTTTCACTCATTTAAGTGTTAGCTATCAATGAAATTGCTTCATATTCTGCTCGTCCACCAGCCCTCTCTGGAACTACAGGTATTTCTCAGGGCCCTTAAACAGGGGGGCTATGAGATCTGTTCCCGAGAAGTAACGGATTTGGCGGATCTCAAAAAGGCCTTGGCAGATGGCTCAGGCTGGGATCTGTTGTTTTTGCAAGAGCCGCTTCCTGGCTGTACTGCGGCTGACGTCTTTGAGACCCTCAAACGGTATCCTTTTTTTATTCCGGTGATTGTGCTCTCTCAAGGACTGAGTGAAGAAGCCCTTGTGCAATTGATCAAATTGAGGGCCTCTGATTGTCTCAGCAGCAACAAGCTCCGACGTTTACTCCCAGCCGTTCAAAGGGCTTTGCAAGAAGGTCTTCAATCCGATGCCCATTCTGCAGCTGAACAGCACCTGCAGCGCTGGTTGGCTTATAGCCCGGTGATGCTCTATTCTGCAGGTATTACCAACGATTTTAAGACCCTGTCGATCTCAAACAATGTTGAGCAACAACTGGGCTATCAGGCTCAAGATTTTATCAACGAACCCAATTTCTGGCGGGAACATGTTCACCCCGAGGATCTCAAGGGCCTTTTGCAGGAACGTCTGAGTCTGTTTGAAAAAGGCAGTGTGGGGTATGAGTATCGCTTTCGTTTGCAAGATGGTACGTATCGTTGGCTGTATGACAAAATGCAGTTGATTCTTGACGAAAATGGCTTGCCGCTTGAAATTATTGGCTATTGGCAGAATATCTGTGAGTATAAAAAAATGCAGATGCAGGTTTTCCAATCCCAGAAAAACGAGGCCCTTGGGCGCCTGACCAGTGGTATCGTGCATGATTTTAACAATATTCTGACAGTCATCGCCATTTACACAGGTATGATCAGCCGCCGGGTCAGTCAATTGCAAGACAGCAAGTTACAGTCCTTTGCCAAAGAAGTTGTTAGTGCCACCCACCGGGCTGCTGCTTTAACGGCTCAATTAAAGGCCTTCAGCCGCCAACAAATCATTCTACCCACGGTTCTGAATCCCAATCAGATCCTTGTACACATGCAGGCCATGCTCAAACGCTTGCTGGGGCAGACCATTTCCCTGCGTGTGCAAGCTTCTGCTGATCTGGCCTGTATCAAAGTCGATCAAAGCCAAATCGAACAGGTATTTTTAAATCTTTCGATCAATGCCCGAGACGCCATGCCAAAAGGGGGGCACTTGGCCCTCAAAACCTATAATTTTCATTTGAAGCAGCGCTATGATGGCCAAATTGAAAGCATTCCTGCAGGCCGGTATGTCTGTCTCGAAGCCGAGGACAGCGGCTGTGGCATCTCTTCTGAAGTTCTTCCCCATATTGTTGAGCCTTTTTTTACGACCAAAGAGTTTGGCAAAGGAACAGGGCTCGGACTGGCGACTGTCTATGGGATTATCAAACAATACCAGGGCTATCTCGATGTAAAAAGTAAAACAGGCCAAGGCAGTACCTTTTTCATTTACTTCCAACCTTTCCAAGACACACCGTCCTTGGGCCCGACCCAAAAGGCGATCCGCGCCTCTCTTCGTGTTTAGCTGAACAGCAAATTGTCTGTCACAAAGCGATAGCCGATACCTCTGACGGTTTGGATATAAGCTGGATTTGCACGATCGGGCTCAATTTTATCGCGGATATTGCTGATATGAATATCGACAATCCGATCTTTGACTTCCAAATTATTTTCCCAAATACGCGCTAAAATCATGTCTCTGGTAAAAATCTGGTTCGGGGTTGAAGCCAAGAGAAAGAGCAGATCAAATTCTTTTTTGGTAAATTCTTTGGTCTGATTATCGACCGATACCCGCCGGGTGACCGAATCAATTTTGAGATGATCTTGCTCAATCACCGTGGCTTGGCCAGGTGCTAGAGCTTGGGATTGAGATTGTGTATTTTCCTGGGGCCGGGCCAAAATACCTTTGATGCGGGCCAAAAACTCCCGTTCCCTGAAGGGCTTTGTAATATAATCCTGGGCACCGGTTTCAAAGGCCAGAACCATGTCCAATTCGCTGTCAGAGCCCGACAAAAATAGAAACGGCAGGGCAGGAAAACGTTCTTTGATTTGCTTGCATAAGTCGAGGCCATTGATATCGGGCAAACCCAGATCACAAATCAACAAGTGTGGCGTATGGGTTTTAAGCAGGGTCAACGCCTCAGAGCCATTCTTTGCAGTTAAAACATGATAGTGTGCTTCACTTAAAAGTGCGACCAGGGCAGACAAGAGAGTTTCGTCGTCATCGATGACAGCAAGGGTCATTTGATTGGCTAAAATGGCGAACTCCCCTGATCAAGGTTCCTCTCAAAGGCAGAGACGCGAAGTATATCATTGTTGAACATGAAACAAACACGGGTCAGAAGGATGTTGAACCGTCTCCTTTGTCTGACCCGTGCTGATTAAAGACCCAATTTATCTAAAAATTTCGCCAAAAAACAGTTTCATTGCTTCCCAGGAGCGGCGATCTGCGCTCTCGTTGTAAGCTGCGCCCGTGCTGGGGTCGTTGCCTGCCTCTTTGATCGTAAAGGCGTGGACGGCGCCGCTATACGAGATCATCTGCCAATCGACTTTGGCAGTGTTCATTTCAGCGCTAAAGGCCTCAATTTCTTTGGCTGGCACAAAGGGATCTGCGGCCCCGTGCAAAATCAGGACCTTGCCTTTGATATTTTTGCCATCAGCCGGGGTGGGGCTGTCGAGGCCTCCATGAAAGCTGACAATGCCTTTGAGATCGGCGCCGGTGCGGGCCAGTTCTAACACACCCGTGCCGCCAAAACAATAGCCAATGGCTGCCGTTTTGGCCGGATCTGACATGGGTTGGTTGAGCAGGATTTGGTAGCCCGCTTTGAGGCGCGAGCGAAAGAGTGCACGATCGGCTTTGTATTTGCCGGCCATTTGCCCTGCTTCTTGGGGGGGCTTGGGGTGGACGCCTTTGCCATAGATATCTGCAGCAAAGGCGACATAACCCATTTCTGCGAGTTGCTCGGCCCGTTTTTTGACATTGGGGTTGACGCCAATCCAATCATGTACGAGCATGACCGCTGGGCGTTTGCCCGTTTGGGCGGAATTGTAGGCCAGATAGCCTTGCAGCACCTGATTTCCGTCTTTGTAGTCAATGGCCAGGGTTTTGAGCTGGAATTTGGCTGCAGATTTGGCTGTAGATTTGGCTGTAGATTTGGCCTGCAAGTGGGTTTGCCCATTTGATTGGGCGGGTGAAGTGTGGCCGACCACGAGTAAGACGGCTGCCAAGAGGGGGAGCGAAAAACGGTTTAAATTTGTTTTTTGCTTGGTTTTTTGCATAGTTCAGGGGTCTCCTAAAATTTAAAAAGCTAAAATCTGATCGGGTTTACTGAGTTAACTTAGTGTACTGCTGGAGCAAAGGGATTGCCCAGCGTCCGCAGCAGGCGGGCCAATATAACGTGATTGGGGGCGGATCAATCGCCCATACAGATTCTGTTCACTTATATGGGCAGTCCAGCCGACCAAGCGTCCCAGGGCAAAGAGAGGGGTAAAGACCTCTCGCTCAAAGCCCAGCGATTCGAGTAAAAGGGCGGTATAAAACTCGACATTGGTCTCAAGTTTGCGTTCGGGTTTGTGTGCAGCCAGAATTTCCAACGCTGTGCTTTCGACGCTGCGGGCCAGTGCCAGTCGTGTGTTGTTGTGGTTGGCGTCGTTGTTTTGCCAAGCTTGCAAGGCCTGCCGCAGCACATCCGCGCGGGGATCGCGCACCCTGTAAATGCGGTGGCCAAAGCCCATCAGCCTTTGCCCAGCTGCCAATTCAGCTTCCAGCCAGGGGCGGGCCCGTTCGGAACTGCCAATGGCGTCGAGCATGTCCAGCACAGGACCTGGTGCGCCACCGTGTAACGGGCCTTTTAAGGCGCCCAGGGCTCCCAAGACTGCCGAACGCAGATCTGAGCGGGTCGAGGCAATCACCCGAGCGGCAAAGGTGGAGGCATTCAGGCCGTGGTCACTGACGCTGATCCAATAGCAGGTTAATGCTTGAACCCAACTTGAATCGGGTATTGTTCCGGTGATCATCCGGCCAAAGTCTGTCACCGCTTCAATTTCGGGTGCCGGGCTGAGCGGGCTTTGGCCACTCTGCAGCCGCAGCCAGCCGGCCAACAGCACCTGGGAGGCCGAGAGTAAGTCGCAGGCTTGGGGCTCACCCGGTAAGAGGTCCAGACCGGCACGCAGGGCTTCGAAGGCCTTTAGGTTTTGCAGATGGGGCCAAAAGGGCGCGAGTTGCTCAAAGGCCTGGGCGCGGGCCAAGCCAAATTCGGCCTGGGTTGGCACTGGGAGGAGATCTTGCCAGAGCAGGCCAATCAGGCCCTGCCAATCCAAGCTGTTTACAGCCTGTTCAAGGGTCAGGCCGCGCAGCCAAAGCTGGCCTTTTTCACCATCGACATGGCTCAATCGGGTTTCACAGGCCACCACTTGCTCAAGGCCGGTAGGAGAAGATGCGATTGCGGTCATCATAGGTTTGTCTTCCTTTTCTCAGGAGATGATTTGGCACTGCTTGAGTGCTGAGCTTATTATTGATATATTGATTACATATAGTCAATCTTGATTATTAAATCAATATAAAAAAAGTACCCAACAATCTCCAGCAAAACCGATGGGGTGTTTATTCATGACCATTTCGCAAAGCTATCTCTCCGCGCAAGAGGTCTGTGCCCGTTTGGGTATTGCCCCTGCCACGCTCTATGCCTATGTCAGTCGGGGCCAGATACGTTCTGTGCGCTCCGAAGAAATGCCCCATTCTCGCAGCAAACGTTATAACGCTGAAGATGTTGAAACCTTGCTTGGGAAGAGAGAACTGAGAAAATCCCCCGAACAGGTGGTTTCGCGCTCATTGGATTGGGGGTCTCCGCTGTTGGATTCGGAGATCTGTTTGATTCAAGCGGGGCAATTTTATTATCGGGGTCAAAATGCCTGTGAATTGAGCCAAAGCCAGACCTTTGAATCTGTGTTGGCCTTGCTCTGGCAAAGCCCCCCTCCGGATTGGGCCAGGGTGGCAGAGAGTTTAATTGCCTTGCCTGCGCTTAAACATGGCGCAGCCCCTCTGTTTGAGCCTGTGGTGGATCCCCTTTTGGCGATGCAAGCTGGGCTGTTGGCCTTGGCGGGGGCAGAGCCCCGCTGTTGGGATCTGCGCCCAGAGGGCACTATGAGAACGGGCACACAGATTCTGGCACTGATGACCCAGATCCTCTGTGGCCATTTCCCTGGGCCTGCTGGGCTGGCGCAGACTTTGGCTGAAAGCTGGCTGCCTGATTCAACTGCCGCAGCCCCACTGTTGAACCAGGCCCTGATTCTCTGTGCTGAACATGAATTGAATATCTCGAGTTTTGGTGTGCGCTGTGCAGCTTCTGCGGGCAGCCATCCGGTGCAGGCTTTGCTGGCTGGTTTGGCCTGTTTTAGTGGGGCGCGCCACGGTGGGGCCTGGGCGCGGGTCGAAGCCCTCTTGCAGGAATGTGAGCGTGCAGATTCAGCGGCTGTGGCCCTCAAAAATCGCTTACAACGGGGGGAGCCGCTTTATGGCTTTGGGCATCCCCTCTACCCTGAGGGGGATCCCCGTTGGGTAGCACTGAACAGCTCTTTCCTCGCGGCGTTGGCCCCCTCTGTCCAGGGCGATTTGCTCAGCAATGTGGCTGAATCTGTACTGGCCTTGAGTGGTGAACATCCCAGCCTCGACTTTGCCTTGGTCGCGCTTTGCCGTTTGCTCGGTTTGCCTTTGTCCTGCGCCCCGGCGATTTTTGCTTTGGGCCGAGCCGGCGGCTGGCTGGCCCATTTGCAAGAAGAATATGCGCTCAAGCGTCTGATTCGGCCCCGGGCCCGATATACAGGCCCCGCTCCCCAAGAACAATTGCAGCTCTGACTGAACCTCTGATTGCACCTCTGGCGGGAATCCAGTACAATGGATGCATGACCTATACATCACTTGGCAAACATTTGATTTCTGGGGGTGTCTGTCTGGCTTTTCTGGGAATGCCTGGAGTTATGCTTCAGGCCCCAGTGCAGGCAGCACCCCAGATTTCAGCTGTTGAAAAAGCTGAAGTAAAAAGGCTCTTGTTGGTCTTGACCACCGACCGCAACCAGTACGTGCGGGCCCGTGCAGCCACTGAGTTGGGAATGATTGCAGATCCCAGCGCGCTCGAGCAATTGCACACCTCTCTGGTCAAAGATCTCAGCACCCAGGTGCGCATGAACTCTGCAAGTGCAATTGCCAGAATCAATCAAAAATCCAGCGCTAAACGCCTTTTACAGGCTCTCTTGATCAATCGAGGCCGCACCGATGCCCAAATTGCGATTATTCGTGCTCTCGGAGATATGCGCGCTAACTCCCGCGAACTGATTCCTGCCATTTTGCAATTGTTGCGCAGTCCCAGCCCCTTCATTCGCGAAGCTGCCGTGGAAGCCCTCTGGAAAATCGGCGATAAAAAGGTCTCCAAATACCTGGTTAAATTGCTCAAAACCGAAGAAGATACCATGGTCAAAATGACCCTCTGTAGCACGATTGCCGATTACAAAGATCCCAACTCAATTCCCGTTTTGGAAAAAATTTCCAAACAAGCTGACCAGCCTGTGGATATACGTGCCCTGGCCCAAGAGGCCCTCGACAAATTGTCTGAGATGGGCGTCGAAGCCCCCTGAGGCACTGCTGAGACACAGCTTTGAATATAGCTCGCACTTGGGGATTTCCTCACTGCGTACTTGGCTGTTTTTATTTAAAAGCGGCTGTGCAGGCTCCACATAAAGCGCCGAATCATCGGGATCAACCGCAGCAAACTGAGCATTTTGAGTTCGTTTTTTTCATCCAAATAGCTCCATTCGTCCAAGACCTTTAAGCCCCCTACACGCTTTTCTAATTCTTGGGCTGAGCCCAGGCCTGAGTGGAAAGCGGCCTGAGCGCGCATGTGAAAATGCTTTTGCAATATATTGCGAATCACCCAACCCCAGTTTTTGACAAAGTAGTGCGAGGCCATTTCACAGACCAGTTCACTCTCTTTAAATGCTGTTTGCATGGCGTTTAAAAGTTTAAACAGCTCTGTTTCGGGCAAATACATAAACAGCCCTTCGGCCAAAAATAGCCGGGGTACAGGACTCGGGGGTAGGGCTTCAAACCAGTGATGTTCGAGCACAGATTGGGTCAGACGGGTTGTACGGGGAGCCGATTCAAATAATTGGGCCCGCAAGGCCATCACCGGCGGCAAATCCAATTCGATCCAAGTGGCTTGGCCATTGTCGCAGCGCGAAAAGCGGGTGTCTAGCCCTACGCCCAGGCTCACCACCTGGCCTTGGGGAAAGCGTTGCAGGTAGTGCCGGGTCAGGCGATCAAAATAACGGGTGCGCAAAACCAGGGCTCTGACCATCAGCGGATTCATTTTTCCGCGTGAAAAATGCCTGTAAAGCGGCCGCTCAGAATGATAAAACAGGGGCAAAAACACATCAGCCAGCGCCTCTGCTGCCGGGTCTTTGAGAATCGGTCTCTGGCTCCGGCTTTCGATCACACGGGCATAAAAAGGCAAGAAAAGGGTCTCGGAGATATCCCCAAGACCCTTTAATTCTGCGTGCATTAAGTGGTTTAAACCAACATACCTGCAATTGTGGCGGTCATAAAACAGGCCAATGAGCCCGCGATGACGGCCCGAATGCCCAGCCGGGCCAAATCCCCCCGGCGGCTGGGGGCAATCCCGCCAATGCCACCGACCTGAATCGCAATTGAACTCAGGTTGGAGAAGCCACAGAGCGCGTAGGTAATGATAATCACCGAGCGCTTTTGCAATTCAACCCCACCGGGTTTGATAATTTCAGAGAGATTGGCATAAGCCACAAATTCGTTGATAATCGTCTTTTGGCCCAGCAGGGTACCGATCACACCCGCGTCTTGCCAGGGCACCCCCATGATAAACGCCAGGGGGGCAAAGAGCCAGCCAAAGATCACTTCGAGTGAGAGGAAAGGCAGGCCGACAAAGCCGCCAATTGTTTTAACACCAAAATTGACCATCGCGATCAGGGCGATAAAAGCCAACAGCATGGCGGCCACATTCAGAGCCAATTGCAGACCTTCACCCGCCCCACGGGCAGCGGCATCGATCACATTGGCGTCGATGTTTTCGACCTCTAGTTTGGCCTCTGCACCCGCTGTTTCGGGCACTTCGGTTTCGGGGATCATGATCTTGGCCATGACCAATGCCGCCGGGGCCGACATCACACTGGCGGCCATCAAATGCCCGGCAATCTCGGGAAAATTGCCGCGCAACATGCCGACATAAGCGGCCATCACACCACCTGCCACTGTGGCCATGCCGCCAACCATGACAGCCATCAGCTCAGACTGGGTCATTTTTTCGACAAAGGGTTTGATCACCAACGGCGCTTCGGTTTGGCCGACAAAAATATTAGCGGCTGCAGAGAGGGTTTCTGCACCGCTGGTTTGCATGGTCTTGGACATAACTTTGGCAATCACATTGATCACCGCTTGCATCACACCGAGGTAATACAAAACCGTCATCAAAGACGAAAAGAAGATGATCGTGGGCAAAACCCCAAAGGCAAAGATCATACCAAATTTATCTGTATCCACGAGGGTGCCAAAGATAAATTTGGAGCCCTCCATGGTGAAATTGAGCAAGGTGCCTATCGCATCATTGGCCCAGACAAAAAGCATTTGCACAGGGGTTTTGAGAATGAGCACCGCGAAAATGATCTGCATCAGGGTGCCTGCAATGACCACCCGCAGATTAATAAATTTGCGGTGCTCGGGTTTGCACAGGAGATAGGCAATCCCAAGCATGACAAACAGCCCAACAAAACTGATTAATTTATCCATACGTCATCCCTTAGATTCAGACTTAAAAATTCAGACTTAAAAATTCAGACTTAAAAATTCAGATTCAATCCCACAGCGGTCATTCAACTATTTAAATCAAAAAGGCCCATCTCAAATAGAGACGGGCCTGTATCTTAAACGTTGACCTGTTCCTTGCGCTTGCTGATTACAGAAGAGATCAGCGAAAGCACAATAAACGCCAAACCAATAAAACCAGTAATCACTTCAGAAATATGCATGACAATGCTGGCGAGCATAATCATGGCCAAGGCGCCAATTGCATAATGGGCCCCATGTTCGAGGTAGATATACTGATCCAGGGTTTCTTTTTCAACCAGAAAAATCGTCAAAGATCGCACAAACATCGCCCCGATAGCCAAACCCACCATGATGATCACCACATCAGAGGTAATCGCAAAAGCGCCGACAACCCCATCGAGTGAAAAAGAGGCATCCAGAATTTCCAGATAAATAAAACTCATGGCGCCTGCATTTTTGGCGGTATTGCCAATCATGTTTTCCAGGCCCTGGGATTCAAACAAGGTGGCAAAACTGCCGACCAAAACAAAGAGCACCACCCCAAACAGGCCCGAAAGCATGACGGTTACGCGATCGTGCTCGGGAACAAAACCTTGGGCAATCATCAAAACGATAATGGCCACAACCACTTCAATCGATTCGAGTTTGCCCACTTTGGACAACCCCGATTCCAACATATGAATCCAGTGAACCTCTTTATTGTCGTCCAGGACGAACGAAAGAAAGACCAATAAGAGGAACATGCCGCCGAATGCGGCAATCGAAACATGGGACTTTTCCAGTTGATGGGCGTATTCTTTGGGACTGTTCAGCGCCATCATTGTCACGTCTACCAGCCCATGGCCGGTTGCAATCGCCACAATCAGCACTGGAAAAACCAAACGCATACCAAAAACGGCGATCAACATGCCCCAAATTAAAAAGCGCTTTCGCCATTTATCGTCCATGGTCTTGAGTACTGAGGCGTTGACAACCGCGTTATCAAACGAGAGGCTGACTTCCATCACGCTTAAAATAGCGGCAATCAAAACACCGACGCCGCCGCCCCAGAGAAAGGCACAGATCAAACCTACCAGGGTGACGAAAAACGAGGCCCTAAAATATTTCATAGAGCCTGTTCCAGCCTTTCTGTATCAGCTTTTAAACGGGCCTGTAGGGAGGGGTGTGAATACGATGAGTGTGTCATTTTTTTACCGTGTTGTACTGTAACAAACTAGCATGAAATCGAGCAGATGAACAGATCCGGCGGACTTGGACAAAGCGGATCTGTTTTAAAAGCGAAAGAGCAGGCGGGCATTTTCGGTGGTGATTTGGGCAATATCTTCGGGCTCCGCCGCTTTGAGCAAGGCCAATTGCTGCAGTACCTGGGGCAAATAAGCCGGTTCGTTGCGTTTGCCCCGGTGGGGAACCGGTGCCAGCCAGGGACTGTCTGTTTCAAGCAATAGGTGTTCCGTGCCGATTTCTTTGGCAATGGTCTGCAGGTTTTGTGCGCTGCGGAAGGTTAAAACACCCCCAAAGGCCAGAAAAAAATTCATCTCAATCGCTGCCTGAGCAAAGGCCAAATCCCCTGAAAAACAATGCATCACCCCCCCCACTTCTTGGGCGTCTTCCTCTTTGAGAATGGTGAGCAGATCTTCATAGGCTCTGCGGCTGTCTTGTTTGTCGCGGACATGTAAGATCAGAGGCAGGTCCAATTGGTGGGCCAGTTGGATTTGTTTGCGCAAACTGTGGTGTTGTACCTCAGGCGGTGAGTCGTCCCAGTAATAATCCAGGCCCGTCTCACCAATGGCGACCACATTTGCAGAGGCTGACCATTCCAACAATTGCGCTTCTGTCTCAGCATTCCAGGTATGTGCGTCTTGGGGGTGAATGCCCAAACCACAATAGAGCAAACCCGGATAGCGCTGTGCCAATTCCAAAGCAGAAAGACAGCTCTCGAGAGTGACGCCCGGAAGTAACATCCGGATCAGTCCCTCATCGAGAGCCCTTTGTATGACCTCAGGTCGATCGTCTTTGTAGTCGTCGAGATTGAGGTGGGTATGCGTGTCGATCAAATGCATGTCCGAGGACAGGCTTTTATTTGATTTCGACTTTGCCGCCTTCAGCTTCGAGCTGGGCTTTGATGGCTTCAGCTTCTTCTTTGCTTGCGCCTTCTTTGACGGCTTTGGGCAGGGTGTCAACCAGCTCTTTGGCTTCTTTCAAACCAAGGCCAGTCAGTTCGCGAACGACTTTCAGTACCTTGATTTTATTGGCGCCAGCGTCAGCCAGGATGACGTCGAAATCGGTTTTTTCTTCTTCAGCAGCAGCGGCAGCAGGGCCGGCAGCAGCTACGGCCACGGGGGCAGCAGCAGAAACACCGAATTTATCTTCAAACATTTTCACCAGATCAGCGACTTCCAGCAAGCTCATGCTGCCGACTGCTTCAACGATATCTTCTTTGGTCAGAGTAGCCATTGTAATGCTCCTTCTCGATTAACTGTTTTCTTCTTTTTGTTTGCGAACGGCTTCCAGTGCATAGACCAGATTCCGGGCCACCCCAGAAAGGGTGATGACGACGCCCTGAGCGGGAGATTGCATGGAGCCCAACAATTTGGCCACCATCTCTTCACGACTGGGCAGGGTTGCGATTTGTTGCAGATCTTTGGCAGAAACTGCCTTGCCTTCTACAATGCCACCGCGAATTTCAAGTTCTTTTTTCTTTTCCTTGAAAAAGTCCAAGAGTGTCTTGACTGGGGTGACTGGATCGTTAAATCCAAAAACCAAGGCCGTGGGACCCTCGAGGTAACTGTCGATTGCGGGCATGCCTTCAGTTTCCTGAAGCGCACGGCGGACAAGGGTGTTCTTGGCCACTGTGTAGTCTCCACCTGCAGCTTGCAGACGACGACGCAACTCGCTCATTTCTTTGACATTCAGACCTCTGTAATCAGAGACCATTGCCAATTTCGTACGGGAAAATTGATCTTTAAGTTCAACAATCCGTTCTTGTTTCTGGGCCAGAGTAACCATCGTTTTTCTCCTTATTCAACCGCAGATAGTTCATTCAACCGGCCAAGATCGACATGCAAACCAGGACCCATCGTTGCAGACAGGGCGAAGGTTTTGATGTATTGACCTTTTGCGGCAGAAGGCTTGACTTTCATGATGGCACTGTAAACGGCTGCCAGATTGCGCATGAGGCGAATCGATTCGAAAGAGGATTTGCCAATCGCCACGTGCACATTGCCTTGGCGATCATTGCGGAATTCCACTTTCCCACCCTTGAACTCGGTCACGGCTTTGCTCACTGCATCAGGTGAAGGAGCAACAACGGTACCTGCTTTGGGGTTTGGCATCAGTTTTTTGGGGCCGAGAATCTTACCCAGCTTGGACAGCGGGGCCATCATATCGGCGGTAGCAATCAGAACGTCGAAATCGAACCAGCCGCCTTGAATTTTTTCAATCAGCTCATCAGCACCAGCATCAACGGCCCCTGCTTCAACAGCGGCTTTGATTGCGGGGCCTTTGGCTGCTACGACCACGCGGACGGTTTGACCCGTACCTTCGGGCAGTGAGACGGTGGAACGTACCTGCTGATCAGCATGTTTGGGGTTAATGCCCAAACAAAAGGCGACTTCCACGGTTTCATCAAATTTGGCCAAGCTGGTTTTTTTAACCAGTTCTACAGCCTCAGAGGGAGAAAATTGGGCCTGGTCTCCCACCAGTTCATTCATCTGTTTTTGTCTTTTACTCAAACGTGCCATGGCTCAGTCCTTTATCCTGTTATTTAACAGCCACGCCCATGCTGTGAGCAGAGCCCTCAATCATCTTGATGGCTGCAGCCATATCCCGTGCATTGAGGTCAGGCATTTTGGCCTGGGCAATTTCTCTGACTTGGTCAGAAGTTAATGTGCCAACAATGGTTTTTTGGGGATTAGCAGAGCCACTTTCGATCTTGAGAGCTTTCTTGATCAACGCAGAGGCGGGTGGAGTCTTGGTAACAAAGGTAAAAGAGCGGTCATCATAGACACTGATCTCAACAGGAATAATCATGCCTACCTGATCTTTGGTGCGATCATTGTAGGCTTTGCAGAACTCCATGATGTTCACGCCATGCTGGCCGAGAGCCGGACCGATGGGCGGAGCGGGGTTTGCTTTGCCTGCATTAATTTGCAGTTTGATCAGGGCAGTGACTTCTTTGCCCTTGCCTTTTCCTTTTTTAGCTGGTGGTGGTGCCATATAATTCGGGCGACGTACTCTCCGAGGGGAAGTCGCCGACCTCCTTTATCCTTCTAATTTTCAACAATCTGATACCTGAGTTGAACGCTCGACAGTCATGGACATACAATTCTTTGGTCCTGCGAATGTTCTCGGCTCTTTTTCCAACGGTGACAATGTCTTGACAGGTTTTGTCTAAAAAATCTGTCTAAACCAAAGTCTGTTTGAACAGGGCGTGAGAAACGACGCGGGTACACAATTATGTAAATATCTACGTGTAAACATCAAAATCAAATATCACACAATTCAGATACCACATTATACACGATCTTTTACTAAACAAAAGTAGAACGTTAATGAAAATTTAGTCTCATCAAAGCGCTCTGGAGTTCGTGCTAAGGGCAAAATGAAGGATTGTAACGATTTCCCTGAAGGAGACATGCCGGGGGTCGAAGCAGATGTTGAAACGCCGGAGCCGAAAATTAAATGGCTACCGGGGGGATTTTGTCCCGACCAGGGGCGGACCCTGTTTCGCTTCTTCAGGTTTCCACGATATCTTTACAGTCTTTGCATTTTTTTCTTGGGCGCAAAATCCATCTTTTTACAGTTACTTTTTTTAGTTGCTTTATCAGCGTGATTCAGCCTGATCGCATACCAATGCTGTCAGAATAAAAATTATAGATCAAGTGAGGGAAATGTGTAAGGGGATATGCTTAAAACCTGTTTACCCTCCCCTCTCTGCTAAAATGAAAAGAATTAAAAAAACAGAATCGCGAAGAAAGAAGGGCGAATAGATGCCTAAACAATTACCCACACGGGACATCTTGCTCCAGCTCCCCAAGACCGACTTACACGTGCACCTCGACGGCTCAATGCGGGTCGAGACGATGCTCGAGATTGCCAGAGAGAAGGGCATTGTTCTGCCCGCCTCTGACGCAGAAGGACTGCGCAAACTTGTTCAGGTCGGCGAAGACTGCGAAAGCCTCGAAGAATATCTGAGGGCCTTTGACATTACCCTCTCGGTGCTGCAAGACTTTGATTCTTTGCGCCGCACGGCCTTTGAATTGGCTGAAGATTCGGCCAGTGAAAATGTGAAGTATCTAGAGGTGCGTTTTTGCCCGCTCTTGCACACCAAAAATGGCCTTTCGATGCACCAGATTGTCAAAGCGGTGCTACAGGGCTTGGCGGATGCCGAACGCCAATACGATATCATTACTGGCGTGATTATCTGTGGGATTCGCCATATCAGCCCCGAAAGCTCGCTCGACTTGGCGGGTCTCACCATCAGTTTTAAAAATCGCGGTGTGGTTGCCTTTGACCTGGCTGGGGCAGAATACGACAATCCCGCCAAAGATCACAAAGAAGCCTTTGAATTGATCCTGAATGAAAATATCAATTGCACCATTCATGCTGGCGAGGCCTTTGGACCCAATAGTATTGCTCAGGCGATTCACTATTGTGGGGCCCACCGCATTGGTCACGGCACCCGCTTGATCGAAGATCGCGATCTGCTTAATTATGTCAACGACCATCGCATTCCCCTGGAGATCTGCCTCAACTCCAATTTGCAGACCAAAGCGATTGATAAACTCGAAAATCACCCATTGAAAAAATACTACGATCTTGGTTTGCGGGTCACGATCAACACGGACAATCGCCTGATCTCCAATACCACCGTGACCGATGAGCTCTATCTGGCGGCTCAGCTCTTTGACTTTGACGTGCACGATATCGCCAATATCCTGATCAACGGCTTTAAGAGTGCCTTT
>JBIKWL010000138.1:0-13920 GCA_044356335.1 Candidatus Sericytochromatia bacterium
ACCTTCCAATTTAAACTGCGCAAAGATAATTTTCTTGATCTGAAAGATATCAATATTTCAGATATCTTAACGGCCTTTGCCGACGCCCTGACCAAAGCCATTCTGGAGAAAAGTCTCAAAAACCAGATGCTGATGAAGGACATGGGGCTGCTGGGTTTGGACACGTTCTTGGATATTAAAAAATTATTTGATAAATATTAGGTCTTTCAACTTATCCCTGTCGGGCTTGTCTCAAAAGGGTGTCAGCAAAGGCCATTGTAGCACTGGCTTTGGCTGTGACAATGCGTTGATCAAGCACCACATCTGTATCCACATAAATGGAAGATTCAAACAGCGGTGTGGCAAAATCCAAAAGCGCCTGGTAATCCGGTAAGGGCGCGTATTTTTCAATACAATGATGCGTACAGCGTTTACCGTTTAAGAGACCCGCTTTGGCAAGTAACAAAGCCCCATTGCAAATGCCTCCGATCACAAGATCTTCACGGCCATGTGCTTCGATTAACAGCTTCTCAAGTGTTTTATTGTCGATCACCGCATAGGGATCTCCACCAGGGACTACCACAAACTCCGTATTTTCAAGCGTGCAGTCTGCATAATTTGCATCCGCCACAATCGTGATGCCTTCATCTACGCGCAGCTGGTTGCCCTCGGGGATCACAACTTCTATTTTGTGGCTGGCAGCGGCTTGGGCCACAAAAGCCGCAATTTCAAAATAAATGCAACCAGGGTATAAAATAATCAAGGCTTTTTTAGGTTTTATGTTCACAGTATCTCCCCTTTGATATTTCGCTGAGATATTCGTCTCTATTGACCTTTGTTTGGTTAAAACGAAAGAAGCGTTCATTTTGCAAAGTTGAAGCAAATTACCACTCAATCAGGCGTTCGAGCATTTCGCTGATGGAAGCGGCGATATAATTGGGATTGTATTTTTCTTGAAAATCGGGATCCCAATGAAACAATTGATCCAGCCAGCAAAAAACAGTATAGTAGTGAAATGCTGAAACAAGCCATTTTATTACTTGGGTTGAAGCCCCACCGGATGCTTCAACTCGGTTTGGCGCTGGGCTTTCTGCTGGGCTGTTTCTCGGGCTCGACCGAAGCGGAGGCCCGTGCCCGCCTGCCTGTCACTATTGGGCTGGCCTCGTATTACAACAGCCGCTTTCATGGCAAATGTTGCACGGCCAACGGCGAAAAGGTCAATATTTACTCCATGACCGCCGCCCATCGCAGCCTGCCTTTTGGCAGTGTCGTGCGGGTCACCAATTTGAGCAATTCCCGCAGTGTGGTGGTGCGCATCAACGACCGCGGGCCTTATGGCGGCAGCCGAATTATCGACCTCTCGCAGGCGGCCTTTCAACGCATTGCCAAAGCCAAAAAAGGCATGGTCAAAGTGCGCTTGGATCTGCTCTAGGCCCTGTTTCTGCGGCGCTATTCCTTTTCGAGCCAATCCAGCGCTTGGCCCAGCATCTTTTCTAGCACAGGCACAGTCTGGGCCGCTTTTTCTTGTGCCCAGCTTTTTTCTGCTTCGTTGAGATAACTGGCCTGGGACAGCTCCAATTGCAGGGTGAACAGGCCTCTTTCGCATTGGTGATAAGCGCGGGTAATATAGCCCCCTTTAAAGCGCCCATTCAGCACCCAACTCTGGCCACTGGCCTCGGCATTGTCAGCAAAGATCTGCTCCAGTTCGGGCTCACAGCTCTGGCCATTGTCACTGCCCAAATTAAACACGGGCAAAACCCCTTCAAAAAAACGCGGCACTGCTGAGGCGATGGAGTGCGCTTCAAAGATCAGTACGCGCGGGTGCTTTTGATGCAGGCGGGTTTGTTCGGCTTGCAGGGCCTGGTGGTAAGGCTGCCACCAACTTTCAATCCGGGCCTGAATCTCGGCCTGGTTGGGGGCCTCGCCGGGTAGGTAAATTTCACGCAGGTCAAAACAGCTGGTGGGGCAGAGTTCGGTCGTGTTTTGCCCCGGATAAAGCGAGGCATTGTCGGGGGGGCGGTTGAGGTCGATGACATAGCGCGAGCAGGCAGGTTTGAGCAGACTCGCGCCGAGGTCTTTGGCAAAGCTGTAGAGCCGATCGAGAAACCAATCCGTGTCGGGGCTGGTCTGCGCATACGGATGCATGCGGTTTGCCAGTTCAGGCGGTATAAGGGCGCTGTTGTGGGGCATGCTGATCAGCAGCGGGCGCTTGCCTTGAATCAGCTCAAAAGGGGGGATCGACATGGCTTTTCTCCAGATGGGCGAGATGAGAGATCGCTGACTCTTGCCAGTTTAACCGGATCTGGGCTTGCAAGCCAGAAGGGCTGGGGTATACTGGAGCAAAAAAGGTCTGCCATGCTCGACTACCGCGATCACCGCCACAACCCCGAGGCCTGGGCCCAGCATTTGGGCATCGACCCGGATGCTGTCCGGCTCTACCTCGACAGCGAAGTCATCGATTTACACACCGATTCGTATATCTGGAAGCGCGTGGCGGGCTATAGCTTGGAGCAGCACCACCGCTTAAATCCCTGGGGCGCGCCTTTTGCGGGACAGGTCGATTTCCCCCGCTGTTTGGAGGCCCAAATGGCGGGCCTGGTTTGGGATATCCCCACCCATCCCCTGCGCCGAACTTCAGAGAAATATGGCCGCCTGCGCGAAAATATTGCCATGATTCTGGCCGATCTCAAACGGCATTCAGACCAGTTTGAACATGTCGTCTCGTATGCCGATTACCGCCGTGCCAGAGCCGCAGGCAAAGTGGCTTCGTGGATCTCGATTCAGGGAGGGCAGGCCGTTGACCACAATTTACACGATCTGGCCCGCATTCCCGAGGTGCATCGCATTACCCTGGTGCACTTTACCCGCAGCAGAATTGGTGCCAGCAATTTTGACAAACTCCACGCCCACGAAGGGCTTTCAAGCTTTGGCAAGGCTTTTGTGGAACGCATGGTGGAATTCAAAATGCTCGTCGACTTGGCACATATTAACCGCAGGGGGTTCTTTGATGCCCTCGATGTGATGCCCGCAGATGTGCCACCGATTGTCACCCACACGGGGGTCAAAGGGGTGTATGACATCTGGCGGAATATTGACGACGCACAAATTCGCGCGGTAGCCGAGCGCGGGGGCACGATTGGGGCGATTTATGAAGCCAATTTTCTCTCGCAGCGGCGCGCAGGGCAGTCTGTGGCGGGCATTGTCGATCATTTGGCGCATATCATTTGCATCGGAGGCGAAGACGCAGCTTCGCTGGGTTCGGATTATGATGGCATGATTCGCCTGCCAAAAGATTTGCCGGATATTACCTACCAGCCCCGGCTGGTGGCGGAGATGTCCAAGCGGGGCTGGTCAGAGACACGCATTCGCAAAATTTTGGGCCTGAATTTCTTGCGCGTGGTGCAGGCCGTGAGGCCAGATTAGGATTTTTGTTGGCCCTCGGCCTCAGATTTGTTACTATGAACGCCACACCCTACCTGCAGGAATACAATTGATAACATGACTGAACAGGCCTACCCCCTGACCGAAAAAGAAGCCGAAACCTTGCGCAGCGCCTCGCGTCTAGAGAGCTTGCGCGGAGAGGCTCAGGTGCTGAGTCAAAGTGTGCTTGTGCCCGGCAGTCCTGAGCAGCTCTGGCCGGTTTTGGCCTATACGGATTTTTTGAATCAAAAAGTGGGTATGCAAGCGACCCAAAATACCTATCTCACCCGCAATTATGGCAGTACCTGGATGCATGCCCAGACCAAGAACAGTGGCTTGGCCGTGGCTTATGAAGAATTGCCTTATGAGTGGTCTGCCCCCGATTATTACCATGTTGAGCGCATTCACAGCAAAGGCCCTTTAAAATACCTGCGTTTTGGCGTGCAATTGCAGGCCAAAACGGCTGAGCAAACCGAGGTGGTCTGTGAAATTCGCTTTGTCTCACATCTGCCCACGCCGATAGCCAAACTCCTGGTGGGCAAAGAGATCGAGAAATTTATCAAGCTGTTTCGCGAACTCGGTTTATTATTGGCCAGCGGCACCCCCCCGCTCAGGGCTTTCTTTGAACCCTTAACGGGCCCTACAAAAGAAAAGATTCAGACCTGGAGCCAAAACTGGCAGGCTTTCATTGCCTCCCCAGAGGTGCGTTTGGCCCTGGCGGATTATATCTTTCGCGCGCCTGAGCGCTTGGCCTACCGTTTGCGGCCGATTGAATTGGCCGAGGCCTATGCCCTCGACCCTTTGGCCGTCTTAAAAGCCTGTCTGATTCTCAGCCGAGAAGGCGATTTGCATTTGATGTGGGATTGCCGTTGCCCCGGCTGCAAAGGCCCCAAAGAGAGTTTTCAGCATCTGGGCCAGCTCAAGGATCAGGCCTATTGCCCGAGCTGCGCGGTCAGTTATGGTCTGGCATTTGATCAGAATTTGGAATTGACCTTTCAGCCCGCCAAAAAACTGCGGGAGACCCAAGAGAAGTATTTTTGTGCGGGCAGCCCCGGCAATACACAACACATTAGCTGGCAGCAAAATTTACAGGGCCATGAAACCCGTCAATTTGAGCTGCAATTGCCGCCGGGGCCGTATGTCTTGCGCAGTTTGAGCTGCGAGAATGAATTGATTCTGATGATTTTGCCCCCCCATAAACCCAATCCCGACGCTCAGAATCAGCTGCGGGTTGAGGTGCTTGGGCAATTTACAACCCCGGAATTGGCCCCGCAGGATGTGATTTTATGCAATGCCCAGGCTCGTTTGCAGCTGCTGAACCAGAATTCCCATGAGATCACCGTGAGTTTGGAGAATTTGCACTGGCAATCCCAAGCGGTTACCGCCGCTCAGGTACAGGCTGTACAGGCTTTTCATGATCTCTTTCCCGAAGAAGTGTTGGGGCCCGACGAAGCCTTGCCTTTGCAGTCGCAAATCTTTTTGGCCGTCGAGATCTTGAACCCTGTGGAAGGCGATACTGAGCTTTTGCAATGGTTGCAAAGCCGGATTCAAGCGCATGAAGGGGCCTGTTTGCAAAAAACACAGGCCTCGGTTTTGGGGATCTTTGCCTCGCCCTTTGAAGCGCTTTCTGCTGCCTGGGATCTGCGGCAGGAATTGGCCAATTTAAATCCCCTTTATCCAGAGCCGATACAGTTGGGGGTTGGCATCGCCGAAGGGCCCTGTGAGGTCTTTGTCGCGGCGGGGCGCTTGGCTTATCGCGGTTTGGCCTGTGAGCGGGCCCAAACCGCGCTTGAACGCTCGGCCGGCCGCGGGCTGGTGATCTCTGAAACACTCTTGCAGAGAGCCGAGATGCAGGTCTTTTTGCAAGACCCGTTTGTCTCGGCTCAGGTTTTGGCCGCAGCAGATCCGTTGGACAGCTCCCACCCATGGGTGCTGTTTGAATTTGCCAATGGCGTTGAGGACTTGTTTTGATGCACATTCCGTTTGTCGAAAACCAGGGAGCCGACTTTGACCCCACAGCCTTTCAATTGCCCGATCTGATTCAACAGAGTCAAGGGCCAGAAACCTTTGAACCCTTGCGCCCTTCTCCAGAGCGACAGTTGCTCGAAAAACAAGCGGAGCGCGAATTTCAGCGTGTCAAACAGCTGCCTACATCCCAGAATCAACAGATTGCCGAAAACCTCAAAACCCAGGTACAACTTTCTGCTTCTGACAGCCGGGCAGAACAGTTGAAAGTCTGGATTTTGCGGCTCAAGGCCTTAAACGACCAGAGCCCACTTGCACAGCGCAGCGCACTTGTTTTGCAAGCCCTGGCAGCCCTCCAAGCCTGTTATGCCGAAGACAATCGCCCCAAAGATTTGGCTTCAATGGGCGTTTTGTACCCCCTGCTCAAATGCCAGGCGTATAAATGGGACGCCCTGAATGCCCAAAAGAAGGTTGAAATTCCTGCGCCAGAGGCCGGTTATTTGCAAAAGCTCAGGCAATTAAAAGGTGGATTGGGGCCTGTGGAGCGGGCTGCACTGTTGCAATTGGTTTTGGCTGTCAATCAGCAATGGGCGTTGCTCTCTCTTGAGACCGAGGCGACCTCGGTCTCCGAACCTGCTGAACTGGTTTCTGTCGCTGAAGCGGCCTCTGCCTCCCAATCCTCAGAAACAGCCTCTGTTGCCTCACCGGCCTCTGCTCTTGAGGATTTTGACCCGCTGCAGGCCAGCCGTTTGAGCATGCAATTGCGCGCCAAATTGCAGCGCACATTTTCGCCTGAAGAAAAAGCCAGCATTCAAGCTGAACTGGCGACTTTGGCAGGCAAACAAACCGCCTATTTTGGTCTGCGCCAGGTTCAGGCTTTGCAAAAACAGACCCTGGATTTGCAATCAGACCAAACGCGGTTTTTACAGGCCAAACTGACATCCGCTCAGTTTGAAACTTGGCGCAAACTGCGCTTGAGCACTTTGCAGAGTCTTTCGCGTCTGTTCTCACAAGGTGCAGAAGAACCGGTTGTGGTTACAGCTTTGACCTCCGCACAGGCCCAAGCTGCCCGTTTGGGCCTGGCTGATGCCCAGAGCTGGATCCAGAGCGAAAGGCAAAAACGTCAAGCCTTGCCCGCTGGTGCAAATGCGGGGCTTGTCCAGGCTTTTGCGGTTTGGCAAGCCGCTTGGGATGGCCTGATCGATGCGGCCTTGACTGACCTGCAACGTTTGGGGCATCAGCTCAAACAGATCGCACATCAAAAACAATTGCAACGCCTGGAACAGGTCCAACGCGATTGGCAAGCGCAAACCGCCCAGATCAATGCGCTGGAAGTCGAATATTTGGCCTGCACAGATCCATTGGCACAAACACCACTCAAACAGGCACTTTTGCAGGCTTATGCCGAACTGCTGGCCCAATTGCCCGCAGCTACCGTTCAGGTTTCAGCGCATTAAGCGCCATTGCCGCTTATCTGCGGCCACGCAAACGAACGCTTGAGTGTGCCGCTTTTAAGCGGTTGATCGAGACTTTGCTGGCATCATCGAGGTAGATAAAATTGCCGTCTTTGTAGGCTGAATACTGATCGATCAATCGGCCCAAATTTGTGTCGTTGATTTTTCCCAGTGCCGCCCCTTTCCCTTGACTGTAAAGGCTCTTGATCATGGCATCGACGATATCGTCGCTCATAATATTGCCTCGGCCTGTGATGTCTTTGAGCACCCCATCGAGATAGGGGTTGGGATTTTCAAATGTGGTGACGATGCGGGCCATAACTTGTCCCAAACGCTGGCTGGCTGCCGCCCGCTGCTGGCCAGAGAGGCTGGGGCTGTTTAATTCGTCAGCAATGCGCTGGGCGCCGACTTTTTCGATCAGGCTTCTAAATTCTGTGTCTGAGGCCCCGTTTAAGATATTAAAAATCAGGGCCTCGGATTGGGTGGGTGTCCAACCTGTAATCAGGCTGTTGAGAATGGCGGCTTTGCCATCGACATCGGAGATATCTGCCAGGCGTTTAACATAGCTCAAATTTTCGGCATGGTTGCCAAAGAGTTTGCTCCAATTGCTGTCCAAATTTCCGACCAGGGCTGTCAAGCTGGCTTTGGTCAATTTGCCAGAGAGGTTGATGCCATTGGCGTCGGCATAGTCCAAGGCCTGTTTGATAATCTCTGTGCCCCGGCCAAACCAGGATTTGAGGCTGTTATCGAGCCCTGTAAAGGCCGTTTCGATCTGTGTTTTGCTGCCATAGGCCAAAATCCAGGAAGCCACTTTGCCCGCGTTTTGGGTATCACTGCCAAAGGCCACTTGAAAACGTGTCAAATTGCCTGCCAAGACGCCAATCATGGCTTGTTTGGTTTTCAGACTGGTTCCCGTCAGGAGTTTTTCCACCAGGGCCAAATCCCCCTCTTGAGCGGCACGCTTAAAAATGGCCAGTTTGGCTGCATCTGAAAGCGCAATACTGCGATCGGCCAGCAGGGTCCGGGCAAAACCCAGCACCTGCTGATTGTTTAATTGTGGGCTGTCAAAAACCTCATCCAGATAGCTGCTTTTTTCTTGGGCCAAATGGGTGACAAAGCCCTTTAAGCGCACGGGATCGTCTTCCAATTCATAAATCAGGCGGCTGACCCCTGCCGGGCTGCGTTTGTTTTGCCCCTGGATCTCTTTGAGGGAGGTCAGCAGTTTATCCAATTGGGGACTGTCGGTGCGGGTGATCAGATCAAAGATGATCTGCTCTTCACTGGCATTGGTCTGTTGGGCCGAGAGGCGATCAATGGCATAGGCCCGCACGGAGGGGCCTCCAGCCATGGCCAAGGTGCGCATATCGCCATAGTCCTGAGACGTTCGGCTGATAACCACGGTATCCAGGTTTTTAAACAGCAGTTTCAGGGTTTCATCGCTAAAGGCTCCCGCACGCAGGGGAATGCCTTTGGCTTCCAATTTGCGCAGAAACAGGCGGGTGATATCGTCATTCTGGCTCCAGTTTTGAGACAGGCTTTTGACAAATTTTTCAATTTCAGCTTTGGGTTTGCCGCTCTGTACCAACTCGACCAGGGCCTCGGCGGTGCGTTCGGTCTGATCGCCAGCGATTTCGGAGAGCATCATAAAGCCCACCGGATCGAGGGTGCCCACCGCCACGGCCTGTGCCGCCATCAGCAATTTTCCCTGCGCGGCAGGAGGCATCTGGTTTTGCGGATCGTTGTAATAATCTGCCAAGATATCCAGGGCCGTGGAGCCCAGAGCCAAGCCAATCGAGGGGGCTGCCGACAAAACCGCCACACCCGGTATCACCTCAGCAACGCCCAGGGCCGTGTCCAGCAAATTGAGCTTGGAGCCAATATACGCCAGCATGCGGGCATCGCCGTTGTAGGCATTGCCATTGAGGTCTTTGCCCGTAAGGAAAATTTTGGTGGTCCGGGCGGTATCATACGCCGAGAGAGCCGCTCCCAAAAGCGGGATGGCTTTGCCCAGGCCTTTGGCAATTTTTTCTGAAAACACTTTCAACATCGGCCCTGTGATTTTTTTGCCAATTTGGCTTTCGAGGGTGTCAAAGAGCTGGGTAATGCCATTGACCAACTTGGCTCCCAACTCCGCAGATTTAAACATATTGCGCAGGGCAAAATCTGGCAGAAAGTCCAACACAGCGAGCAGGCGCCCGCTGTTTTCGGGGCCCAGTTTTGCCAGCAGATCCACCGCCGCTTGGAAATCTTTCGGATCCAGACCTGCCAAGGCTTTTTTCAGACTGTCGGGCACTGCGTCCAGTCCCAAGCGGCGGGCCACGTCGGCAAATTCATCTTCACTGCGCAGCACCACATCGCGCAGGAGATTGCGGGTGCTCTCCAAGACTTGCCCGGCCTTGCTCGCGAGTCGGCCTGTGCTCTGGGCTATTTCGCTGAGAATGCCCTCTGCTTTTTTACCGATTTTGAGCAACACTTCTTTGGTTGCACCAACACTGCGATCCGCCAGATTTTGGGCCTGTTTGTAAACGGAGCCCAATTTATCCAACAGTTGATTGGCCTCTTTGCCAAAACGGGTATCTCCCAAAGCGGCAATCACATCATCGCCAATCCGATCCAATTCCTGCAGGAGTTGATTCAATTCGTCCAGGCCCAATTTGCTGAGATCTTTTAATTTGCCTGAAATATCTGTCAGGGTCTTTTTTAAATCGCTGGCAATGTCTCGGACCTGCGTGCCTGTGGCTTGAGCCACGCGCGTGGCGCTCTGCAACAATGGCCCCACCTTGGCCTTAAAGGCTTGGAGCAGTGCGTCGCCTTGGCCCGCCAAGGCCTGGCCCTGACGCTCAATAAAACCCTGCAAAGTCTGCAAACCCTCTTTTGCCTTGCTCTTGCCAGCCAAGACCCGCTCAGCGAGCAAATCGGCAATATTGACCCCTTTCTGGTAAGCCAGATCCAAAACCTGATCAATCTGATTGCCCGCTTTATCGAGCAATTGCGAGGCAAAATCTTTGAGCACTGTGGGGTCAGAAATCACTTTGCTGAGGGTATCCATGACAGCTTCCAATTGGACCTTGCCGTTTTTAAACAGGTCCACCAAAAGCGTCAGGGCTTTTTCGCTCAGTTTGCCGTCGGCCCCTTTTAAGCCTGCCACGACATCTTCCAGTTTGAGCAGGCCGCTGTCCAAGGCCTGGCGGGTAAATTGGAAGAGTTCATCGCTGGGTTGGGCGATCAACTTGCTGTAAACCGTCTGCAGGGCCTCTGAGCCGCTGGCGGCAAAACGGGCCAAGAGTTCACGGCTGGCCTGGCTCAATTTGCCTGTGGCCCCGTCAAACAGGCTTTCGACTTTGACGCTGCCAGCTTTGAGCTGGTTCAAGAGAAAGTCGCTGGCTTTGCCGCCTTTATCTAACACGTCTGTGGCAAAGGCTTTGGCAACCCCATCGCGAAACTCTGCTTTTAAGAGCACCAGCCGGGCCACGGCGATCCGTCCCGTTTCAGTTTGATCGAGTTGAACAATGCTGTCGCCAAGTTCTGCCAAAATGGCAGCGGTACCTTCCACCCCATAGATCTCTTTGACCACGGCTGCCGCATCGTCAGAAACCAGTGCTTGGCCCAAGGCCAGGGCCTTGACGCCTTCTTTGACATTGGCGGGAATGCTGCTGGGATCTTCGTTGTACACGCCCATCATGATCTCCAGGCTGGCACTGCCCAAAGCCAGTGCCACTTGCGGGCCAACACCAACCAAACCAATACCCAGCGCTTCAAACAGAGCCAAACCTGTGTCGGCTTGGTTGAGCCCCGCACCCACCAAGGCCATGGCACGAATGGTGGGGTCGGTATAGCGGGTGGTCTGTTGGGTGGCAGGATCCAGATAGTTGCCTGTTTGGGCGATACCCATCAGGCGCTGGGCGTCGGAAAAAGACTGTTGGGCTCCCAGTATCGGCAGGGATTTTTCCAAGGCCTTCGCCAATTTGGGCAAGACAATTGCAAAAGAGACCTTGAGTTTATCAAAGTTCTGAATCACCCCGCTCAGGCCCTGGGTCAGGACTTTGATGCCTTTTTCCGCCTGTAAAAAGGGACGGATCAGCCCTTCGGGCAAGTTGGCCAAGAGGGCCAGCATTTTGCTGCGCATCGGCCCATCAAGCTCGTCCAGGGCTTTGGTCAGGTTCTTGGCCTCTTTCTCGGATAAATTGGCGTAGAGCTTTTGGGCCACAGGCAGATCGGTCTCAGGCAAATCGAGTGTTTTAATCGCTTTTTCCAAGTTGGCCGAGTTGGCTGAGTTGGCTTCGACTTCTGGTCTCGCTTCGACTCCGCTCAGGGAGTTGGGTGGGGTTTCTGCTGCGCTGGGGGCGGGAGTTGGCGTTGGTGTGGGCGTTGGCGCTGCTGTTTGTAAACTGCTGTTGAGACTGTTTGTGCGCTTTCCCAGGTTTTCGACCAAGCTGGTCAGGCGTTTTTCGTCGCCGGCAGCCAGGGCTTCACTCAATAGTTTTTGACCATTGCTATCGATCAGAAAGACCTCCAACAGGGCCGTGAGGGCTTTTTGTTGCTCTGGTTTGAGCAGGACTTTGCCCCCTTTTTTGAGCGCATCCACCAAGCTGCTCAGTCCTTTTTCGGGTTGGTCTTCAATCACTGCAGTTAATGCCTTGTTTAGATCTTGGCCATTGATCAGCTCCAAAGCGCTGAGCAGGTGTTCATCCACCAGGCGGGTCAACACCCCTTGCAGGCGTTCGGGTAAAAATTCTTTAAAATTGAGGGCTTCCCGTCCTCCAATTTCAATGACCTGCAACAGGGCGCCAGCGTCTTGGCTATTGACCTGATCGTCGCTGAGAGTGGCCAAAGCCGATATGAATTTTTCCAAATTGACGGGGTTGAGGCTTTGGTATTTACCCAGGCTTTTGCTAAAAGCATCAGCCAAGCGTTGCCCCGAGGCGGGCAGCAGGTCTTTGATCGTTTTTAAATCTGCTCCCAGGGTTTTGGCCAATTCAGCCAAGGCCAATAATTGCTCTTTGCTGGGGGGTTGCCCGTCTTTGAGGCTGGCCAAGGTTGTTAACTGGGCCAGGATTTTTTCCTGTTTTTGAGGCGTGAGCAAGTCCAATTTGTTTAAATGGCTGTCTTTTTGCTGCAAGACTATTTTGGCCAGAGGCTGCAAATTGGGCGGCAAAAGCTTTTGCAAAAGGCTGGATTCGGGTTGGGTTTTGAACAAGAGCTGTAAACTGGCCAAGACCTTTTCTGGGCTGGATTCTGGGTTGGATTCTGGGCTGTTGATCACCGCCAGAAAAGCGGTCAGCAGGGGTTTTAATTCGGCTTTTTCCAATTTGGGAACCAGGCTGCTCAAAAGCACAGGATCGCTATTTAAAATCGCGCGTTGGGCGGGGCTAAACGGAGCCAATCCCGCCGGAACCTCGGAAATTGCCGAGGCGGGAGCGCTGCTGGGACGGGCATTTAAAACCGGGGATGTGGCCAGGAGCTGTTCGGCTGCCTGGTACAGGTCCAGGGTTTGATTGACCGCCGCCAATTCCAGTTCGAGACTTTGTCGTTCGCTGGAGGCCGGTGGCAATTGGCTGATACGGCTTTCCAATTCGCTTTGACTCTGCTGCAGATTGGCGCGATTTTGTGGCAGTGTCTCGCTCTGGAAACGCGTCAAAACAGCGCTAAGAGAGGCATTTTCACCGCTGTCGGTAAGCTGCTGAAGTGTCTGCAAGGCGCCATTGAGTTGGGTCACGCTGCCCGCCACGCGCGCAGAAAGATTTTCCCCCAGGCTCAGGCTGTCTTGGGTGGCGATTTGCAATTGGGCCAAGTTGGGCTTTTCCGGTGCTGCAAAGGTCGGTTGTGTGGGAGGGGGGGATGTGCTGGCGGTGGCGCGTCCCAGCGCTGCGGAACGATCAAATTGGCTGGGGGCTAAAACACGGGTGCTGACGCTGGGCATCGCTGCGGTTTCCTGTCTGATTTTTGTACGGATTTTTGTACGGATTTCCTCATTATCTCTTTTTCGGGGGGCAATTTTCAAGGTCGGAAGATGTTCACCTCAAAAAGTCCCTCCCTGTGTTATACTTTGCCCAATAAAAAACCCGCAGCCACAAAAGGACAGAACGCCGATGACAGAGATCGCCATCATGGGAGGAGCCGGATATATCGGTTCCCATGTCGTCAAGTATCTCTTGCAGCAAGGCCACCAGCCCGTTGTCTACGACAGCCTGGTCGGCGGCCATGCCGAACATCTTCCCAATTGCCCCTTGGTGCAGGGGGAGATTGGCGATCGCGAAAAACTCACTCATTTTTTTAAACAGTATCCGGTTGAAGCTGTGATGAATTTTGCCGGATTAATTGCCGTCGGGGAGTCGGTCTTAGAACCTGCGCGTTACTACCAGACCAATGTCTTACAGACCCTGGCCCTTTTGGATGCTGTGCTGGAAGCCAAGATCCCTCATTTTATTTTTTCTTCGACCTGTGCGATCTATGGCCCACCCCAATTTTTACCCCTGACCGAAGAGCATCCCTTTGCCCCGGTCAGCCCTTATGGGCGCACCAAATTGGCAATTGAATTGGCCCTGGCCGATTATGCCGCTGCTTATCCCGACTTTAACTATGTTTCGCTGCGCTATTTTAATGCCTCGGGGGCCGATCCCGAAGGTGAGATGGGGGAATGTCACGAACCCGAAACCCATTTGATTCCGATTATTTTTGAGGCTGTGCTGGGCAAACGTTCAAACGTTCAGCTCAATGGCACAGATTATCCCACCCCCGATGGCACCTGTGTACGCGATTATATCCATGTCTGGGATTTGGCCCAGGCCCATTTGCTGGCACTGCAGTATCTACAGACACACCAAAAAAGCCAGTGCTTTAATTTGGGCAATGGCAGTGGCTATTCGGTGCGCGAAGTGATCGCAGAAATTGAAAAGATCACAGGTCAACGGGTGCCTGTACAAGAAGGACCGCGCCGTGAGGGCGATCCCCCTATATTGGTGGGCTCCAGCGCCAAAGCGGAAGCGCTTTTGGGCTGGAAACCCCGTTACCAGCGTTTAGAGACCATTCTCAGCACGGCCTGGAACTGGCATCAAAGCCAGAGATAAGGAAGGTCTGGGTGTTTGAGTTGTGTTGGTATGTG